>PMNJ01000359.1 GCA_003162595.1 Bacteroidales bacterium | reverse complement strand
ACTTTTCTTCTTTTTCAACACGTGCCCTTAAGACAGAATCGTTAGGTGAGGTATTGAATTTTATTGCTTTATAATTTTTGGTGGAGTCTTGCCTTGCAGGCATTTCAACAGGTTGGTTGCCTGATATTATTGAATTAAGGTTGTCGAAATACTTATCCCTTAACTTCAGTTCGCGATCGAGAGAGTCAAGACGGATAGCACTCATNNTCCTCTAAGGTATGATCATTTATAACAGAAAATCTGTATTTATCTCGCCAGTTGCTTTTTTTCTTATCGTCCTTAGCCATTTTCTATAAATTAATCGGCTTGCAAAGATAATAATCCTGCCTCATCAAAAGAATTAACGGAACCAAAAATGGGAATTTAAACCTTTTATACAACCTTAACAGNNGATTACGCTTATGAAATGGTCATTTTCATCAGGATGGGGATATTCTTCACCAAGCTTTACTTTAACCTCAAATTTCTCTCCTCTTTTAACTGTATCAGGACAGAAAACATGTGGCATATGTCGGTCGAGGTAATCGCGTTTTACCTCTTTTTCTTCTCTTTCTAACTCCGTTGCTTTAAATACTCGTGGCATAAAAATTAATTTTCAGTTACTACATAAGATTCCTATATGTATCAACAGTTAAAACATTAAATTGTAAACAAAACTAACAATTAAAATTTAAATCATAATGAAGTCGAAAGTAGGAAGCAGGAGAGTCAGCAGTAATTGATCCGTGGAATCAGATCTGTCGAATCAAAATATATTCAAAATTGTTTTGCCGATTGCACCATATATACTACATTTGCCCCTCGATATTGCGGGGTGGAGTCCCGCAAAATAGCAAATCAGAGATTTGCTTAATTTTGCGAGGATCCTCGAATTTCTAGACCGCCGATGGCGGTAGAAATTCGGGACAGTGATAGTCCCGAAAAACGCAAATCTTTGATTTGCTTGTTTTTCGAGGATGCTCGAAAATCAGAGCAAGCAGAGCTTGCTGATTTTCGGCGCTCGTTGGGCTCATTTGGATTGACTTANNTAAGATATATTGCGGGGTGGAGCAGTGGTAGCTCGTTGGGCTCATAACCCAAAGGTCGGAGGTTCGAATCCTCCCTCCGCTACAAAGGAAAAGCCTTGTTGCGAAAGCAACAGGGCTTTATTCCCTTTATATTATTAAATATACTACTATTCCAATTTCCTGCTTTTAACCAGAACCAGTAGCGACTTGATCCTTGTTCCCAAAATATATATTTATATCTTTTATCAGAGAAGAGCCAACACTTCCAATCAAAGCGAAACCAAAAAGGCAATATGGCATATACCAAACTATTTCATCAAAATCCAAATGAACAAATGAATGCGCTTTAAAAATAATAAACCAGGAAAATGGTCCTAAAACAGATATCCATGTAGTAAAAACCAGAGGAATGTTTCTCTTCCTATTCGCATATGTAGTCGGTGTAATGTTTTCAGGGGCCATGCTAAGCAATGAAAATATTATAAATATACAAAACAATACCCCAAAGCTAATTCCTACCATACCTATGTCGATAGCTTTTGAATGAAAATATTGTTTAAGAACTACTATTACATTTGATTCCAGGGATTCCTTGAACCCTTCAGGAAAATCAGCACTGTTCCCATATGTTCTCTTTAAAAAACAGTATAACATATATTTAAATCCATATAAGAAGTTTCCTTTTAAGGTCGAAAGCTGATATGAAAATAGTACAGCATACATAATAATACCAGATATGGCTCCTAACGCGACACTTGTAAATCTTTTTAAAAAAAACTTCATCTTCCACTTGCTTAAGAACATATAATGGAATAATGGAATAGTGAACATCACTAAGGCGGATGTAATAAATTCAAAACCCGAAAAGAACAATTTTACAAATATCAGTCCTGTGGAAATCAGAAACAGTTTTCGCAGAGAAATTTTTGTTTTTCCTTTAAATTCAGAAAACAGAAGGTATAGCATTATTATAAAGGGCAAATAGAATGAACTTAACATTAAATACAGGTCTTTCCCAAAAAAAGTCAGCCAGGGTGAAATTAAAAGAAGCAGGAAGGTTATTAATGAAGCACTAAATCCATAATTTTTATAAACCCATGAAACAAAAAGAGTCAATAAAAATGCCATTGAAAATGAATTTATCATCCAAAACAGGTAGAGGTTTAATGAATTGCTAAATGGAGAAATCTTGTCTAACAAAGCAAAAATCATGGCTTGTCCGCCCATCTGGCTATCGTAAATTATGAAGTGAGCTGGTCCTATTTCTAATCCTTTCTTATAAATATCAAACTGAAAATAAGTCATTTAATCCCATGTCATATCTTTCATTATTGAGTCATCCCTGACCCAACCATTTAAACCTCCTTCAGAAAATATTCCTTCTTTTTCTGCTCTGATCACCCGACCAAGAACCTGAGACTCACAATAAACATCAAAATCATTAAATTTTTTTCTCTCCACCACACCCCACAGATTCCTATAATAGGAGAAAGCAAACAAGAGCATTACCATTATAAATAATAGAAGATTTTTTACCGATTCTCTTTCCATAAGTAATTAATGTATTAAGCTTATAAACTGATATTTACTTTTAAATATCAGTTTTATTATAGTAGAATATTTATATAACTGAATGGGACAAAGCTGTACGATCTCATTAAATTTACATTCATCCAGCAGGTAAGAGAATGATTGTTTTGAAAAATAGTATTTAGGGACGGAAACACCATAACCATAATTTCCAACGAAATCAGCTAATTGCAATATTCTTCGTGACCATAAACCGTACTCAAAATGGTCTTTAATCAATATAATGTTTGAAACCCGTTTCGCTTCAATTAATAAGGTCTTTATATTAACAGAATCATGATGTAATACATCACTGAACAAGACAACATCAAACTCTTTATCATTAAATGGGATCTTTTTACCATCAAACTCAAAGTAATTATCCCAATGTTCTATATTCGGATAAATATCTATACATATAAATTGAAGAATTTCATACTTTGATGCTAAGGCTTTGGCTACAGCCATATCTCCACATCCGACATCCAGTAACCGCAATTTCTTATTCTCAGGGTTTACAGATTTTATTACCTCTGCAAAAAGAGTTGACAATAAATCAACTCTTTTTGAATGCGAAGTTTTTTTATGGATCGATATCAATATCTTATCAAAAAATCCTTTTTTTATTTTTGCGATAGGAGAACTCATTTCTCTTCCCTGATACCAATTATACTAAAAATGAAACTAAAGATTATTATTTGTATTCCCAAAACGGATGGTACTATCCCGGATAAAATACGCCTGACAAAGTATGATGGGACGAGGTCGGAAAAACCAGCAGAACTCCATGAGAGAAAATTATTTAACATTATAATTGCCCCTATCAAAAAGATTAAAATTCCAACCAATAAGCCTCTTTCAAGAGTAAAATAGTTAAATATATTTTCAAATTTTTTATCAGAAGGGATTATACCACTGGTGATACTGTATATTTTTACAAATGAATGGAAAAAAACAAACTGCACTCCGATGAGCAAAGCAAAGGATGTAACTATCAGTGTGTGAATATCGAAGACGACACCGTTTACCTTTATTGGATTAATAAAAAGTAAAGAGCTAAATAAAAGAGATATAAGTATGATAAACAGGCCCGGATACAGAAACAGCCACTTAGGAGAAAACATCAGTAAAAAACGTAAATGCCTCCATCCGTCGTGCCATGTTCTTAAATGTGGGGGGCGACTTCTGCCATCAACAGACAGAGTGGTTGGAACTTCCACTATTTTCATTTTGAGTAAAGCTGCTTTTACAACCATTTCTGATGCAAATTCCATTCCTGTTGTACGAAGATTCATTTCTTTGAAGGCTTTTTTCGTTAAGCCTCTGAGTCCACAATGGAAGTCAGCAATTTTTATGTGAAAAAAGAGCCTCCCGATAAAAGATAAAACCGGATTTCAGATATATTTATGTGAAAAAGGCATAGCTCCCTTTGCTATACCGCCTTTAAAACGATTTCCTATTACTAAATCACAACCTTTTCTTAATTCATTGACAAAAGGCATTAGATTTGAAAAATCATAACTCTCATCTGAATCTCCCATTATAACATATGTTCCTTTTGCATCATTAATACCTTCCTCCAGTGATGCTCCATAACCTTTCTTATTAGCATGTACCAATCTGGCATTATACTTTACTGCAATCTCCTGAGAACAATCTGTGCTCCCGTTATCGGATATAAGTATTTCTCCTTCAATATTCTCTCTTTCAATAAAAGCTAATGCCTTTTTAATGCAATTCCCCAATGTCTCTGCTTCATTAAGACATGGCATCACAATAGATAATTCCACCTTGCTTGAGTTTTTTTCCTTAATTCTAGCTTTCATAAATGATTATTAAATCACCTGCCTTGGTATTGAGTATAAAAACTTTCTCTTACTGCAAAATTGTGAATTAAATCATGAAACCAACCAGCACTGCCTTCCTATAAAATTATGAAGAATTTTAGATATATCCTTATTTCATATCAGGTTTATATCTTTACCGATAATACGACTATTATTCAAGATTTTATCCAAATAAGTGACAATGAAAGAAATTTTTGTATAAGCAATTGTTGCAATTAACAGCTTACAGATCTCTGAAAGGAAATTCCGCCTTACCGAATTCGGATTCTTTTATCTGGAGCGATTTCAAGAGGCTATCAGCTTCGTTCCTGATTTCGATAGTTGGCAGTAACAGTTGCTTTTTCTTTGGCGCAATAAATTGATCCGGGTTTACAAAATAGTAAATTTCGAAAGAGTTAGGTTCGTTAGGTGTAAAAAGATGAGTATCGCCCATCAAACGACGGTTTCCTGGCAAGGCAGCTTCTGTGTAGTTTTTCAGTGGTTTACACTTTACAGGAAACAATACAGCCTGGCTTGCGAAGATAGTACCGCTTAGTTGTTTTAGCGGCAAAATAAAGGATAAATTTTGTTTTTACTAATTTTTTGTTTTTGGAATTGAAATGGCTTTTTATTATAGTAATTATTCAGATGAAGTTTTACTTATCTCCTTTCAGGGTGCGGGAGCCAAAGATTCTTCCGGCTGTTCTGCCATGGTTTGCATCAATCTTAATGGTTACTGAGGTTTTGTTGCCAATGATATCTGCGGGGATAACATATTCATTATCGTAAAATTTACCTGTAGTTCCTCCATTCCATTCAACATATGCAATTTTCACTCCATCAGCCAACACATCGAACTTGCGATCCTTATCATCGCCAATATAGGTGAGCAGCAAAATGTTGGCAGCTCCAGGATTCACTTTCATGGTATATGTAAAATTATTATTGCTCCGAGCCTCTCTACCTGTCCTTCCCAATGCGATGTCGACATACGATTTCTCAGTGGCAACCAGTTTATGGTCGCGTTCAGGCTGCATTTCGCCTATGCGGAAATAATCAATAGTGCGTTCTTCAATTAATTGTTGCTGTTTCTTATCAGCTTCATATTCTGCCTGACGGGTTAGCCATCCTGCTTTTGTAAAAAAGTCGAAATATACGCTGTAATACTTATTGTACAAGGTGTAAAAAGGTTTAAGCGTAATATCTTTGGGTTGCCCAATGCCCTTTGTTTCAAAAGTCAGTGTTTTCAAATCAACAGGTTTCAGCCAGTCTTTTATATTCCGGTTATCAGTAAGCAAAACCGGAGTTCCGAACACCGGATCAGGCAACGAATCACCCAGGTCAGCCGCCAGCACAATCGGACCATAAAGGAATGCTATTCGGTCCGCATTATCGGGCATGGATTCAATATGAAGATCCATGGGCAGAGTGATCTCAATAATATCATTGTTTTTCCATTTCCGGTTTATCTCTGCATAGCCTGAAGCATTTGGAGTAATTTTTACAGATTTCCCATTTATAGTAATCGCAATTCCGCCTTTTGCCCATGCCGGCTGACGCAGAAAAAGTGAAAAAAACTGATTTTTCTTTAAGCCAACACTGACAGTAACTTTGTTGTCATAAGGAAATCCTGTTTCCAGTCTTATTGTTGCGCTACGAGTTCTCCAGTTCAATTCGGAAGGAAGGAATAGATTGATATACAAATCACCGCCTGAGGTTTCGTTGTATATGGCTTCAGCATATTTGCTGTGGTTTTCCATGCCACTGCCGACGCAACAGGTAAAGGTATTAAATTGGTCGCTGAATTCTTTGCGAGTACCCATGCGAAGAGGGGTAAAATAACACATCATTCCGTTTTCCGGATTTTGGGATGATAGGATGTGATTGTAAAGCGTTCGCTCGTAAAAATCAAAAAGTTTGCTATTGGGTTCCCATGCAAATAAATGCCGGGTGAGTTTGAGCATGTTGTACGAATTACAGGTTTCGCATGTATTGTCGCTCAGGCGGTCATTGAGTTTATCAGGCTCGCCAAGGTATTCATAATTACTGTTCCCCCCAATTACATAGGCCTGGTGGTGTGCCATAATTTCCCAAAAAAATGTGGCAATTTGATGATCCGTTGGACTTTTAGTAAGTTCATACCTCCTGGCAGCACCAATGGCTTTGGGAACATTGGTATTGGAGTGCTTGCCAGCCATAGGATCGATGCCTTTGGCGAGTTGTCCCATTATAAATTCATCATCGAATTTATAGGCTAGATCAAGATATTTTTTGTTGCCGTTAATGGAATAGATATTAACCAATACATCCTGCATTCCTCCATATTCGCAGTTGAGCATCCTGAGACGCTGCTCTTCGGTAAGGTTCTTAACAACCATTTCAGTCCAATCGGCAATACCGGTAACGACTTTTAATGCTTGTTGGTTGTCGCAATACAGATATGCATCCACCAGTCCGGCCATCACTTTATGCACAGTGTACCAGGGCGACCAGGCTCCATTCAGGTCAAAACCACCTGATCTTATTTCTCCTCGCGATACTTTAGCCCAAAGCGTATCTTCATTTGGGATACCTCCCACGTATCCTGTTTTGCGGGCTTGCTGGCATCGCGCAAGTTCAGACACAATATAATCTACCCTGTTTTTAAACTCCACATTCCCGGTATTGGAATAAAACAATGCACAAGCCGAAAGGTAATGTCCAAGGGTATGACCCGAAAGCCCCTCACTCTCCCAACCTCCATAAATTTCGCCTTTGGTTGGCAAGCCGGCATTCTGGTAAAACCGGAATAGAAGACGGTCAGGTTCGATAACCAGAAGGTAAGCAGCATCCTTCTCCATTGCGTTTTTAAAGGGGCTTCCATCCAGGAGCTTAACATCTTTCAAATTGAAAGCATAGGCCTTTATCGGTGCCACAGGACTTACAATAACTCTGGCGTTTTTAAGTTCCGGCACATAGGATTGGGCATGCATTGTAAGTGATAACACCATTAGAAAACCGGGTGAGAACATTTTTCTTTTCATGGATTTAAGAGTGTTTTAAATCTTACTGATCGAATGCTGATGACTCAAAAAATGCTAAAAGAAATTAAAAACCTCTTATACCCAATACAGCGTAGCATGATTTTTTCGATTTCAAACTCCCGTATGCTTTTTTGGGCAGGTCCGTTTATTTAGTTGTTATTATAAGAGATGCTTCCTTTAATCCTTCAGCCGTAGCCCTGACACTTATTTTTCCAGAGGTTGTTTCCGGACGAATTATTGCCAGNNTTTACAACTATATTATCTGCATCAGGAACAATGTTACCTTTGGAATCTATTATCTCAGCTCTAACATAAGAGAGATCGTTCCTGTCGGCCTTGATTTGGGTCCTGTCAGCAATCAGTCTGACAGCTATCGGTTTGCCTGTAGTTTCAAGAGTTTGTGAGGCTGATTCCTTATCATTATCATAGCAATGCGCAATAAGCGTTCCCGGCTCATAAGGGACCTCAAACGTAGCTGTAATAGATTTCATCGGATCCACATTTTGTTCACCGACAATTTTACCATTTAGCTCAAGTTTGACCTGTTGGCTGCGAGTGTAAACATGTACCTGGAGTTTTTCACCTTCATGACCTGGCCAATTCCAGCTTTTTATCACATCAGGAAATCCCCAGGGGCTTGTAACCTCTTTTTTACCTTCCGGTATCGGACGGTGAACGAAGATTTCAACTTTACTTTTACCCCATACAACATGCTGATAATATGAAGGCATCTTTCTGTTCCCTATAAGGTCAATATCACCCTGGTAATTGTTAAATACCGGCCAGGGATCACGTCTGAAAAATCCGCCAGAAGGAGGACCTCCTGCATTCGCACCTTTTCCACCTGCCTGAGGACCTGGAAAGTTTCCTGGTGATGTCTCCTTTTGTCCGGATGCTCCCGGGCCCTGTGGATTCTCATTGCTTTGCGAAGTTTTGTTATCTGTTGTATTATCAATTAACTGGGGCATACCTACACCTGCTTCACCAATGTTATCAGTGGCAGTCCAGACAAAATACCCAATAACATAAGGATGCTTCTTAACCATTTCATAGTTTTCCAATGCGAGTGGAGGATTAGTTTCAGTTCCAACCATAACACGGTCAGGATATTTAATATGATCTTCCTCATACCTCTTATACGCATAATTATATCCTACAACATTAAGTAGCCCCATGTGTTCCGGAATTGAATCCCATCTGCTTTTCTGACCTCTCATCCATGCAAAATCATTGAATGCTTCAGTGATACTGCGAGTCTGATCAAACCGACGAATCTCTCCGCTCAGATTTCTTGCAATCCTTAATCCTGAAGTATCAAATGTTTCACGAATTTCGTTTCCGATACTCCATATGATAACTGATGGGTGATTCCTGTCGCGCTTAACCCACGACTCCACATCTTTATGCCACCAGTCGCTGAAGTTCAGGTGGTAGTCCTTTTCTTTTTTTGGCGTTTCCCACATATCAAAAATTTCATCGATCACTAACATTCCCAAACGGTCACATGCATCAAGCAGTGCTGGTGATGGAGGGTTGTGGCTGGTCCTTATTGAATTAAATCCCGTTTTCTTCAATACCTCAATTTTGCGCTCCTCAGCCCGGTCAATAGAAGCTGTACCAAGAGGTCCGTTGTCGAGATGGTAACAACCTCCAATCATTTTAACCGTTTTACCATTGATAGTTAAACCATTCTGTGCATCAATTTTTATGCTGCGGATACCAAATAAAGTTTCCTCGTTATCAACTACTGCTCCATCTATTAAAACAGATACCTTCGCCTGATAAAGGTTGGGCACATCCGTTGACCAGAGAGCTGGTTTCTCTACCTGAACATTTTGTATTAATTCTATCGACTGACCTGGTGTCAGTACAGAGTTGCTTTTTGCCGATCCGGCAAGCTTACCTGATGGATCGAACAACTGAGTCTGTAGAACAATCTTTTTATCATTAGTGCCCGTATTCACGACTGTGGTTGCAATTTTTACCTCAGCAGAATTTTCAGAGACTGCCGGTGTTGTGATGTAAAGGCCTCCGGATATATCTATATGAACATGATTTACTACGGTTAGCCATACATGCCGGGTTATACCTGAACCCGAATACCAGCGTGAATTCAATCCATCATTTTTAACACGTACTGCAACGACATTAGCCTGACCGGAAGGATTAAGAAATGAAGTAATATCGTAACTAAACGGAGTATATCCGTAAGGGTGAAATCCAAGATGTTTACCGTTAAGCCATACATCCGAGTTCATATAAACACCGTCGAATTGCAGGTAGACAGTTTTATTTTTATCTGTTTCGGTCAGTGTAAAGCTTTTCCGGTACCACCCTATACCACCAATCGTGTAGCCTGAACTCATTTTATCAACAGCAGATTTATCAAACGGCCCTATTATATCAACACCGTTCTGACCAGGGAGATCTTCAATACTCCAGTCATGAGGCACGTCGAGAAGCCTCCAGTTTGAATCGTTAAAATCAGGATTTTCAAAACCCGAGAGACTATCTTTGAGAAACCGCCATCCAACATCAAATGATGCTCTTCTTTCAGCAATATTAGTTTTAGGCTGGCTGCTGTATGAGCTGAGGCCAAGAAAGATTAATGCCGAAAGGCCAAGGAATGCACTTAAAAAAAGTGCTTTCAAAAAAAGTTTTTGCTTTTTCATATGCCAGAGTTAAGGTTAGATCAGAAGAAGTTGATTACTGTATAGAGACAACCATGAAGATAGTTTTATTCTTGAAAATAAGAAACTTTGGTTGACAAAATCAATATATTATCTGTTAAAGTTAATACTTATTTTCAACTCAAAAGATATGCACTGGCTTATCAATTTCGATAATTCCAATAATATCCCTGATCTAATCAAATAGAGGCATTGCATGCAACGTCTCTACAAATTCTCTGCTGTTTTACCTCTCCCCTTTCATCCCCTCCTCCGGGAGGGATTATTCTCAATTAAGGATTAATGTTACTCTCAGTATGGTTGCGCTTTTTCGTTAAAGGGAAAAGATTATATGGAGATTATTTGCAGTTTCTTGCCTTCCGTCTGTTCATAAAGCTGTTTTGCCAGTTCGGCCTTGTCATGACTGAAAGAAGGATCTATGGAATTAGCTGTCATATATGATTCATAAGCTTTATCGTATCTTCTAATGAACATATAGAAATCTCCCTTTGAGTCGTACACGTTCGGATTCTTTGGTTCCAGCTCAATGTATTTATTGAAGGCTTCTTCCGCTTTATCGCTCTGATTTAATGTCAGATATGCATATCCGAGCTGATTGTAAAAGGATGCAGGATTAGAAGCAATTATAATTGCTTTATTCAAAGTTTCAACTATGCCAGTAGAATCGCCTGCAAGTGATTGAAAAGAAACCAGGTTATTATATGAATTTGGATCATCCGGATACATTTCCACAAGTTTTTTCCCCAGGTCGGTAACATTGGTACGACCCTGCTTCAATTTGACCAGGCCCTCTTTCAGAAGTTCCTCAGCATCAGTGAGTTTTGCTCTACAATTGATTGCGGCATCAGCATATTCGTTAAAATTATCATCAGATCGATTCAGAAGGTAATATGAAGCCATCTGGTAATTAGCCATGAAAAAATCCGGATCCGCATTAAGAGCTTTTTTAAATGTTTCAAGCGCATCCTTCAGTTTAACGTCATCATAGTATTTCATTGCCTGGTTATAAAGCGACAAGGCTGATTTTGAATTTGTAGTAACCGGCATAAATTTATCTTCCGCCGGCTGGGAAAATATCAATGTCCCTGTTATAAGCAACGTCGTCAAAAGAAACATCCTTTTCATCTTTCTGAATTTTTAGTTAACTGAACTTTATAGTATTTTAAATTATTTATGCAAAGCATGAATTCATTTATAAACTATTTGTATAACAAATATAAACGCATCCCGGTTTAATAAATACATCATTGATCTGATTTTTTCTTTTTAAGTGGTGAAAGAGTCCTAAAATTTGGTTTACTTTTACTATAGTTCTAAAAAGCTTCCTGCGATGAAAAAACTGATATTTCCACTGTTCCTCTCTTTAAGTTTAATGCTGTTATCCTACTCAACGGATAATACAAAAAACAAATCCATCAATAATCGAAATCTTCCATTTGACACGGGGTGGAAATTCCTGCGCGACAGTGTGACCGGAGCTGAAGATCCTTTGTTTGATGACTCCAGATGGCGTACACTGGATCTGCCCCATGACTGGAGTATTGAGAATTTTGCCGGAAGCGATAATGAGGATCATATTGGTCCTTTCACCAAAACCAGTGAAGGAGACATTGCCACAGGGCATGTAAAAGGGGGCACCGGCTGGTACAGGAAACATTTCACCCCCGATGATTCGTACAGGATGAAAAATGTATCTGTTTGCTTCGATGGTGTATATATGATATCCAGTGTCTGGGTGAACGGGAAAAAGGCAGGGGATCATTTCTATGGATATACCCCTTTTTCGTTCGACATATCACGGCTGCTGATCCCCGGATCCGATAATGTAATTGCAGTTGAGGTAAATAATCCCGGGAAGAACAGCCGATGGTACAGTGGATCAGGGATATACCGTCATGTATGGCTAACAATAACTAATCCGCTCAGAGTAGCTGAAAACGGTTTGTTTATTACGACAAACTTACTTTCAAAGGATATAGCCCAGATCCGGTTGTCAGTTAAGCTTAAAAACAGTGGTCACGAAAACACTGAAGGAAAGCTTGTAACTTTTATCAGTGATACAGATGACCATGTTATTGATAAGACAGAGAAATCAATAGCGATTGAGCCAGACGGAACACTATCAGTTGAACAGTCTCTTAAGATAACACAACCATCTTTATGGTCGGTTGATAATCCCCACTTGTATCGGGCCACATCCCAGATCGTTGCAAAAGGGAAGATAATTGACAGTTATTCGGTGCAGTTTGGAGTAAGAACACTTGATTTCAGTGCGGGCAAAGGTTTTCGTCTAAATGATATTCCACTTGAGCTTAAGGGTGCATGCATGCATCATGACAACGGTTTACTTGGCTCTGCCGCTTTCGACCGCGCAGAAGAAAGACGGGTTGAAATAATGAAAGCCAATGGGTACAATGCCATACGTACCAGCCATAATCCCCCTTCGAAACAATTT
Organism: Bacteroidales bacterium; assembly: GCA_003162595.1. Lineage (GTDB taxonomy): Bacteria > Bacteroidota > Bacteroidia > Bacteroidales > VadinHA17 > LD21. The sequence goes on along the minus strand of PMNJ01000359.1, from coordinate 2,342 downwards.
CTGGACGCCTGCGACCGGATTGGAATGCTTGTAATCGATGAAGCGTTCGACATGTGGGAACATCCAAAAAACCCATCCGATTATAGTAATTATTTTAAAGATAACTGGAAAAATGATCTGCAATCAATGATCCTTCGTGACCGAAATCACCCCAGTGTGATCGCCTGGAGTATAGGTAATGAAATTTACGAGCGTGCCGACACTTCAGGCCAGCGTATCGCCAGTCAGCTGGTCAGGGTTGTTAAATCTCTCGACAATTCACGTCCTGTTACTGCAGCAGTCTGCTTATTCTGGGACCATCCCGGTATAGATTGGTCAGCCTCGGCAAAAGCTTTTGCCAGCCTTGACGTGGCAGGATATAATTACGAATGGAGAGAATATGAAAACGATCATAAAAAGTACCCCGCTCGAATAATGGCAGGTACGGAGTCGTTTCCGATAGAAGCATTTGAAAACTGGCAGCAGGTTGAAAAAGATTCATGGGTCATAGGGGATTTTGTATGGACCGGTATGGATTATCTTGGAGAATCGGGCATCGGACATGTGTACTATGACAAGAAGGATGCCAGCTTCAGTATGCCATGGCCCTGGTACAACTCCTGGTGCGGCGATATAGATATCACCGGACAAAAAAAAGCTCAATCTTATTTCAGGGATGTGGTATGGGGCAGAAGTAAACTTGAGATGGCAGTTCATGCACCACTTCCGGCAGGTAAAAAGGAAGAGATTTCAATGTGGGGCTGGCCGGCTGAATATCAAAGCTGGACCTGGCCCGGAGAGGAAGGAGATTCATTGCAGGTATCGGTTTATTCACGCTGCCAGGAAGTACGCCTTGAGCTAAATGGGAAAGTGATAGGACAAAAACAAACTTCTGACAAAAACAGGCTTACTGCAAAATTCACTGTACCATACTTACCCGGCGAGCTGAAAGCTATAGGTTTAATAAATGGGAAGGAAGCAGCAACTAAGGTGTTCAGAACGGCCGGAAAGCCTTCTCACCTGATATTATCAGCCGACAGAACCCGGATTAATGCTGACCGTAACGATCTATCTTATGTTTCAGTTGAAGTCAGGGACAAAGATGATAATCTTATACCCAATACTGACTTAACTGTTAAATTCACAGTATCAGGTGACGGTGAATTGCTGGCATCAGGAAATGCTGCACCAGATGATATGCAAAGTTTCCGCAAGCCTGAATGCAAAACCTTTAATGGGAAATGCCTGGCTATTATCAGACCCTATGCAAAAGCAGGTTCAATAAAGGTGAATGCAGAAGCAGCAGGACTTCCGAATACTATGATTGAGATCCTGACCAGGTAATAGAAAGTATCTCAATCTGCGCAAACTTAAAACTTTAAACCATGAAAAGACTGATTCTCATTATTGCCTTGTTCATCGCCGGTTTTTCAATGAATTGCATGACAGATGCACAAATCATTTCTGCCCAGAATCAGTGTCTTAAACTAGCCAGAGGAGTTAACATCCTCGGATATGATAAAGCATTCTGGCAAGTCTATGAAAAAGGACGATTCAAAGAATCGTATTTTAAGATGATCAAAGACGCAGGTTTTTCTACAGTCCGTATAAACCTGAATCCATTCACACAAATGGATAGTCAGAATAAAATCAATCCCGGGTGGCTCGAAACACTCGACTGGATTGTTACCAAAGGCCTTGACGCAAATCTTATGATTATCCTGGATTTGCACGAATACACAGCGATGGCTGATAATCCTGAAGCAAAGAAAGAGATGTTCCTTTCATTCTGGAAACAGATTACTCCAAGGTATAAGGATAAATCCGCCAATGTAGTGTTTGAACTTTTGAATGAGCCCAACCAGAAGCTTACCGTGGAAATGTGGAACACATTCCTGGCAGAAGCCATAAAAGTCATCAGGGAGTCTAATCCTGACAGGACCCTGATCATCGGACCCGGCAACTGGAATGGCATAGAAAGTCTGAATACATTGAAATTGCCCGATAATGACCGGAATATTATTGTAACAGTGCATTTTTATCATCCCATGCGGTTTACACATCAGGGAGCAGCATGGGCAAGTGATTATAAGAACCTGAGTGGTATAAAATGGACAGGTACTCCGGATGAAAAAAAGGAGGTAGAATCAAAGCTTAAGGTTGCCGCTGACTGGTCACTGAAAAATGACAGGCCAATATTTCTGGGTGAATTTGGCGCCTACGACAAGGGCGATATGGATTCAAGGGCGCGATATACAGCCTTTGTAGCCCGAACTGCGGAAAGACTTGGATTTTCCTGGGCTTACTGGCAATTCGACAGCGATTTTATTGTCTATAACGTTGATAAGGAAAGCTGGGTCGAA
>PMNJ01000280.1 GCA_003162595.1 Bacteroidales bacterium | reverse complement strand
GCTTTTCTGACAATGCTTGGTATTATTATAGGAGTCGCATCGGTTATTGCTATGCTTGGAATAGGTCAGGGATCTAAACTCAGCATACAGCAACAGATAGCCGGAATGGGATTAAATCTTGTTACAGTAGTGCCAGGGTCGCAACAGAGAGGAGGAGTCCAGTTCGGAGCTTCAACTATGCAAAGTCTGAAAGAAACAGATGTTGCTGCAATTTTATCTGATTGTCCAGCAGTGCTTGCAGCCACACCTGAAGTCAGGGGTAACGGACAGGCAGTTTTTGGAGCATTAAACTGGCCAACATCACTCTATGGAGAAAATGAGAGTTACCTCCAGATAAGGGAACGGTCAGTCACAAACGGTCGTATGTTTACTGCTTCTGAACTAAGCGGAGCTTCAAAAGTTTGCCTCCTGGGGCAAACAGTTGTAAAGAATCTATTTGGGGAAGGAGCAGATCCTGTCGGGCAGGTTATAAGATTCAAAAAAATACCGTTCCTCGTAATCGGAGTACTTGATTCTAAAGGGTTGAATACTTTCGGACAGGATCAGGATGATTTAATACTTGCGCCATATACTACAGTACAGAAAAGAGTACTTGCAATCACCTGGGTACAGAGCATATATACTTCAGCCGTTGATTCTAAATCAACCGCCGATGCCGCAACACAGATAGAAGAGACTGTCCGCAGACAACATAAAATGAAAGCATCCGACCAGGATGACTTTANNGTGGGAGGTATTGGTATCATGAATATAATGTACGTATCCGTTACAGAGCGTACCAGGGAAATCGGTCTGCGTATGGCAATCGGTGGTAAAGGATTCGATATTTTACTCCAGTTCCTGACTGAATCAATTTTACTGAGTATAACCGGAGGTATTATCGGCATTTTATTGGGTATTGCGGCATCAAAGATAATCGGATCCACTATGGGATGGCCTGTAGTTGTATTGCCAAGTTCGGAAATTTTATCTTTTGCCGTATGCACGGTTATCGGGGTATTCTTTGGCTGGTATCCTGCCAGAAAAGCAGCCAGTCTGGATCCTATAGATGCACTGAGGTATGAATAAGGGGATTCTTGAAGCCTTGATGTCCTGGGTTACCTGTGTTTCGTAAATCGAACAACCAACCAGTTGATTAAATTATAGTTGAAAAGTAAGGGATAAAACCACTTGCTCTGAATTAATATAGAAAGCTAATGCCTTATCAGGAAATCCTGATAAGGCATTATCATTTTATTATACTTTAATAATCAAAGTATTAACTAACGTTTTTCATGTCCTCCCTGTGTATTTCCTGTACCATGTCCTGCCTGTGCATTTTCTCTCATTTGTGACCGGACTTTTACAGGTTGTCCTATATTTTTACCATAGTAGTTCATGCTTTGAGGTGGTCTTGTTGTACGGGTTTTTTGTACTGGCGCATTCGTTTTACGTGCTTCTGTTATCTTGGTTTTGGCTTCCGGTGTCCAGTAGAATGGTTTCCGTTGATTTTCGTTGAATCCTCTGATATTTGCTATATCAGTCTTGTTATAAAGGTTTCGGTAATAGTATCTGGGATAATTTGAAACATAAAGGTGAAAATGCATCCAGGGCTGGAAAACATTCAGATCCAGTGCAACAACATAAGCATTATAAAGATCAAATCCACTATACATGGGAGGTAATCCATCCGAAAATTGCCATTGTCCGTCATCGAGGTATACAAAATCCTGGTTTGTTAAATCATAGAATGTTTCGATATCAGGAATATAATAATATCGCACTCCTGAATAATAAGCAGGCGCCCAGACCGGATTTGTATATTGTCTCACCTGAGCTTGCAGTGAAGTAGAATAAACACTGGTCAAAGCAGTAATAAAGATCACACTCATAAAGGTAATCCCTGATTTTTTAATTGTTTTCATGATAGTTATATATTTGTCTGTTTATAATTAAACAAATTAAATTTGTATTTGTTTAAGAATATAACAGTACAAAAAAAATATTAAACTCATAAGTTGCACCCCTCTACGTTAGCCACTCAATGAAATGATTCACGTTACCAGAATAGCATTACATGTAAAAAATATTATAAAATGGAATGATGATTTTTATTGATTATTCTCTTATATTCCTGATTCGAACTTAATAATGCTTTTATTGTTTTAATTTATTATGATGATTGCCATGTACAGGACAAAAATGTTAATTTTTTTTATTATCGTCCTTATTAATATTTCATTTTGCACCTATTCGCAAAAAAACAATATATCAGACTCACTTCAGACTTTTACGCTTGCACAATGCATAGATTTTGCCTTTCAGCACCAGCCTGCACTTAATCAGTCATTAATTAATCTGAATATTGCCAGAATCACTAATAGAATCAACCTTTCAGGCTGGTTGCCTCAATTGAATCTTTCCGGCAACCTATTACATTACAATCAATTGCCGACATCATTTGTTCCTAATCAAACAGTTCCCGGCGGGCCGCCTGTTCAGACACATACTGGTGTGTCCAATAGTTTTGTCCCGGTGTTATCTGCTTCGCAGACAATATTCAACCCACAACTTGTTTACTCAGCCATGAAAGCGCCACTATACATACAGCAGGCAGAACAAATGACTGACAGTGCCAAAATAAATATTGTATCAAGTGTCAGCAAATCATTTTATAACCTTCTGTTTACTCTTGAGCAAATAAATGTTTTGGAGGAAGATACCGCACGACTGGGCAGGAGCGTTCTGGATGCTTACCATCAGTATGTGGGAGGCTTAGTAGATGTGACTGATTATGAACAAGCTATTATCACGCTTAATAATTCAAAAGCACAATTGAGGCAACAAACTGAAAGCATAGTTCCGGCTTATGCTGTCCTGAAGCAAACTATGGGATGTCCTCCCGGACACCAGTTTAATATAGCTTTTGATACTGTTCAAATGATGCAGGAGATTGCTTTCGATACCACACAACTGTTACAGTATGAAAAGCGTATTGAATATCAGCAACTTCAGACCTTGAAAAAATTGCTGCATCAACAGACAAACTATGATAAACTATCATTTCTTCCCTCTGTATCTGCCATATATAATTATTATTATGAATATGAAAATAATTCATTTCCCGCCCTTTTAAATTCCGCTTACCCGTATTCCTACATTGGGTTAACATTTAATTTTCCTCTATTCACAGGATTTTCACGTACCGAAAGCGTTCACAAATCGAGATTGCAGGAACAGCTCGCTGACTGGGATGTAATTAAGCTGAAATCACAGATATATACTGAGTACACATCAGCTTTAGCCGGTTATAAAAGCAACCTGTATAATCTGCAGATCCTGAGAGATAATGAAACCAAGGCAAAAGATGTATACCGGATTTTATCGCTTCAGTACAAGCAGGGCATAGTGGCATACCTGAATATTATTGTGGCTGAATCAAACCTTATAACAGCCGAGACAGGCTATATAAATGCTCTGTTCCAGCTTTTGTCAAGTAAAATTGATCTGGAAAAAGCAGTCGGTATAATTCCATTTAATAAATAAAATAGTCCATTAAAAATAAATCCGCATATGTATAGATCGCACCTGACCCTAACTTTTATTTGTTGCCTGCTTCTTTCTTCATGTAAACAAAAACAGGCACCATCACCCCTGCCTATACCAGTTAATCTGTTTACAGTAAAAGCCCGGCCTGTTGTATATTATGACAGATACACTTCAACGACGGTTGCACTCTATCAGGTTAATCTGCTTTCCCAGGTGCAGGGTTNNTATGAAATTGACAGACGGATCTATGAAAGCAACTATAATGCAGCCGCTGACAATTTAAAAGTTGAGGAAGGGAATTTGAAACAAGCTCAGGAGGATGCTGATCGTTATGAGTACCTGAATAATAACCATGCAGTAGCAAAACAGCTTTATGATCATGCAATTATAACATTGGAAAATGCAAAAAATTCCTATAAATCGGCAGCTGAGGCATTCAATAACTCCAAAACTAACCT
>PMNJ01000107.1 GCA_003162595.1 Bacteroidales bacterium | reverse complement strand
ATGCCATCATTGAATTCTTTGACTTGCGGACTCATGTTTGAAAGATAGAAACTTTCACTCATGGAAGTAAGGTTTAATTTCATGTCCCCTGCCGGGCATAAGTGACCACGGTCATATCCTGAATGTCTATAGTCTTCAAGTTGCTCAGAAACATTGGACACTTTCTCATCAGGACGATAATCATCAGTTCGTGGTTGTCTTCCTTTTACCATTTCAGAAGTGAGCTCATAATACACCCATTCTGATTGTTCGTCCTTTTCGCAATATGACAGGGTGTAGTAAGTATGTTTAACTATTTGTCCCGTAGTGGATGTTGGTAGTAACTCCTGAGCTGATGAAGCGATGGAAATACATAAAATCAGTACCAGATTTGTTAATATTGATTTTATATTCATCGTCGGTTATCCCATTTCGTCAATTTCCAGTTACTTATTCTTCCTTCATTCTGACATTTTGAGCAGACCCAATGTATCTCATTATTTTCTTTTAGGACCTCGCTTTTAATCATCCCCTGACATCTTTTTTCAAAGCACCTGANNATCTGCTTTGGTATGTTTCCTTTATCATCAAGGAAATGCTGCATGTTGCTGATGTACATAATAAAATATTATTGGTTAAATGGTTAGAATTATTGCAAATAAGCTGTTATCATACGTTTTTTCCAGAAAACAGGACTTAATCAAAGTTAGTCATTTTTGCTCCCTTGCAAAAATNNCTCCTTTTTAGACAAACATTCTTCATCTCCTGTGTTTGGCTAAAAACCGTGCGAGGGCAAAGTATTGAATTTTTAATTCCCTTAGCGTGGTTTTTGTAGGAAATGTTGGCGACACACCTATTGTAAAATAATTTTACGATTAACTGTAAAACATATTTACAAAAGTTAATTACTTATTTATCATAAGATATTGATATACTTGTCTCTAATTTATTGGTATGGTATTTGAAACTTATTGTCTTGTTTTGACAAAATACTCTACAACCTGGATAATTATGTTGAAATATAACTTAGTAACATCATTCCGCAGTATTAAAAAGAATCTTAGTTTTTCATTGATCAATATCTCAGGATTAGCTCTGGGATTGGTACTGGTAATCATCCTGTTCACATGGCTCAGCTTTGAAGTCAGCTTCGATAAGTTCCATAAAAATGCAGATAGGATATTCAGAGTTGTAGTAGAATTTGAAGAAAAAACTAATTCTGACAATTTTGCAAGTACTCCTGCGCCGCTAGGAGAGGCTCTGAAAAATGATATCCCAGATGTTGTTGATTATGTCAGGTTCGGCTATCTAGGCAGGATGCTTGTGGGATATGAAAATGAAGAATCCTGGGAAGAGATCGATTTAGCTGACCCTTCGATCTTTAAAATATTCTCATTTAAGTTGTTATCTGGCAATCCTGAAACAGCTCTTAATAATCCTGGTTCTATTGTTATTAGTGAAACCAAAGCCAGAAAGTATTACGGCAGTAAAGACCCTTTAGGTCAGACTTTACGCCTCAGTGATAGTGGTTCAAAAACCACATATACAGTAACCGGTGTAATGAAAGATATTCCGGCCAATTCTCAGATTCAGTTCGACTTCCTGGGATCTTTTTCCGAACTTAAATATAATCTTACATGGGGTATGTGGAACTATACTACATACATTTTGGCACGTAATGCCGGATCTTTTAATTCCATAAATGAGAAATTACCCGCAACAGTTAATAAAATTCCTGAGCATGAAAACTTCCAGCTTCATATTCAACCTTTGACTAGCATTCATCTGCATTCAAATCTGCGTGGTGATCTCTTAACAAACACAAACCTCAGGAATGTTTACATCATCAGTTCAATTCTGATCCTTGTTCTTCTTCTGGCATGCATCAATTATATGAACCTTGCAACAGCCCGTTTTACCAGGAGAGGAAAAGAGGCAGGAGTCAGAAAGGTATCAGGAGCAACTAATTTAAATCTTGTTGTTCAATTTCTATTTGAATCATTTGCAATTACCTTATCTGCTTTTATTCTAGCTCTGTTCATAAGTTATTTAATTATACCGGAAATAATTTCCTTCACCGGACTTCCACTGGACCTTGAATCGCTTTTCAAATTCACTTCATTAATTAAACTTTTGCTTTTTATAATTCTGATATCAATTATATCCGGAAGTTATCCGGCATTAATGTTCTCATCCGTAAACCCTGTTTCGTCCCTACGTGGTGATCCGACAATGGCCGGCGGTATTTCAGTTAAAGGGTTAAGGAGAGGACTTGTGGTTTTCCAGTTCTTTATTTCGATTACACTGATTGCCTGTACTCTGATAATCAAGTCACAGATGACTTTTATTAAGAACAAAAACCTAGGATTAAATTCTGATCAGGTAGTGGTGGTGCCAATATATAAAACGGGGATAATAACAAAATATGAATTATTTAAGAAAGAGATACTGACATCACCGCTTATTCTGAATGCTTCAGCTGTCATGTACTTTGCGGAGGGTCGAAGCGGTAATCAGAATGTATGGTGGGAAGGACTCCCAAAAGAAGAAAATAATAATAGGATGAGCTGGCTTGATGTTGATCAGGATTTTCTCAGTACTCTGAAAATAAGCCTTGTAAAAGGTGAGTTCTTCCGCGCTGACATTTCATCTAACTCAAAGATCGTGTATGTATTGAATGAATTGGCTGTAAAAAAAATCGGTTGGGATGATCCTATCGGAAAGCAATTTGATATTCTAGGAAAAGGTGAAGTGATTGGTGTTGTTAAGGATTTCAACTTTAAATCGTTGCATAACAGCCTCGAGCCCATGGCAATCACTTACTATCCAAAGGCATTTGATAAATTACTGATTAAAATATCTGCTAATAATATTCCCGAAGCTCTAGATTTTCTTAAAAGAAAGTGGGAAACCCTGTTTCATCTGAACTCGTTCGAGTATTCATTCCTCAACGATGATTTCCAAAAAATGTATAAAAAGGAGGCTACCGAATCCGGAATTATATCCTATGTTTCTCTCCTCGCACTGTTAATTTCATGCATTGGCTTATTCGGATTGGTTTTATTTACGATTGACAGCCGGATTAAGGAAATCGGATTAAGGAAAGTTGCAGGCTCAACCAGTGGAAGAATTGTTTTAATGCTTAACCTGGAGTTTATTAGATGGATTTTGCTTTCCTTCATAATTTCCTGTCCCGTAATATTTTATTTCATGCATAGTTGGCTCGAAAAATTTGCGTATAGAATTATTCTCAGTTGGTGGATATTTGTATTTGCAGGCATGATTACATTAATTATTTCATTCTTGACAGTCAGCTGGCATACTTGGAAATTTGCAACTAAAAATCCTGTGGAATGCCTCAAGCACGAATAGTTAGTCCCCAGGAGTGGCAAAGTCCGTCTTTATTCCTC
>PMNJ01000202.1 GCA_003162595.1 Bacteroidales bacterium | reverse complement strand
TAATCATGCTTAAGAGTATAGATTTTGTGCTGTGCCGCCAGATTAAGATACATGGTAACCATTGAATAAATTCCCTCACTCATATAATTAAAAATCTCCGGCTCAACAATATGCATACTTGAAAATGCTATTTCAGAAAGCCCATCTTCCGTATCTCCTGTCAGAATCTGTTCCCCTGTCGATATATTCCGCCATCCCCGAAGCTGACCTTCCTTATCAACTAGCAGAAATCGTTTCCCGGGACGATGTCTTACCGCCAGTGTGGCCAGACCTTTTTTTTCAAGATGCAACCTGTACAGAACTGAAAGATCAAGATCAGATATTATGTCAACATTATATAGAAGAAAAGGATCTTTTCCAAAAAAATCACGTGCCTTGTAAAGCCCTCCTCCATTTTCAAGAAGCTTATCTCTTTCATCTGAAACAGAGATACTGAATCCATTTTTATTAAGCCTCTTAACCTCATCTTCAACCATATCTGCAAAATGGTGTACATTTATGATTATATCCTTAAATCCATATGCAGAGCATTTCTCCACCGCCATCTGAAGAACAGTTTTCCCATTGATATCAACAAGCGCCTTAGGAATACTTTCTGTAATATTCCCAAGTCGTTTGCCTAATCCTGCAGCAAAGATCATTGCCTTCATATACTTACCCCTCTAAAAACTATTATGTGGGAAAAATTCTACTCTTTGTTTTGTGGCATCAGGTGTCAAGTTTGCAGTCTGGAGTGATCAGGTATTCCTGCAGCCAGTCGCCTGTTGCCAGTTGCCTGTCAGTCATGTGATTGATTCTTCTCTAATTCATTATATATCTGAACGCCGGGTATTAATCTGACTGTCTGGATCAATTCTGTAATAACTATTGGAAGTTGTTCTGAATCAATTAATTGTATAAGAAGTTTGACTGCCGGAACTATACTTCCGGTAAAAGTAGGCTTCTTCTCGTACAGGCCTCTGAATCCGAAGGCGCCCAGGGCTTGCATAAGTCTGATCATACTGAAACCGGCGTAGTAACCCCTGAATTCTGATTTACTCTCACCTGATACGGAACAAAAATTATTTATATGATATTCAAGAAGCTTCTCACGTGATTTTTCAGGGATATGAGCTTTAGCATCATACAAGAGAGATGCGACATCGTATTGCGGCGCACCTTTTCTTCCACCCTGATAGTCAATGAACCATGGTTCCCCACCTACCAGCATTACATTTGCCGACTGAAAATCCCTGTAAAGGAAATAATCCTGGCGTGTTTCAAGCAGAAAGTCAGCGAGTAAATTAAAATCTTGTTCCAACCTCCGTTCATTAAAAGGTACTGCAACAAGTTTAAGAAACATGTATTTAAAATAATTCATATCCCACATCATTGATTGCCTGTCGAAGCTTCTGTGAGGATAACATAGATCGAGATTCAAACCGTCTATCCCTTTAATCTGGAATTGGATCAGTTTGTCAAGAATTTTACGATATGTATCCTCGGCTTCATTATCAAAACCACCATCAGTATGTTTTTGCCGGAGCCATGTAAAGAGATTTATGTCACCAAGATCCTTAAGAAAATAGATGAATTTATCAGGCAGATATCCGAAGATCTCAGGTACAGGAAGTCCCATGGAAATGAAATGTTTAGTAAAACCGATAAATGCTTCATTTTCTTCCGTGTTTGGATTATGTGCACCTATGACACTTTTATTTCCGGATGTTATTCTAAAATATTTTCTGTCGGAACCAGATTGTGGCAAGGCATTTATTTTAATCTCAAAATCTCCAAATAATTCTTTGTAACCTCCTGATATAACATCAATTTCACTCATTTCGTTCCTCATTTCTCGTTTCTTGATTCGTGTTTCGCTTTGATTTGTTTCTTTGCCTCTGTGTTCCTCTGTGCTTCTCTGTGCCGCTCTTTGACAGTTTTTTTACTATTATTTTTTGTCTTTTGTCTTTTGTCTTTATAACCTGATCATGATCTTCTTCCTGTAAAGGATCAAAGCAACACCCCAGATCAGCAACATCTGAATGACAGCAAATATCAGACTTCCATTAAGATGACCGGCTATCGGGACACATACTTTTTCGTAAATCCAGTTATAAAGACTAACCTTTCCAGGACCTGATTCTATCTGAATGAATAAAAGCATTTTAATCCATATCCCGGCCAGGAAATAGGAAAAAAGGGCATTGGTGCCAAAAATCATAAAGAATGTTCCGAGGGCCTGAAACTTAAGAACATCTGATATAAGATAGATTATCGCAAAAACCGTCATCGCTATTCCAGCCGTAAATAAAACATAAGAACTTGTCCATAAAGGTTTATTAATAGGAAAAATCATGTTCCATAAATATCCCAGCCCTATAGCTGCAACACCTAAAAGGATGATCTTGATGACTGTTTTTCCACTTGCAGCCCCCTTACCCACCATACCCCCGATAAAATAACCGATAATAACTGTACATACCGCAGGAATCGTACTGAGCAATCCCTCTGGTTCAAACGGAATTCCAAATCCGGTATAGAGATGGTTCTTGCCCAGAACCGCAATATCTGCTTTAAGTGCAAAATTTCCACCCAGACTATAGGGATCAGCCCCACCAAAAAATGAAAGTAATCCCCAGTAAATGAGCAGAAGAATCGCGATGATTATCCAGAGATATTCCCTCTTTATTGCGAGGCAGATCAATACACCTAACGCATAGGCCAGAGCTATACGCTGAAGCACTCCCATAATTCTGAGTGTTGAATAATCTCTTACGAAGTGGGGAAAGATTGTCAGGAATAATCCAACCGCGAAAATCGTTAAAGTGCGTCTTAAAATCCTTAAAATGGAGCTGCCATTAATCTCATTGCTGTATTTCTTAAATGAATACCATGTTGACATGCCGACAATAAACAGGAAGAAGGGGAAGACAAGATCGGTTAGAGTGCATCCATTCCATTTCGAATGCCTCAACGGAGAATAAACATAATCCCAGCTACCCGGATTATTTACAATAATCATAAAAGCTACTGTTAATCCCCTGAAGATATCCAGAGAAACCAACCTACCGCTGCTTTTTGCCATAGACAAAACAAAATATTATCAGGTAAAAATAATAATTAATGCGGATTTTTAATGTTTCCCGCTGATCTCGCTGATTTACGAAGATTCAAAGAAAATTTATGCGCCTATCTGCGTAATCTGCTGGAAAAACAGTCAGATTTTCATTTATAAAAATGTTACTTTTGAGATGATTCAATATCCATATATTCTATTCGTTCGCCAATAAAATACACATTAACATGAATTTAATGAAATCAATAAAAATTTTTACTCTGCTTACAATAGCACTTATTTCAATCAATAAAATTGCGGCACAACAGTCCGATCCTCCTTTTATTAAATACTTGAACCATCCCTGGGTCGATTCGGTATTGAAGACCCTCACAATTGATCAGCAGATAGCACAATGTATCTGGATCGCAGGCTATTCCAACAGCGACATATCTCACGAAGTTGAAATAAGTGATATAATCAGAAAATACGGCGTCGGTGGAATTATTTTCTTCCAGGGCACAGCCTCAAAACAAGCCGAACTTACCAATTATTACCAGAAGATTTCGAAAGTGCCACTTCTTATTTCACTGGATGCTGAATGGGGAGTTGGTATGAGATTAGATAATGTTGACAGGTTTCCTTATCAGATGACATTGGGTGCAATCCAAAACGATTCCCTGATCTACCAGTTTGGAAAAGCTGTTGCATTGCAGTTCAAAAGACTAGGCATGCAGGTAAACTTCGCTCCTGTCCTTGATATAAATGTTAATGCACATAACCCTGTTATAAATTACCGTTCATTTGGGGAAAACAGGGAACAGGTGACATTGAAAAGCATCATGTATATGAAAGGAATGCAGGACAATGGCATTTTAGCTACCGGGAAACATTTTCCTGGTCATGGTGATACAAATGTTGATTCACACCTGGACTTGCCTCTAATAACCCATTCCCGGGCAAGACTGGACAGCATTGAACTATACCCCTTTCGAAAACTTATCAGTGAGGGGATCGGAAGCATAATGGTTGCCCATCTTAGCCTGCCTTCACTCGATACAACTACTGGTCTGCCTTCCACCCTTTCTCATGTAATTATAAATGATCTTCTGAAAAACGAGCTGGGATTCAGAGGACTAGTGGTAACCGATGCCATGATGATGAAGGCAGTGACAAAATATTTCAAGCCCGGCGAGGCTGATGCCAAAGCTCTTGAAGCCGGGAACGATGTAGCGGAATTCGTTACAGATGTCGAAGCTACGATCATGGAAACAAAGAACTATATATCAATGAAAAAAATTACAACTGAAGATATAGCCCTTAAATGCAGAAAAGTCCTTGCACTCAAATTTTGGGCTGGGTTGAATAAACCACTGACAATAAATAAAGATAATATTGACAAAGAGTTATCTCCAATGATGTCCAAAGCATTAATCCGTGAGCTATATGCTAATGCTTTGACAGTGTTGAATAACAAACAGGATATTATTCCGGTAAAAAATCTGCAGAATCTTAAAATTGCTACAATCGCAATTAACAGGGACAATGTCTCATCTTTTCAGAAAAGGATTGCTGAATACTATCCGTCTGACCAATTTTTCATTGATCCATCCGATTCTGCTGCGTCAAAGAAACTGCTAAAAAAACTCCCGGAATACGATTTAGTTATTGCTGGTATATTTGATCTTGATCAAAGGCCCAATCTTGGATTCGGGATCAAACCTGAACTGAATGGGTTCCTTGAAAAACTGATTAAAAATAATAAAACCATAATAACCTGGTTTGGAAACCCTTATGGAATTGATAAATTAGAAATTCTTCAGGAAGCAAACGGGCTCCTCNNGCCAGAGGTATCCTTCCTGTAACCATAAATAAAAAATGGCCTTTTGATTACGGAATTATGACACCCGGGAATATAAGGCTGCAATATGGAATACCTGAAAGTGTTGGCATGTCATCAAAAATTCTAGATACCAAAATAGATTCAATTGTAAATGCCGGGCTAAAAGCAAAAGCATATCCGGGTTGCGTCGTTATGGCTGCAAGAAAAGGACTCGTGGTATTTCAGAAAGCCTATGGTTATCAGACATATGATGACCGGGTTGCAGTCAGAGAAGATGATCTTTACGACCTCGCCTCAATTACCAAGATATCCTCAACTCTTGCCGGATTAATGCTCCTGAATACCGAAGGAAAATTCTCTCCTGACAAAACTCTGGGATATTATCTTCCAGATTTCAGAAAAACAAATAAAGGGAACATTGGAATGAGAGATTTTCTTACTCACCAGGCTGGTTTAACTCCATTTATACAATTCTGGAAAGAGACAATAAAGAAGGATGGAAAATTCAAACCAAGGACTTTCAGTTATGAGTTCGGAAAGAGATATCCATTAGAGGTAGCTCAGGGTCTTTATATCTATAAAAATTACAGGAAGAAAATGTTTAAAGAGATAAAGAAGAGTCCGCTTGGCGAGAAAAAATATGTCTATTCCGATCTCACCTTCATTATTGCTCCTGAAATAATCGAAAATTTAACCAGACAAAAATGGTATGATTTTATAACAGACAGCATTTATAAAAAAATTGGTGCTGCAGAAATGTGTTTCAATCCTTATAAAAGATTTCCGATGAGCAGGATTGTCCCAACTGAGTATGACTCTCTTTTCAGAAAACAGCTTTTACAGGGTACGGTTCACGATGAAGCTGCTGCTATGCAGGGTGGAATATCCGGACATGCAGGATTGTTTTCAGATGCCAATGATCTGATGAAACTTCTGGAACTCTATCGCAGGATGGGTGAGTATGGAGGGCAGCAGATCATAGGCAGGAATGTGATGGAAGATTACACACGGGTGCAGTTTCCGGAAAACAATAACCGCCGTGGACTGGGTTTTGATAAACCCCTTCTAAATAATTCACAGCTTCCTCAAAAAGATACCTATCCCACAAGGAGTGCATCACCTGAGAGTTTCGGACATTCGGGGTATACAGGAACATTTGTATGGGTTGACCCGGTATCTGAAATATCTTATGTCTTCCTATGTAACAGGGTCTATCCTACAAGAAAAAATGAGGAATTATATAACATGAATATAAGGTCGGAGATACTGCAGGCGATTTATGATTCGATAAAGAAATAGAACACAAGTCTCACGACGCAAGACTCACGGAAAAACAAAGCCCGCACGATGCCCATCATGCCAAAATTCCAATAAGAAAAACCATAATTAAAATGCTGTGTAAGCAATTGACTATCATTCAATATTTTACATAATTTACACCACCTGTTAATTTTGATAATTTTTAAATAGGATCCAGTCAACCTCAACAGGATTATTATCTTTTAGCAATACAACCAGGTTATGAATACCCTTTTGATATTTTGACAATCGTGCATCAACTGTGTTCCAACCTGTACCTTTAGGTATTTTTACTTCAACAAGTAAGATGCCGTCTGCTTTGTCTATATGAATTTGCAGGGCACTGGTTACTCCCACACCACGAAAAGTGGGTGTTACTTTCCTTATAGTACCGTCCGGGTTAAAGAAGAGGCTGTCTTTCCTGACTGCTTGTCCAAACACAATAGTGTATACACCAAGAAGAAACTAGAAATCGATGATGTTAAAAAATATTTTTTTGTCATCCGTGTATTTATAATAATTTGTGTCCCATTTAATTCTATTTTGTAATCTGATCGCCTATATGGAACCAGTCAAAATCAACAAATCCACCTTGGGTTTTTGTAGAATAATTAAATAACCCAAAACGATAACCCATAAAATGGGGCATAGAATATTCCATCTTTAACTGTGACCCGATTGATGTCCATGATTTTCCGTCGAGGCTATAATAGAAATAACCAGTATCAGTGCGGTCATTAAAATCGCATTCAGCCTTCAGATATACAGTTTTTTGTGCGAGAGGAACGCTTTGAACTTCCACAGGTCTGCCTGATTGGGCATTTACCATCACAATCGATTTAGCCCCATTATTGAATCTGACGCCAATAAGACCATATTTCCGCTGTAAAAGCGCAAGTCCGGCAAAATCGCCATCCTTCATGTTTGATATATCTATCGATGTTGAACCTGAACATGCAGGACCGAATGTACGTTGGGTCAGCGTATTTCTAGCTGATAAGAAAACTGTGTCAATACGACCCGTTGTAAGCCGGAGATAACCCTTTCGCTTTGTCACTGACCAGAGATTACTATCGGGGTTGTGGTTCCATTGCCAGACCAGAGGAAGGGCAAGCTCTCCTTTACGACGATTGAATTCATCTGATGCCACAATGCCGGGAATTAACCCTTTGCTGGCAGGAAGATCAAGATTATCCGGTACTTTGCCATCAATGCCTAGTACAGGCCAGCCATCCTCCCATTTTACCGGAACGAGATAAGGGATACGTCCTACTGATCCGTAATCGCGGAACAGATAGGCAAACCATTTGCCATCAGGGGTGTCAATGAGCCCCCCCTGAGCTATACCCTTATCCTGCAGGGCAAGCTTTCCTTCCCATTGGCCGGTTATCTTATCAGCCCTGTGAACAACAACAGTACGCATTCCACCCCTTGGCCAGGTAATGTTAAACAGATAATATTTACCCTTTACTTTAAACAACTGGGAACCTTCACCAAGACCGCTATCAGTTCCTGACGGTGCACTGGTATTCTCGATGAGAACCTGATCTGTACCTGACATAGGACCGGAGAGATCAGCATTCAGTTCAACTATTCTGAGTTTAATATTTCCATAAATCATATAAATACGGCCGTCATCGTCGAAAAACAGTGTATTGTCATGAAGACTCGGATTGAAAGAAATTTCTTTCCATGGCCCTTTTTCGATATCCTTTGTAGAATATATATATGTCTTTTCAGTAGTCTGAGAAAAGGTACTGACATAATATGCACCATTATAGTAACGGATGCTGCTGGCCCAGGTACCTTTCCCATAAGCATTTTTCCCATTATTAAGTGTGAACGCGTCGACATTGTCGAGGATGTCGTATGCGTAATTAACGATCTGCCAGTTAATAAGATCCTTTGATTTCATAATAGGTACACCCGGGCTCATGTGCATTGTGGTACTGCTCATATAGTACGTGTCGCCCACTCTGATCATTGACATATCCGGGACATCGGCAAAAATAATGGGGTTCCGTGCTGAATTAACCTGTGCAGAAACAGTGAAATTTATAGAAGTAGCAAAAAGTGCCGCCAAACTAAAATATAGTGTCTTCATAGATTGATATTAATGAGTCTTAAGATAGTAACAAGTTACTTTATTTCAATAAATTCCGGTTCGTATGGTGCAATCGTAAAATTGCCGTTGTAATCTTTGTCAAAAAGGATACTCCGTGAGTTTCCTTTCATTTGAATCTCTTTAGTTTCTCCGCTCACATTAAGATACAGCATATGGTTTTTATCAATCTGACGTGCAATTATCCCTGAAGGAACATCAGGGCCTTTTTTAATGCCAAGCTCATCAATCAGATCATCGACCAAACCGCCAAGCACATTGCCATTTGCAGGCAAACCAACATAAATTGCCCGGCCTTTCCCGTATTTATTAGAGGTCATAATTGGATAATCCTTATTGAGGCTGGTAATGGTCCCGATAACTTCGGCACCTCTGAGATCAATATTATCAAACCTTGCTGATTCTGTATCAGTGGCCTTCCCTTTATAGGTAACCTCAAGTTTCTTGCCTTTGTATCCTTTTAATGAAATTTCGTTCATGGCCTCTGTTTCTTCGTAACCTCCTAGCCGAATGCCAAATACATCGCTTAACCTGCCCGGGCGGGTAGTTGCAAAAACTTGCCCCGTTGTATCAACTATGGCTGAATTATCAGTCATAATAACTGTTCCTCCATTTTTCACGTAATCACGGATTTTAGTGGCTGTTGCTTCGTCCATTACAGCAACACCGGGAACAAACAATAATTTGTAATTCAATGAACTGCGGCTGATCTCTACAACACGTGTATCCATGTTGCGCAAGTAAAACATATCCCAGCATGCTTGTAATTGGTTTTCATGTTGTTCGGGAAAATAACTGCTTGCAATCTGGCTGGGAAATGAAAATGCAAGCCCGACTTTTGCCTGCGGTTTGTAAGGGAAGTATTTTTCTATCTTTTTAAATTCCGTGGCAATTTGTTTGTATTCATCGTATTTGCGGTTTGGAATACCGTCCCAATCTATCATGCCTTCCAAATATTGCTCTTCACCATTGAGCATGCTTTGCCATGTCCATCCGCAAACCATCTGGTTGCCATACATTAACGTTGCATAAGCCGATTTTCTGATGGAATTAGGAACGGCTGTCATTGTTGTAAATTCAGTACACCAGAAAGGGTTTGTGCTTTCGAACTGAATACGTGAAATTCCAAACAAAGCATTCATAACGCCCCAATTGGTTGTTAATGAAAGTCCAGGATAGAAACCACAGCCTTCGCGTGTCATTTTTCCGGAATAAGCTATTTGGGAATAGTCAAAATACTTCATCGGGCTGTAATACCAGGCATTTGTATTAACCAATGCATTGGGCGCATTGGTATTTACCTTTTCAATGACCTTAAAAAGTAACTGATTAATTTCATCTGAAACAAAACGTCTGAAATCGAGCATTCTTTCAGGCACATCGGTAGTGTGAGTTGCTACAGGGAAGCCAATTTCTTCAAACTGATTAATCCTTCTCGACCATCGTTGAGTTGCCCAGGCTTTGTTTAAATTATCAACTGTAGAATATTTTTTCTTTAACCAGTTTACAAACCTTTCTCTCGCAGTTTCTGAATAAGATATCCGGCCATCACCAGATTCATTGTCGATACCAAATGCCATCAAAGCCGGATGTTTTCCATACCTCTTTGTAAGCGTATCTGCGAAACGTAAGGCATACTTTTGATACATCGGATCTCCAATATCTTCCATGTAACGATGGTTAGGATAAAGAACATCCCCGTTGGCATCAACAATATCAATTGAAGGATATTTGTGATGTAACCAGATGGGCGCTGGCCGTATAGCAATATCAAGAATGACCTTGATACCGGCCTGGTTCATCATATCCATAACATTATCAAACCATTTAAAATCAAATTTTCCATCCGAAGGTTCATAACTATCCCATGCCAGATGACCCATCCGGACAACGTTAAGCCCGGCGGCTTTCATAAGCTGAATGTCATTTTTTATTTTTTCAGGTTGCTTGTTATCATGAGGATGATAGTTGGCTCCTACATATAATTCCTGGGCGTTTAAAAGAAAGCCTGAAAGGAACAGAATTGTCGTTATAAACAGAATCTTGTTTTTTCCTGATTTCATTTTAAAGTTAAGTTATAGTTTAAAGCATTTGCTTAATAGAAAGTTCAATCTAATCAATATAGCCGGACTATCACTTTCTTTCCTTTATAAATTAATATTTTATCAAATTTTTCAACTGCATCCGTTCCTGTGCATTTGTTTTTAGCCACGAGTACAATGTTGAAATTGCGTGCTGCAGGCATTCCGTGTGATGCGCTCTTCCTGTTGTGGATTACCAATTTTTGTTTAACGGTATATAAAAATCATCACCCACTTTTAACAAAGTCGGATCAGGATGGTCACCAGGCAATACCGGGTTAACATAAGTTTTCACCTGTTGATAATCAGAAGTATTTAGATTCATATGATCCATAATACTACAAGTTTACTGAATAGTTATCATTGCCATTTTCAGGTCTTTAACACCTGAACTGTTACCATACCATAATTCATACTCACCGGGAGTGACAGCCATTTTACCGCTTATCCGGTCGAAGAACTCAAATGAAGCAGAAGGCAGGTTAATAACTGCCTGACCTGATTTTCCGGCAGCCAATTCAATCCTCTTGAATCCCTTCAACGTTTTAAGAGGTCCATCTGTATCATTTACTTTGTGAACATAAACCTGAATGATTTCTGTTCCCGTCCTTTTCCCTGTGTTTGATACAGGAACAGTAATTTCAACATTTCCATCCTTGCTGATCTTGTTTCTTGAGATCTCGGCAGTCCCGATTGAGAAAGTCGTATAGCTCAGTCCAAAACCAAAGGGAAAGAGTGGATCGGACATATAGCGATAGGTCCGTCCTTTCATCGAGTAATTCTCGAAATCGGGCAATTGTTGAGAGTTCTTGTAGAATGTAACTGGTAGTTTACCCGATGGGTTATAATCTCCATATAGTACATCAGCTACAGCCTGACCGCCGGATTCTCCTCCATACCAGGCCTGAAGGATAGCATCACAGCTTTCGGTTTCTGGTAATAAAGCAATGGCTGAGCCGGAACAGTTCACGAAAATTACCTTTTTCCCGGCTTGTTTCAAAGCTTTTAAGCAATTACGCTGAACCAAAGGAAGTTCTATATCAGTGCGGTCGCCGCCCCTGAACCCGGGGTATGATACCGGCATTTCTTCTCCCTCCAGTTGCGTTGAAATACCGCCAACGAATATTACAACATCAGTGCCCTGAAGTTTCTTTAAAAGGCCGGCGTAATCTACATCTACTTCTCTGCCAAAATTAAACTCGATGTTCGCCTGCCAATCGTTCAACTGGGCATAAAGGATTTCAATTTTATATTTCTTTCCGCTTTCTGCCTTGAATGGAAGTCTTGAGGGAAGTGACCTCCAGTTATCAAATTTTGTGACGGATTCTCCATTTACCAGCAATTCAAAGTGTCCGGTAGCTCCATAATTGAAAACAATCTCTTCATTTTGAGATGGCACGAACTCAGATTCATACTTTGCCGAGAATCCTTCCAGCCGAACTCCAGGTGCAAATTCGTGCTGCCCTGCGACAGTTAATTTTATCGGGTCCGCAATCTGAAGTTCAGCAACAATATTTCCCTTGAAGTCATTATTATTCCAGTAAGTGGCTTTAAACCCTTTTTTACCGTCGATCGAACATTTCGAGAAATAGCTTTCGGTCACTTTATCCTCAATCAGATCGCATCCTTTGTCATAAATAATCCTGTCGGCTGAAAGTTTAGAGGCAATACCATCGAGAATAGTTATTGTCCTTACCGGTGTTCCGTTATAATTTCCCCATAACATTGGAATATCATTTGCATTTGGGCCAATTACAGCTATTGCATTATTTGATTTCTTTAAGGGAAGAATATTGTTCTTATTCTGAAGAAGTGTCATTGATTCAAGGGCCATATCTAAAGCAAGTTTTCTATGCTCATCATTATTTACAACCGACATAGGAATTTTAGACCAGGGCACCAGCGCATCATCATCCATTTCGCCCAGGTCGAACCGGCCAACCAAAACCCTCAACAAATGCTTGTTTATTTCTTCTTCTGTAATCAAACCTTTTGCAACAGCATCGGGCAGTTTTTTATAAGCGTGGTCAATCCATTGGCACTCAACATCGGTTCCTGCCAAAACGCCTTTGGATGCGGCATGAACTGCATCAGATGATACTTTATGGCTAGTAAAAAAATCAGTTATAGCGCCACAATCTGAAACGACCAGGTACTTAAAGCCCCATTCATCCCTTAAAATCTTTTGAAGCAACCGTGAATTGCCACAACACGGCTCATCATCCAACCGCTGATAGGCACACATCACCTCGCGGACATCGGCTTCCTGAACTAAAGCCTTAAATGCGGGAAGGTAGGTTTCCCATAAATCGCGGGGGTCAATGTTATTGAGGTTTAGTACATGACGGCTCCATTCCGGACCTGAATGAACAGCATAATGCTTGGCACAAGCCAGTAACTTTTTATATTTTGAATCGGAAGGTCCCTGCAATCCTTTTACCACTGATATTCCCATACGCGAAGTCAGGTAAGGATCTTCGCCGTATGTTTCCTGTCCTCGTCCCCAGCGTGGATCGCGAAAAATGTTAACATTTGGAGTCCAAACTGAAAGACTAAGAAACCGTTTGTTTTCCTGTCCTTTTTGTTTTGCCTCGTTGTACTTGGCGCGAGTTTCATCAGAAGTGGCGTTAAAAATTCGATATACCAATTGGTCATCGAATGAGGCTGCCATACCTATAGGTTCCGGAAAAACAGTAACATTGCCGTTATTAGCAAGACCATGCAATGCTTCGCTCCACCAGTTGAATTTTTTAATACCCAACCGCGGTATGGCATCCGATATGTCGCACATCAGGGTTGCTTTTTCACTTAATGTTAAACGGGTTATCAGATCTTTGGCCCGTTCTTCAGAGCTTAAACCTGGATTTTGAAATCGAAATTGCTGTCCTGAAAGGATTGATGTCAGTATTAATCCCAGAGTAATAAATAATGTTTTCTTCATAAGAATTGTATTAATAATATCTGCAATGAATTTAGATGGATATTTCTATTGTTTAATTAAAGATTAAGTGGATACTTTCAATTGCTTTTATTCTTTTTCCTGCACTGCCAATGAGTCGAGATAAGAACGGTATTGTTTATTTGTCATGGCCATCCAATACATCATATATCGTGCATCATGAATTCTGTAAAAGGGTTCAAGCACAACATTAATCGGATTGATCATCTTAAGCTCCGGAGTGGTAAATGTCAGTGGTTTATCTTTTACAGGCACCAGTTCATCAACGATTTTAGAAATGTCATCTTCTATAATTATAGGCGCTTTGTCAACAGGGAGCTTTTGACCACTTGCGATTTGGCCCCATCTGCCATCATCCGCAATCAAACCTTTTAAATCTTCAGTGCCTGTTTTTGCACCAAGCAGGATCGGACCATGCATTATGGCAATATATGAAGGCACGTTTGGTAAATGTTCGATTGAATTATGCATTGGTAATAAAACCTGAACAACATCGCCTTTTTTCCACAACCGGTCAACAGCAATATAAGTTGACGGATGAGATTTGTATGATACAGTTTTGCCATTGACAATGATTTTCAGGCTATTATCTGCCACCCATGAAGGATACCGGATCATCAGACAAAAATGTGAAGATCCATTAGTCACTGTGAGTTTAGTTTTTTCCTCATCAGGGAATACTGTTTCCTGCATAATTTTTATCCCTTTTTCCTGCCAGTTTAGTTCCGATGCAATAAAGAGGTTTAAATACAATGTATCATTTTTATGAGTATAAATAAACTGATTGTATTTCCCATGGTTTTCCATACCGGTTCCTACACAGCACCACATAGCTTCATTTGGTGCGGAGTAAACCCTGTAGTGACGCGGGCGGGCCGGAGTAAAATAGACATAACCACCGTGTTCAGGATGCTGGGTTGACAGAATATGATTAAATAAAGTTCTCTCATAATAATCTGCATATTTTGCTGATGGATTAGTTCTGAACAGATCTTCTGTCAGTTTAAGCATATTATATGAATTACACGATTCAGGGCCCTCTACATCATTAATAAAATCAATACATGAAGAAGCGCCTGGGAAAAACTCTCTTCTACTGTTCCCTCCGAAAGCAAGCGATCGTTTTCCTGTCACTGTCTCCCAGAAGAAACTACCTGCCTCTGTAAAATTCTTATTATGTGTAAGTTCAGCAATTCTCTGAAATCCAATGGCTTTCGGGATCTGTGTATTGGCATGTTTATTATCAAGATTATCAATATCGGCTGACATTGGATCCAGCAACATTCTATGTGAAAATCTTTTTGCACCTGCAAGATATTTTTCATCGCCGGATATTTGAAATGCATCAGCGAAAATCTCATTCATGCCTCCCTGTTCCGAATCAAGCATGGATTGCATTTGTTCATCAGTAAGTGAAGATGTAATATTAATACCCCAATCACAAAATTTCAGGAAAATCGTTATGGCATCTTTATTTCCTGTATATATCCATGCGTCTCTTAACCCTGCATACAATTTATGCAAATTATACCAGGGTGCCCAGGTTGACCGATACGCTATGAAATCGCCTTTCTGCAAAGTACTCCAGATCGCCTTACTTTTCAGAACTCCGCCGACGTATCCACTTCCCCAGTCAGCATTATTTATTTCATTTGCTTCCTGGCAAGCTTTGAGTTCTGAAATCATATAATCCATACGTTTCCTGCATTCAGCATTATTGGTAGCTGCACAGTTCATTGCCATTGCTGATAAGTAGTGCCCGCCTATATGCCCGTCCAATCCTTCCCAGTTAGGATAAGGTAATGCTTTTACAGGTAACCCGGCTTCTTTGCGGAAAGGAACAAGCAAACGATCAACATCATACTTCAAAAGAGTTTGAATATTCAGATCACGTGCATGTTTAAAAGGTCCGTCAAGTAATGTTACATCCTGTAATGGGAATTCATTGTGATAAAGTCTGTCCTGGGCCTGAATATCATAGTTAGCCAGCAGAATTAAGAAAAGTACACTATTGAATAAAAAATATTTCATAATAAATTAATTGTTATTAAGTTATTTAACCAGTATTTCAAACTGTGAAAAAGAATATGCCGGGAATCTATAACTAATGGTATTACCACCACCTGAATATTCATCAAATGAAATATATACTGGTCTCTTTGATCCTGTCTTTAGCATTGCCTTCTCAATCAGGGCCTTTACCAAGTCAATCTTTTTATCAACATCAATATCTGACGACATCATAGCAGAGAAGCTCCTGTCGCCTGCTAACACCTCTGCAGCATATCTATGAACAGAAAGATAATCGATCTTGCCAACCATATGCTGCAATGCATAATCATTCCAGTCGATCCAGCCATTATCAGCAGTATAATTTGAAGCGCCTGAAGCAATAAATTTAATATTCTTATCCATCAGTTGTATCATTTTGGCTGCCTCCAAAGCAAACTCTGCATGATTATAAGATCGTATATATTAATGGCGATTTATGATTCCATCAAAAAGTAAGACGCAAAGCTGACGACTCACGACACAAGGATGAATTTTAAAAGATAATAATTTGTTTCATTTACCGTGCGTCGTGTGCCGTTCTTCCCGAGTCATTGGCCAATCATAGAAACATTCTTTTCAAAATCGAAAAAAGTCTTTCGCATTACATCAGATAACAGAAGTTTATAATTAATGAATGATTCGAGCCGTGACAGATAAGCGCTGTTTAATCTTTCACGTTCCAGAGCCATTGCCTGACTGTCAATATCGCCGTTAGCATATCTCTGTCGCGAGATTTCGAAGCTTTTTTCAGCGACGACAACATTTTTCTCAAGTAATTGTAATCGTTTGAGGTTGCTCTGCAACCTGCTAACAGTTGTCCGGATATCACGTTCAATAGTAACTTTGTCTGCATCCAGCTGTATTTGATTTTGTTTAAGAGTCGCCAGTGCACTATTCACTTTTGCCCTGTTTTCACCCCAGTCAATTATAGGAATATTTACAGTTAATCCAACTCCAAAGCTACCGCGTCTGTTGGTCAGATTTTGCCATGAATTATCCAGCGATGTCTCCAGAGGGATTACCAGGTCACTCTTGTTAACGCCGATAAAGTTATAGTTCAATAATATATTCCCATTTATCCTTCCGGCAGCTTTTCTTTTCTTTATCTCCATCTGTGATAATTCAATCTGAATCTCATTTTCTTTCAGTTCGAGACGATTTTCAAGCGCCAGAGCAACAGCCTTTTCAACATCAACATAAACCTTGTTATAACTCAGGTCGCTTTTAATTATTACACTGTCAGTGAGGTTGATACCCAATTTTTCTTTAAACAGGCCGGCCTGTGCAAAATAATCAATGCTGGCAATATCGTAATTGTTTATTGCTTCGCTTAAATCAACTTCCATCTGGAGAGCCTCTACTTCGCGTATTAAGCCTGCTTTGAATTTATTCTGAGCAATATTGTAAGCTTCCTGCTGTTTGTCTAAGCTCATCTGGGCAATGTTCATCTGTTCATGAAAAGAAAGCAGACTAAAAAAGGCCTGGCTTATATCGTAGATCAGGTCAAGCTCCTCTCTTTTCAATTGTTTCGACGACAGATCATAGGCAAGTTTTGCCTGTTTAAATCCCAGTCGTAACTGGTTATAGCCAAAGAATGCTGCAATAGGCTGTTGCAATCCAATACTTGAAGAGATTTGAGCATTACGATCATGTGCATAGTAGTCAGCAAAACTTTCCATTCCTGAACGAATATACAGGAAGCCGTCCGTTGGAAGTGGCTGGTTAATCGTCAAAATGCTGCTTAACTGGTTCTGGCGTACAGGATAAAAACTAATCCCGGCGCTATCCTGAAACTGATTTACTGTTTCAGAGTATTGTGGTATTATAAGATCCATATCCACATGTGTCTTAAAGCTACTTGTTGCAGCTTTAAGATCGAAGGATGCTTTCTTCTGGCTCTGTTTTAAAATGAGCATGGTTTTGCTTCTTTCTTTAGCTAATTCTATNNATTTTTTTAACTGATACATTGGATAACTTGTTAGGGGTTATTGGTTACTAGTTTGATAATTCATAACTTACTTACTTGGATGTCATTGCGAGCGAAGCGTGGCAATCTCTTCTCAATTTATTTGTGATTTCTCCAGATCCGGCAGATTTACTCAGATTCAATTCTCCATTTCTCCCCCACTCCCCTTCTCCCTTTCAACTTCCCGTGCTCTGTGCCCTTATTCATGACGGATTGACTCTATAGGTTTAAGGTTAGCAGCATTTTTTGCGGGCAAATATCCGAATGTAATCCCAACAAGTACAGAAAAGCTAAAAGCAATTATTATCGAATAAAATGTGATGTGTGTCTTAACATCTGTTGCCAGGGATATTCCGAGCGACAGAGATATTCCGAAGATTACCCCGATAATGCCTCCGGAAATGCTCAGAACAACGGCTTCTGTTATAAACTGACTCATTATGTCAGACTTTTTACCTCCGATTGCTCTTCGAATGCCTATTTCATTTGTTCTTTCAAGCACAGAAGCAAGCATAATATTCATTATACCAATGCCTCCTACTATCAATGATATTGCTGCAATTGAAGCCAGTAAAAGATTATATATCCTTCGTTCCTTTTCTTCCTGCTTTAATAATTCATAAGGAACAATTATGCTGAAATCGTCATTACTGAAATGGCGCCGCATCAGTATGCTTCTTATAACTGCAGCAGACTCAACAAGGCGGTCAGATTTATCAAGCTTCACAGTCAGCTGCTTTACCTCACTGGAGTACTGATTATCCCTGGGGATCCGCCTGCTGAAGGTTGACAGAGGAATGTAAACATCATTGTTCAGGTCCCGTGCAGCAAGTTCGCCAACTGTTTCGGTAAAAAGTGCTTTGTTTTGTAGTACACCAATAACCTCAAACCACTGATCACCCAATTTTACACTTTGTGAAACCGGATTATCATATCCAAAAAGTGATCGGGCGATAGCAGATCCAAGAATACAAACTTTAAGCTGACGCTGATAATGATCTTCAGTTAAAAACTGACCTTTATCAGTCTGATAATTAAGTATTTTAAGGATTGATGGCGTTATTCCAATGACTGTGGCTTTAGATGATTTATCAGCATATTTTGCTTCCATTTTTACTTCAGACTGAGGAGCAACATCTGACACGCCGGGAACAATCTCACGAATAGCATCGGCGTCCTTTAATGACAGCCCCTGCGAAAATTTCATTCTCACCGCTTCAAGCTCAGGATCGGTTAAATCTTTATCACGAACAATAATATTGTTTATACCCAGATCCTGGTATTTTGCGATGGCTTGTTTTTTTGCCCCTTCCCCGATAGAAACCATCGCAATAACAGATGCAGTACCAAATATGATCCCAAGCATTGTAAGAAAAGAACGGAATTTATGGTCAATCAAGCCTAACCGGGCAATATTTAAATTTTCTGCATAATGCATAACTAAAGATTTTTTGAATTTAAAACATCGTTAAAAGGCATAAGTTTCTGGCCGGGTTTCACCTCGCCCGTTATGACAGTATGATTAATATTTACAGCGCCAGACTGCACTTCAACCTTACGTACAGACCCGCCTTTTTTAAGAAAAATATATGAGTGACCACTTTCTTTTAACAGACAGTTATTAGGAACAAACATAGTTTTCTCTGATTCATAAAGAATATACTCGCAATTAACTGTCATACCAGGCTTAAGACGAAGATCAGAGCCATCAATTTCAACGACTACATTAAAGACTTTTTCTTTGTCACGTGGCACGCAGATTTTACTGATTTCTGTTAAACTTCCACTAAAAGGTACTGAAGGAAGGGCATCAAGCCTGATAATTACTTTCATTCCTTTATGCACTCTTTTTACATCAGATTCATTTATATAGGTCTTTGCTTTCATCCTGGTGATATCAGGAATACTGGCAAGTATCTGGTCCTGATAAGGAGTGTCGCCTACTTTCCACATCTGGGGGTTGTCGGTCCAATCGTTGACCGCAACCTGAAATATACCGTCAAGCGGAGATCTGATGAGAAACAGCTTCAGAGCTTCTTTTGCATTATTCAGCTCATTTTGACGCTGCATTACTTTAATTCCTTGAATATGTCTGTCAAAATCATCAAGTTTGGGTTTGAGATCCAGATTACGCTTTACCTTATTAAGTTTTATAGTTTCCTGTTGAAACTCAAGTTCTTTAATTCTTTTTTTGACATCAGTATCGAACTTACTTCTGTCTACTTCAAGCTTTTTAAGATCAAATGCGGCCTGTTCACTTTTCAGCTGGGCTCTGAGTTCCTGGATATTATTTTCACTCTGTACTGCTTGCTTTTTTGAATCCGCCAGCTCATTTTCAAGCATATCTTCCCTTTCAATAATGAACTTATAAACAGATGCAGCATCCAATTTGATAATAGAGTCGCCTTTATGGACAATTTTACCATGGTCTGCCAATCCGATTATTTTAAACTGATAGCCATATTGCCAGTCAATATCAGGCATTGGGATAAAAGATGCTTTGACTGCCTGAAGTTCACCTGTCTGAATAATTGACTGCTTGAATGACCCGGTCATAACTGTGAAAACATCGTTAGTGCCTTGATTACAGGAAATTGATAAAGAGATCAATAACAGAAATAAAATAAATCTAGTCTGATAATCAAAATACCTGCAAATCAGTAATAACCATTTTCTTTTATTCATTCTGTTCTTAACATTCTTTTGAGTGAGCATTTAGGAAAATATTTGTATTTACTATGAAGGATAATTAAGGTTAACAGGTGAGTTACTTAGTTTTACTTTCGGCTTTAGTTTCTTCTTTGTTGAGATATGGATCTGTTAATGCCAGCTCTTCATTTTCATTCAACCCATCTGTAACGATAGCAAAATCAGAATTAACTGATCCTATTTTGACAGTTTTCCTTTTAAAACCTGAATTTGTCTTTACATAAACAAAGTCATTCGCCTGATCCTTGAAAATTGCATCAATAGGAATATATAATACTGCGGGAATTTCACGTATAATTATTTTGCAGCTTACCGTTAATCCTGGTAAGAGGCTTTTTGATTTACCGTCAATCACAATCTGCACGGGAAATATTTTAATTTTTGACTTTGAGTCCTTATTTTGTGCAAGGTTAGCAACTGAAGTAACTTTTCCTTTAAAAGTTGAATCGGAAAATGCATCAGGTTTAATCAAGACATTAAGTCCCTGAGAGATTTTTGCGATATCCACCTCATTGATTTTCACCTCAGCCATCATAGCAGCCATATCAGGAAGTTCAATTAACGAGGTTCCCGAATATGGCTGATCGCCAACCTGCCATTTCTGATTTGTCATCCAGTTATCTTTAAGTATTGCTATTCCGCTGTTCGGGCTTATCACAAAAAGACTATTCACAGACCGGGTTGCATCATCGAGTGTGGCAGTTAATTGTTTAATATTTAAGGCTTTCTGATGAATTTCCTCCTGCTGGATCTTTTTCTTGTTTTCAATCTGTTCTTTTGCACGTGCAAGCGCAATATTCGCTGTTTCAAGTTTAAGATTGATCTCTTTCTTTGTTACCTCCGACTCATAAATAGCTTGGTCGAAATTGATTCTCGAAATCTCCTGCGATATGCGTGATATCTCCAGGTCCGATTCAAGATCCTCTATCTCTGATTGTTGAGTTGCCTTCAATTTTTCAAATTCAGCATTTGCTATTTCCAGTTGTTGCTGGGCATTAATTATGGCCTTTTTTATTTCAGAAGGATCAAAGATCATTACAGTATCACCTTTTTGCACTTCTTTGCCGTCAGTAGCCATTCTGGTGATTTTAAGGCCTCCATACCTGTACGAAATATTGGGTGCATTTATGTTGGTGGAGTTAACGGCTTTCACATTTCCTACCTCAGTAAGTTCCTCCGTGAAGGTGCCTTTTTTAACAAAGGCTGTCTGAACTTCCTGAACTACTTTTTTTTCTTTGCATGAAATAAATGCAATACAGAAAAGGAGAATAATTACTTTGTTCATTATCATATTGTTTTACAAATGATTTCCGGCTATTTTTTAAGTAACACAATTTTGTTTAATGTATCTTTTCTTAAAGTATCACTTTTGCGTGATGAAGATCTGTTTTTAATGGAATTCCCTGACTTCAATTCATGAGATATCAATAAGTAAGGAGGTTCCATCAGGGCAATTGTCTCATTACCTTTAAGTCCTTTTGATATAATACTCTCGGAACTGTTTGATATTCCTGTTTCAATAGGAACCGGTAGAAATTTATCGTCTTTGGCTATATATACGATTTTTGTACTGTCTTTTGTGAAAATTGCAGCAGATGGAACAACAATTGTGTCTTTAATCTCATCAACAATTATCCTGCAAAATGCACTCAAACCAGGTTTCATTTTTGAATCACAACTATCGACACTTATTATAACTTCATAAGATTTAATTGATGATTTTTCATCTCTATTTTTTGTGGCAAGTGACTTTCTGATTATTTTCCCCGTGGTCTCAAGGTTTGTAACAGACTCTATCTTAATGTCTACCTTCTGGTCATTGTTAATCCTTTTATAATCAGCCTCAGGCACTTCAACCGATACCTGCATTTTGCTGATATCCGGGATCTGCAATAAAGGCATAGAGTAAAATACTTTACTCCCTTCTTCAATTTTCCCGCCAATTGTTGAACCCCCGGAGGTGTAAAATGTAGGAGTTTCGGCATGTATAACAAATCCATCAGACGGGGAAACCATGCAAAGAGAATTTATCTGACTCTGAAACATCTGAATATTGTTTTTCTGCATCATTATACGTGATCCTATTTGAGATAGATCTGAGCTGGCAATTTTCTTCTGGGCTGCAAGTTTTTTTTCAAGTTTCATTTTTTCAATTTTCACTTTCTCCATTTCCAAAGTGATCAGTTTTTGCTTCACAGCAGGCGCAAATTTCAGCTGTATCGAATCTAACATTGTAATTTCCAACTGTGCATTATTTGTTTCAACCTGTGCTTCCAGCAAAGAGAGTTGCATAGCCTGATTTGCTTCCAGCGAGTCCTTCGATCCTTCCATTTTCTCCAGATCTGTATTAAATTGTTCAAACGTTATCATAAGGTCAGGAGCGGCAAGAACACAGATCGTATCACCTTTTTTTACAAAAGCTCCTTCTTTTGCCAGGTAGGCCACTTTCAGTCCTGAGTATACACGCGGTGTTACCAGAACATTGCTATTTACTGCCTGCACAGTCCCTTCAACATCGATAGTTTCGAGATAATCAGAATGTTTCAGATTGTAGGTCACAACACCCTGATTTTTCTTTCCGCACGAAGGAAATATAAATAAAAACAGGAGAATATATAAAGCGAGTTGCTTCATTGAACCAAAACTTAAATCAATGATATGTTAGTTATATATATAATAAATTAAAAAGCTTACAGATAATTACAAAGACCGTTGAATCAACGAAATGGCTTTCTTTGTTAAAGATATATATAATTGAATAAACACGTCAAAAATTCGAAGAATATTTTAGGTATAAATAAAGGCGTAAAGGCGCAAAGGCGTAAAGGCGCAAAGGTATAAGAGCGCAAAGCATAAAGGTAAATTTTTTTTCTTAGCCGTTGAGCCGTTACGCCTTTACACCATGAAAAAACCAGACTGTAAATTACAATCTGGTTATTTTTTGGTGCCCAGAACAAGACNNTAGCGGCTGCAAAAATATAAATAAAAATGAAATATAAGAAAAAAGAATTAAAAAGGTTAAAAATCATTGGTGCAGTATGCAAGGTCCAAGGTGCATGGTAATTGCCAATTAAACCATGCACCTTGTAACATCTGATCAGCATCTATGTCACCTGTTATAATCCAGAAGTTTTATATGATTTTTCTCTTCAAAATACCTGAAATAGTAGTAGAGCCTGTAATTAATATCTATCCCATAATCAGTATTTGGCTTATAATCAATGTAATTATCGTACAAATCATTATTGTGTGATGTCAGATACATCTGATTCCACTCGGCGACATAAAGACGATTTTTTTGGGCATAATATTCATTTGAATAAAAATCTTTTGAAGGTTTAGTTGCCAGCCAGCTATCAAACCCCGGGTCCATAATTATTAATCTGTATTCCATGCTGTCTGCAGAAACAGTGTCAGCTTTTATCTGTTCCCTGTATATTTTTTCCTGGCTTAATCCAACTGACTGAATTGCAACCAGAATTACCAGTATGACAAAAACAGTCTTCTTCATTTTGTTTATTTTCAATTTTAACTAGGAAATAATGTATATGTTAACAAAAAATATACCAATTAAATGTTCTTTATTAATTAAAAGTATATTTTTGCTCCCTGATGGTAACCGCATGAATAAAAAGACAAATAAGCTTTTGTGGTGTAATAGGCATCTGGATTTCAGGTCTTTACTATCTTTATGTGGAAGTGATAAACAATAAAAGATATACAGACCTGCATAACGATGCAGGTTTTTTTTTAATAAATTTATTATATGAAAATTATGAAATTTGGGGGGACTTCAGTGGGAAATCCCGACAGGATGAAAGCGCTGATACCCTTAATAAATGATGAAGAGAGAAAAATTATTGTTTTATCTGCCATGGCAGGAACAACTAACTGCCTTGTTGAAATAGCTGATTTATTATATGCTGAAAATATTAATGAAGCTTCTGTTAAAAACAATAATCTGAGATCAAAATATCATCAGGTAGTTGAGGAGCTCTATGCCACAGAGAATTTTAAAAAGTCGGGACACGAATTGATAGATTCTCATTTTGAATATATCAGGAATTTTACTCTCAGGGTTTTTACCAGGCTTCAGGAAAAAGCAATTCTCGCACAGGGAGAACTTATATCCACATCATTATTTCATCTTCTATTGCAGGAAGGGAACATCAAATCAATTCTTTTGCCGGCCCTGAGTTTCATGCGTATCGATAAAGACGGAGAACCTGACTCTTTTTATATTGAAGAAAATCTTGAACGGGAACTTAAAAACTATCCCACAGAAAATATCATTATCACGCAGGGATTTATCTGCAGAAATGCTTACGGGGAAATAGATAATCTGAAACGGGGAGGCAGCGATTTTACAGCTTCCTTAATCGGAGCAGCTGTCAATGCTACGGAGATTCAGATATGGACAGATATTAACGGGTTTCATAATAATGATCCGCGATTTGTTGAAAAAACAAAAGTAATACGCGAACTATCGTTCGATGAAGCTGCAGAACTTGCCTACTTTGGTGCAAAAATATTGCATCCTTCAAGTGTCAATCCTGCCCGGGAAAAGAATATTCCGGTAAGACTCAAAAACACGTTGGAACCCGATGATATTGGTACCCTTATAACTTCTTCATCGACCCTTCAGGACTATAAAGCGGTTGCCGCAAAAGATGGAATATCCGTTTTAAGGATCAGATCTGACAGAATGTTAATGGCTTACGGGTTCCTCCGTAAAGTATTTGAGATCTTTGAGGCTTACAGAACACCCATCGATATGATAACTACATCGGAGGTTGCTGTATCAATCACTCTCGACAATCCGGAGTTTATTAAGCAGATTGCTAAAGATCTGAAAGAATTAGGAACTGTTGAGGTCGAAGAGAATCAGACAATTGTATGTGTTGTTGGAGATTTCAGGACCGAAAAGACCGGTTCAGCGCCTGAAATATTTGAAGCATTAAATACCATACCTCTGAAGATGATATCATATGGTGGAAGTCCTAACAGCCTTTCTCTCCTGATTGATACATCGAACAAAATAGAAGCTTTAAGATTACTCAGCAAACATCTTTTTGATTAGGTTGTGGCCCTGTACCATTGTACCATTGTACCATTGTGCAGTTACGCCTATTCCTTAGGCGTGTTCTGCCTTATTTTACTATGTTTTACCCCATAGAAAAAATAGATACAGAATCCAATAACCATCCAGATAATGAGCCTTAACCATGTATCAAGAGGCAGGGATGCCATCTGAATGAAGCAGATCGAAGCTCCCAGTATAGGAACCAGAGGAACCCACGGTGTTTTGAAGGGGCGTTTAATATCAGGCTTGGATTTTCTAAGTACCAAAACACTCATACAGACTATTATAAAAGCAAGAAGAGTGCCTATTGAAACCAACTCTCCAAGTATGCTGATCGGTAGAATACCTGCAATAATCATGGCAACCGTTCCTGTAATGATTGTACTGACATACGGAGTCTTGAACCTTGGATGAACTTTTGAAAAGACAGGTGGCAGCAAGCCATCTTTTGACATAGAGTAGAATATTCTAGGCTGCCCCATGAGCATTACAAGAATAACGGAGCTTAATCCGGCAATAGCAGCGACCTTTACAATTGGTCTCAGCCAGAACATACCCTTTCCCATGGCATCAACACCTACTGCAACAGGATCAGCTACATTCAAAGTAGTATAACTTACAATACCTGTAAGTACTATTGCCACGAGAATATATAAAACTGTTGAAATTCCGAGAGATCCAAGAATGCCTATCGGCATATCGCGCTGAGGGTTTTTTGCCTCCTGGGCTGCAGTAGAAACAGCATCAAAACCTATATAGGCAAAGAAAATAACACCGGCGCCTCTCAAAACTCCGCTGATACCAAATTTGCCAAACTCATGACTGTAGGCTTTCATCCATCCCCAGAATCCGCCATATTGAGAAAATGGTGCAGCTTCAACTTTATTGACAGGCATAAAAGGATGCCAGTTCACAGATTTAACAAACATGAATCCTATGGCAATAAACAGAATTATTACCGATACTTTTGTGATTACCATTACGTTATTGAAATTAGCAGATTCGCGGATACCGATCACCAGCAAAGTTGTTAATAATGCAACAATAAACATCGCCGGTAAATTAATTACACAGGTGACATGAGCCAACGTACCAACCTGAACTCCGGAAGCAGCTAAAGTCTTTGCGAAAGCTGCCGTAAGAGGTTTCCATCCCATATCGGGGACATTAACAAGTACGGAGCCAACGGCCCCGGTAAACTGTGGTGGAATAAATATATGCAGGTCCTTCAGAAAACTGACAACATATCCCGACCATCCCACGGCTACGGTGGATGCAGCAAAAAGATATTCAAGAATAAGGTCCCAACCAATGATCCAGGCCAGAAACTCACCAAGGGTGGCATAAGAATATGTGTAAGCGCTTCCTGCAATTGGGATCATTGAGGCAAATTCTGCATAACAAAGACCTGCAAATCCACAGGCAAGACCTGAAATGATAAAAGATAAAACAATACCAGGACCGGCGTACTGGGCTGCAGCCTG
>PMNJ01000241.1 GCA_003162595.1 Bacteroidales bacterium | reverse complement strand
TTGACGGCTATGGGGTTGGGGGGTAAAATCTCTGGTGAAGGCTTTGTATACTATATATTTCTTTTGGACTTGAAAGCAACCTGAATAATTTACTTCGATTAATATTTAAATGAGCTATATGCTGTCAATAATAAACATATCAAAGTCATTCAAACAAAGAGGTTTAGTACTTGACAATCTATGTCTCGAAGTGGAAAATGGTGAAACAATTGCTATTATGGGACCATCAGGCTCCGGGAAAACCACTCTAATGAATATAATAGGTTCACTTGATAAACCTGACACAGGGGAGATTCTATTCAAAGGAGTTACAATATCAAACTTTTCGGAGGACGAGTCTGCAGATTATAGAAATTTGAATATAGGATTTGTTTTCCAGGAACATCTGCTTCTTCCCTATCTTACTGTATCAGAGAATATTCATCTTCCTCTGCTCGCATCAACGCATTCACAGGATGAACTTTCACTCAGAGAGAAGTATTTAAATGAATTAATGAAAAAAACAGGAATTTATGATCTTAAAGATAAGTACCCTTTTCGTATCTCCGGCGGAGAATCTCAAAGGGTTTCTTTGGTTAGAGCCCTCACGAATAAACCGTCAATTCTTCTTGCTGACGAACCCACCGGATCTCTAGATGCAAAAAATGCAGAAAACCTTGGTGAATTACTCCTTGATATGAACAGAGAATTCGGTATTACAATCATTCTTGCAACCCATTCATCAGATCTTGCAAAGAAAATGTTAAAGATCCTTCATCTGGAGGAAGGGAAACTAAGTGTCTGAACATAAGATAAAAAAGCTGATTATTATGTCTGATAAATTGCGGATAATAATCCAAACAATAAAATTCTATAAAAAGCCGGTTCTGTATCAGTTTCTTATAATTGTACTTCTGTGTGCAGTAATAACCGGTTCGTTGCTGACAGGCAGATCAGTTAAGGAGAGTCTTAAAAAATCATCCTCGGAGCGCCTGGGAAACACAGGCATCGTAATTAGTTCAGGAATCAGATACTTTGATTCTGATCTTGTTCAAAGAATGAGAGATAGCTCCGGGATAATATGCACCGGAATACTTGAAATGAACGGTTATTGTCAGAGTCTCAACTCCCAAAAAGGGGCATTCAACACACATATTTACTGTGTCAATAAGAATTTTTTTATTTTTCACGGTCATGATTCAATGGCTATAAGACCTGGAGAAATTGCTGTTAATAAACAACTTGCAGATTACCTTGGAATAAAACCCGGTGATGACCTGATTATACGATTCAAAGAGATAAGCGACATTCCTTCAGATGCACCATTTGCACCTGCCAAAGATGCCGGAAAGTCAATTGTAATGAAATTAGGAAGTATTCTTGACCCAACTCAAACCGGAAACTTCTCCTTGTCAATCAGTCAGATAACACCTATGAATATCTTCATTAATTTGTCAGACATAGAAGATGACGAAGGCAGCCATCTTAAACTTAATAGGTTACTTATTAAAAGAGACAATAGAAGTTCATTAAAAGTAATATCTGATGCTTTAAAATATTGTCTCAAACTGTCCGACATTGGTCTCAGATTAAGGATAGTTAAAAAGACAGGAGAATATGAACTTATTTCTGACAGGGTTTTTATAGATGAATCAGTTTTAAAAGAGATTAGTATCATGTTACCTGCCTCTTCTCCTGTTTTAACCTACCTTGGTAACAGGTTTGTTGCCGGAACCATGTCTACTCCCTATTCATTTGTATCTGCATTACCTTCATCACTGTATCCGGATATTGCTTCAGGCAATGGAATGATTATAAACAGATGGATGGCCCAGGATCTTTCTGTCAGAAAAGGAGATTCAATTCACATGTTCTGGTATACACCTGATTCTTTGAATAAACTTATTGAAAAAAACAGCGATTTTATTATTAAGAGGATTGTTGATATGCAGGGCATCTGGTCAGATTCTCTTCTTATGCCAGATTTTCCGGGAATATCAGGAAAAGAATCATGTTCTGACTGGGATGCCGGCGTTCCAATCAAACTGCATGAAATTCGCGCTAAAGATGAGGATTACTGGAATAGATACAGAGGTACACCCAAAGCCTTCATAAGTTATGAAAAGGGCAAGGAGTTGTGGGGAAATAATTTTGGCCCGGCGACTGCGATCCGTTATCCTGCAAGTATAACTGAAAAGGTGATAAATGATAAACTTGAAGGATCTCTCGATCCGTATAAGTTGGGGTTCGTCTTAAGTGATCTTTCAGGTGAATCTGTTAAAGCTGCAAATAAAAGTGTCGATTTCGGTACTTTATTCCTGAGCCTGGGTTTCTTCCTCATTCTGGCTTCTTTGGTACTATTATCGTTTGCGATCTCTTCATATTTTGATTCCAAACAAAAGCATATTAATACATTATATGCACTTGGATTTAAAAACAGGTGGATTGCGCAATTATTATTTCTGGAAACTGGCTTAACAGGTTTAGCCGGATGCTTAATTGGAGCATTTGCCGGTTATCTGGTTAATATTATAATAACCAGGGCTCTGAATACCGTTTGGAACGGAGCTGTACAAACCAATACTCTTGATGCTTACTTTAATCTTGTACCGGTAATTTCAGGATTTTTATTGACATTCCTGACTATCATGGTTCTTATGCTGATAAAGGTCAGACATTACCTTAATAGTCTGAATAAAATGGACAAAGTGATTTACCATAATCCTTCCATCCTAAAGAATCTGTTCTTATTAATTACATCAGCTCTTGTGACAATTTCATTATTTGTACTTTCTGTGTCATTAAGTGACCACAAGGTTGTGTTCTCATTTGCCACCGGTACGATACTATTTCTGACATTGGTGCTATTATGGAGGCAGTACTATATCAGCCGATTAATTGGTAATTCAGAAAGAATTAAAAACAGAAAACATTTATCTCATCTCTACTACTCTTTTAATCCTTCCGGTGCTGTAACCCCAATTCTTTTTATTGCTGCAGGAATTTTTACTGTTTTTATCACCGGTGCGAACAGAATGACTTTTAATGAAAAACTGGTTAATCGTTCAGGTGGTACAGGTGGCTATTTGCTGTGGTGTGAAACCACAATACCTGTAAAAGAGAATTTGAATACAGTATCGGGTAGAAAAACAACAGGCCTTGACAATGATCAGCTCCCGGAGATCCACTTTGTACAGATAAGAAGATCACAGGGAAATGACGCAAGTTGTCTTAATCTTAATCACATTACAATCCCTCCTCTGCTGGGAGTTGATCCAGATGATTTTATTGCCAGGAAGTCATTCTCATTTTCCAGAGCACTTCATTCTAAAAATATTGAGAGTCCATGGCAGTATCTAAATCTTCCTTCAGAAGACAATACAATTTATGGAATTGCTGATCAGACTGTTCTTGAATGGGGACTCAAACTAAAACCGGGTGATACCTTAATCGTAAGAGCAGAAAGTGGACAACGTCTGAACATTATCATTGCCGCAGGATTACAATCATCTGTTTTTCAAGGTAATGTACTGATCGGGAAAAAATATTTTGCAAAGTATTATCCTTCTGTTTCAGGAAGTCAGCTATTACTTGCTGAGGGTAACAGAGCATTAATTGATTTATATAAAAATACTTTGAACGATAGATTGGGGAATTATGGTATTATCATTGAAAAAACATCTGATCGTCTTGCAACATTTTACAGGGTTACAAATACATATCTCTCGGTATTCGGTGTTTTTGGAGCATTCGGAATGATAATCGGTATTGCCGGACTTGGTTTTGTACTTTTACGGAACTATAACCAGCGAAAATATGAATTTGCTCTGATGCTGGCCACGGGTTTTCATGTAAAAAGAATACGAAGAATGATTCTGTCAGAACAAATGATTATCCTTTTCGCAGGAGTTTCAACTGGCATTGTTTCTGCTCTTGTTGCGACCTCGTCGTCAATTAAAAACAGGCCGGACATGCCATGGGTATTTTTAATCCTGATAATTTTTGTAATAATAATCACAGGCTTATTTGCCATGTTGCTGTCTGTGAGATCAGTAACAAGGGATTCACTAATTACAAGTCTGAAAAATGAATAGAAGAAGGTTATTTTTTACCGACAGCAATAAGGTATTTCTGAGTCCTGAAGAAAATCATATTGTCGGTAATGGCAGGAGCCGTTAAGCATACATCATTCATAGGTATTTCAGCCAGTTGTTTGAATGAAATCCCATCTTTGATTATGTATACAGTTCCCTGTTCGTCAACAATATATAGTTTCCCATCAGAAGCAACAGGAGAAGCGATAAAGCTTTGGGAATTGCCTAATTTTGCATTATAGAGCACTTTCCCTGTACCCGCATCATAGCAAACAACTGTTCCGTTCCAGTTAACGTTATAAAGATGATCGTTATAAAGTAGCAATGTATGAATATAGGATCCTCCCCTGGGTATACTCCATTTGATAAATTCACCTGGATCACCGGCAGCATTAGCCGTAATATCACCGTTTGCACTGGATTTTATTGCATATATGGGTGAAGAAGGTCCATGTGCACTGTTGAAATATATAAGGTCCTTACCAATAACAGGGGTTGGAATAGGAACATCACCTCCTCCTGACATCCTCCATATTTCTTTACCTGTTTCAAAATCATATCCTCCCCTGTGTTTATAACCGTTTACAGCTATACATATTTTATCGCCGTCTTTATAAATATTTGGCGTGCACCATCCCGGATATTCGTCTCGTTTGGTTTTCCATAATTCCCTGCCCGTCTTCAAATCATAGGCAGCTAAAAATGAATTTTCCAGAACATCACATTGAATTATAAGTACACCGTTATATATTATTGGTGAGCTCGCAAACTCCCATTCGGCTGCAACATAATCGTATGCAACAGATTTCAGTACCCCAAAATTTTTCTTCCAGATAAGCTTTCCTTGATAATCATAACAGTACAAACCTTCAGATCCGAAAAATGCAACAGCATATTTGCCATCAGTTGCAACAGAAGTATTGGCATGAGTCGACTTAGGATGACGCCTGATTTTGGGTATACCTGTGTATGCCGTTCTTTCCCAGATAGTTTTTCCGGAATTTTTATCAATACAAAAAACTTTCCAGTCATGAACTGAGCTGTCTGCTACCGGCATACCGTCTCCATAAATACCGGTTTTAATTCCCTGGTTATCTGATTTACTTATTGCCGTTGTGATGAATAACTTATCTCCCCAGATAACAGGACTTGACAGGCCCAATCCCGGAATCTCGGTTTTCCATTTCACATTAATCATTTTATTAAAGTCAAATGATTCCGGAAGGTTTGCATTGTCGAGAACTCCTGAGGCCATGTATCCTCTGAATCCTGGCCATTGACGTTCTGGTTTTATTTGCGAATTGACAGCCGGAGAATAGATTCCGGAAAAAATAAAGGATATAAATAACAGTTGATTTAATTTCATACTATAAAAATAAGATTTGATTTGTAATATTGTCTGTAATAGTTCAGAATATAATGGTTTCTATTCTGGCTTTAAGAATTACATGAGGCAAATATATTTATATTTTTATACTTTTGTTGGCCAATTTATGAGAGGATGAACAAAAAGAAAAATCGTATTTTAATAGTTGCAGGTGGAATTATATGTCTGGCAATATTTAT
The DNA here is from genome assembly GCA_003162595.1 of Bacteroidales bacterium. Classification (GTDB taxonomy): domain Bacteria; phylum Bacteroidota; class Bacteroidia; order Bacteroidales; family VadinHA17; genus LD21. The sequence goes on along the minus strand of PMNJ01000241.1, from coordinate 11,456 downwards.
TCTGGTCATGAAATTTGTAATTGACCTGCCATATAGATCAAAACTACCTGATGTACCTGATTTGCAGGGCAGTCCTGCCCCTCTTACAGAACAAATTTCAAACGCTTCACTAAAAGCTCATAGAAATCCTTCTGCAGATAATATGGGGAAACTTGGGATGATTTACCATTCAAGTGCCTATTACGATGAGGCTGCACAGTGTTATAAACTTGCAAGTAAGAGAAATAAATCAGAATGGATATGGAGCTACTATCTTGGCTATTTAAATCAGGAGATGGGCGAATCAAATAAATCTATAGAAAATTTCAGGGATGTAATTAAAGTAAATCCTGCTAATTATAATGCCTGGTATTACGTCGGCGAAGGTTATCGAAACCTTGGAGAAAACTATAAAGCAGAAGTCGCCTATCAAAAAGTTGCAAATCTCCAGGAAAAAAGTAGTCCCGAAAAAGCAACAACCAGGAATGATTATTTTCCGTTGCGGGCTTATGCAATGTTTCAATTATCAAGAATTTATATTAACTCTGACAGGGTTGACCTGGCTGAGCTGACTCTGAAACAGATTTTGCAGTTTCACAGGTCATTCGGGCCGGCCTACAGGTTTCTGGCGAGTGCTTACAGACTTAAGGGTGATTCGGTACAAAGTAAATATAACATTGTGCGTGCGAACGATCTGGTGGATTTTACTCCTCCTGTAGATACTATTATTGACAAACTGGCATTAATATCAAAATCTGAGCTATACCTGTTGAAACAAATTGATTTTGCAGAAAAGGGTTTTTATCCTGATTGGGGACTTGCTATAACAAAAAATGGATTAAAACAATTACCTGAAAATAAATACCTGATTTCCAAAGCTATTAAACTCTTTCTCAGGCTGGACCTTGGAAAACAGTCGCTCCCTTATCTTGATAAACATATAGATTTGTATAAGGACGACTTTAATGAAATAAAAGATATTGCAGATCTCTTATATGAAAAGGGATTTAATACACAAGCGCTGAAGTATTATAATCAGGCGGCAAAATTAAAACCTGAAAATATTGAAATACAATCAAGTATTGTATTATGTCTTTGGAATGGAGGGATGAAACAAATTGCATTTCATCAGGTCTTCGATTTTCTTGAAAAGCATAATGAAGACATTGATGCACTTACGTCCGGTGTTTCTTTTTTTATTAAAGTTGGTGACAGAAAAAACGCTATCACATATCTTAACAAGCTAAAGCATCTTTCTCCTGACAACCCGAAAGCAAAGAAATTTTCTGGTATGATAGCTGAAAATGACAGGAAGGTTCCGGAAGCAATAGCACAGTATGAATCATCCTTTATTAGTGATCCTTCTGACCTGTCAACAATACGTTATCTTGGCAATATACTCATACGAAATAAAATGTGGGAAAAGGCAATCAAACATTACAAGAGAGCTTTAGAATATTATCCAAATGAACCTGAAATTCTTGAAAGACTTGGAACATTACTTGTATCATGTCCTGATAGTAAAATGCGGGATTACAAAACTGGCAGGGAATATTCAGAGAGAGCTTTTATTCATAAAAGTTGCCCTGCTGAAGTTTTAATATCAGCAGCTAAAAGTCTCGCGGAGGCTTATTTTGCTCTAGGCGATAATCGAAATGCCTATACCTTCATGAATATAACTATTAGTCTGGCTAAGAATCAAAATTCATCAAAGGATTACATTACAAATCTTGAAGAAAAACTAAAACTATATAGTTCCTCGAACTGATTTTAGTTTTTCCTGGCTGCAAGCTTCCCATTATTCAGCCACAAAGTAATTCTGCCCATCCGGTCGTAAGGGGGATAAGCATGCATGTCTCCGGTAACAAAGTCCATTAATCCGTCATTATTGAAATCAGCTGACTCAAGTGTTAATATGTGTGTAGGGGAATTGGCTATATTATGAAGGGTAAAATTCATTTTTCCATCGTTCTCCAGCCATATGAAACTCTGAGATTCAGGCTTGTCCCATAAATTGAATGCACTTACACAAAATATGTCCAGATCACCGTCATTATCTATGTCCACGGGCCGCGCATTATAGGCTCCGATAAAATTACAGATCCTATGGTATTCAAAATTCATGTTTCCCTTATTTTCAAGCCATTGAACTCCATGCCATGGCCTTCCCTGAGGAGGTATATAGTCAAAAGCATCGCCATTAGTGTAGAGAATATCATCTTTCCCATCCTTATTCAGATCGCATATATAGATGCTGCTGGAACCAAAGTCTTCATTGCTTGAACCATAAAGCAGCTTTGGTGTAAAATTTCCTTTCCCGTCGTTTATGAAACAATAAATTTCTTCCCATTCCTGGCTGACAAGCGAGATAATATCAAGATCTCCATCTTTGTCTATATCATCTAAAATAACATTAATCGGACCGGAGAGATTCTGCAATATATGACTTTTGAATTTCCAGTTTCCAAGATTCTCCATCCACCTGGTTTCGCCGTCATCATAACCAAACTGTGCAACAGCCAGGTCCAGATCTCCATCACCATCCAGGTCGCCCGCCCTGACATCTGAGACACGGGCTATCTTATCGATAACCACATGTTTTATGAAGTGATTTGTTCCATCATTTTGAAGTATAACCACCGAGCCTATTTTATCGTTACTGGGAAACAATAAACCAAGCACAGCTACGATAATATCATTATGACCATCCTTATCAAAATCGATAACCTGAACATGGGCCGGCGCGTTCAATCCATCTGCCAGTACTGTTTCAGTATAAACACCGGCAGGAAACTGCCGGATCCAGTTAACTGAGTTGCTCTTGCAATCGCAGACGATTATATCCATTAGTCCGTCGCCATCAAGATCTACTGCCTCTATATTTGAAATCATGGGCGCTTCTGTAAATTTCTGGCCTACAGGTATGGGATTTAGAAAATCTATTTTTGGTCCTAACGTATTATTTTTAAATTCTTCCGAAGTGACATTCTTTGAACCTGTCTTATTTACGATCCGTTTAATGACCGTGTTTTTGCTGATCCCTTTTTGTTTAGCCTGGTAACTTATTAATAGATAAGGGATACCAATTATCAGTAATAAAACGACAACTAAAAGTATCAGGGTTTTCAGACCTTTTTTTTTATTTGCAGGTGAACGTTTATCTTTTGGCATAAGATGTTTTTTAATGATAACGTGAATAAAGAATTAACAGCAAAAATAATCTAAATGTGCTTTATGGCAGCATTGCATTAAAATAAATTAATTATCATTGAAGCAATATTGAATGCTATCTTTTGGAGTTGTGAAATTCATGATATATTGTGATCTTTTCCTTAGATGAAATATAAAGGCAGGCATTTTCTTAATCTCTTAATAATCTTAGGTTTTGGCATGGTTCCTGCTATCATATGCCAGTTTTTTGCAGAAAAACCAACCAGCAGGTATATCCATATCAGGAGTTTCAGGTATGGAAAGGATCCGTATGTAATAAGATGCAACAGAGGAGATACTCTTCATCTGACATTTTCAACTGACGATACCGGACATTCATTCTTTCTTCAGGAGTTTGACATCGACGTTAAGATCAGTCCTTCACGTGATGAGGTAACTGTCTTTAAAACAAGTGATCCGACAATCAAACCTGTTATTGAAAAGGAAGTCGTACTGATTGTAAAACATAAGGGAATTTATAACTACATAGTTTCAAAGAGTAACTATCGCTGCCATGTCTGGTGCGGACCAATGCATGCTTTTGAACAGGGTAAACTCATTATATTGCCAAATACACTGCTGGTATTCAGTCTTGGAAGTCTTCTTGGAATAATATTAATATGGTTAGTCAGGATTTTCAAAAATGTCAAACCTGACAATTCTGGTGAAAGTGAAAAGGCAGGTTATAAAGATCTTCTTAAAGAATCGGGTTTTTCCCGGGGAATAATAGAATCAAGATATGTCCAGGCTGCTCTTATCATTATAACAATGGTAATGATTTATATTGTTATTCTGACCTCTGTTTTTGGCACCAAAGTATCCGGAAGAAACCTGGGTGTCCTTTTAATGTGGGCAGTCTGGCTATTTGCTCTCATCGCAATCATTACTCCGTTTTTTGGAAGATTCTGGTGTACTATCTGTCCTCTGCCTTTTTTTGGTGATCTTATCCAGAGAAAATCTTTTTTTAATCCTCTTAATGGCAAAACAAAGAAATATAACAATAAATTTTCAGGTCTTTTTCTAAGGTGGCCGGAATGGTTAAAAAATGACTGGTTAAGATTATTTGTCTTTTTATTGCTTGCAACTTTTTCAACCACACTTGTCGCAACTCCATTTGTATCAGGAATAACAGTAATTATGCTCATGCTTGTTCCAACATTGATGTCGGGGATTTGGGAGTTGAGGGCATTTTGTCGTTATGTATGTCCGGTAAGCGTTTTTGTAGGACCGTTTTCAAGGATGAGTACATTAGCCCTGAGAAATAAGTCCCAGGACGTTTGCGATCGTTGCAAACCCCACTATTGCGAGAACGGAAATACAAAAGGGTGGGCATGTCCATATGGTCTGAATGTTGGCGAAATTAAGGAAAATTCAGATTGTGGGCTTTGTCTCGAATGCATGCGAAGCTGCACATATAATAATGTATCATTGTATAAAAGACCTTTTGCATCTGAAAAAGGAACACGCACTATGAGTGAAGCTTGGATGACAATGGCAACATTTACAATTTCCATCATATATAGTATATTGTACCTGGGACCCTGGCCTGTTGTTCGTGACTATGTGAATATCCTGGATAAGCATAACTGGAATTTATTTGGAATTTATTCTCTGGTAATGTGGACATTGGTGCTTATCATAGTTCCAGGTATAATTTATTTTATATCTTTTCTGAGCAAAAAAATGGCAAAATTTGAAAGAAATACTAGCGAGGTGTTTCTTATGAACGCCGGATCTCTTTTACCTTTTGCCCTGATGAACTGGATAGCATTTGTAATACCAATGCTATTTGTAAATGTGACTTTTATAAAACAGTCATTATCCGATCCATTTGGCTGGGGATGGGATTTCTTCGGAACTGCAAATACCCCTTGGCATCAGTTTTTGCCCCAGTTTATTCCATGGTTTCAGGCAGCGGCTGTATTGACAGGATTATATCTAAGTTTAAGAAATGTCAGAAAATCAAGAATAGTTACCAATCTGAATCCGATGCAGATATTAAAGATTTGCCTGCCTGTCTCTCTCTTTCTCATAATTGTAGCAGCAGCCATGTTGTTTTTCTTTACCAACTAGTGATCTCCTGAATATAAAATACACAAAACACATCTGTTGAAAAATAAAATAATATTTTTCTGACCATTTGAACAAGTTAGTCAGAGAGATTGTTATATTTGCATCTTTTTAAAAAAATGAATACTGCAAAATCAGGTTCTGAGAAAGCCAATAAGGTAGAGCTGATAATCGAAGCCTCACAAAAACGTTTCGGATTATTTGGAATTGAGAAGACCTCAATGCGTGAAATTGCCAATGATCTTAAATTATCAAAAGCATCATTGTATTACTATTTTCCTGATAAAGAGAGNNCAGCATTCAGGAACCTGAACAATTACTTCTGGAATATGCAAACGCGCGTCTCTCATATTTTCGTACATTATTGAATTTAAGCAGATTGAGGCTCGAAGATTATTCAGAACTAAAACCAGGTTTCAGAGAAACAATTCAGGATTTTAAAGAAAAAGAAAAAGAAATTTTGAAAAGGATTTTTGAAAAAGGTATCAGCAGCGGAATATTCTTTATTAACGATACAGATCAGACAGCTTCCCTTTTTCTTGACCTGTTGAAAGGTCTTAGGACCACATTAGTCAACGAAAAGAAAACACTGTTCATCGAGCAGGAAGAATACGATCTTCTTCTTCAGAAGACAATTGCTTTTACAAACATTTTCATTAAGAGTTTGAAATATAATTGATTTAAAACATTGATAATTAACGATATAATTTAATTCAGAACATTTTTATGAAAGAAGAATCAAAGAACAGGCGTCTCAGGGTTTATATACCGCTTACAATTGTTATTATTATCGTACTGGCAGGTGCCTGGTACTGGTATAGGGATTATTCCATGTATATTACTACCGATGATGCACATGTTGATGCTGATAATGTCAGTGTCGGAGCTAAGATAATGGGAAGAATATCTTCTGTTTATGCCAATGAAGGAGACCTTGTAAAACAGGGTATGCTCCTGTCAGATCTAGACAGTACTGATCTTGTAGCCCAGAGAAACCAGACTCTGGCACTGAAGACTCAGGCTCAGGCTAATCTGGCCCAATCGGAAGCTAAATTTACTTCCGATCAGATGGGAATAAAAGTGCTGGAAATAAACCTTGAGAGGGCAAAAGAAGATATGACCAGGGCAAAAAATCAGTCAGAGGGCGGTGTTATTACTCCGGAACAATACGACCATATTAAGAACGCATTTGAAACAGCTTCAGCTCAGCTGGATGCTGCCAGGGCGCAACTTCTGGTCTCAAAATCTATGATTTCAAGTGCATCGGCATCTGTTGAGACGGCCAATTCCCAGATCAAAGTACTTGATGCCCAGCTCAAGAATACCAGGCTTTATGCTCCGGCAGACGGTGTCATAGCAAAACGATGGTTACTTCCCGGTGATGTCGTTCAGCCAAGTCAGTCGGTCTTTACTATTACAATGAGCAGTAAGCTTTGGATAGTAGCTTATCTTGAAGAAACAAAAATTTCGGATGTTCATACTGGTCAGACTGTAAAGTTCACAATAGATGCTTTTCCTTATGTAAAATTCACCGGCAAAGTTTTCCTGGTAGGTTCAAGCACTGCATCAGTTTTTTCGCTTATTCCGGCAAATAATGCTTCAGGCAACTTCACAAAGGTTACTCAGCGTATTCCGATACGTATTTCAATAGATGGTGCAAACAATAATAAAGAGATTTCCTCATTTAATATTTTATCGGGGATGTCTGTTGTTGTAAAGATTTTAAAATAATAAGATGGAAAGACGAAGAACGCCATCTCACCGTATCAGGTACTTTCTCAGGAACAGTGATTCAGCCTTTCATCCTAAACATCAGTCATACAAATGGTTCTTGCTGGCGAATGTTATGCTGGGAACTTTTATGGCAGTGCTTGATGCCACAATTGTAAATGTAGGGTTACCTAAAATTATGGCATCATTTGGTGTCGGACTCGACAAAATTGAATGGGTTGTAACTGCGTACATGCTTGCTATGGCTGTTGCGCTTCCAACTTCAGGATGGCTGGCAGACAAATTCGGTTATAAACGGTTGTATTTCATCGGATTATTTCTTTTTACATTAGGATCGATGTTATGCGGCAGGTCTTCGGATGAGAACATGCTGATCGCCTCAAGGGTTATTCAGGGTCTGGGAGCCGGGACAATTCAACCGCTTGGAATGGCAATAATTACAAGGGAATTTCCACCTAACCAACGAGGTATAGCGCTTGGTTTCTGGGGTATTTCTGCTGCTGCATCAGTCTCGTTCGGACCTCTGATCGGAGGTTTTCTAATTGACCGTTTCAGCTGGCCTCTGATCTTTGACGTGAATATACCGGTCGGAATCTTAGCAATGTTATTCACTATAATAATTCAGAGCGAATATATAAACAGGAAAGCAAGACAATTTGATATTGTAGGTTTTATTTCAGTTACTATTTTTCTTCCTCTGACACTCTATATACTTTCACAGGGGAATGCAGCTACAAATTCAGCAGGATGGCATGCACCTTTTATACTGGCTTATGGTGCAATTGCTTTAATTGCATTTGCGGTTTTTATAACCGCAGAATTAACTGTTAAAGAGCCGCTCCTGGATCTGAGTCTTTTAAAAAACCATAATTTTGGAATCGCCAATATTATCCTGGTAATATTTAGTCTGGGAATGTTCGGAAGCACATTTTTATTGCCAATCTATCTGCAGAATTCTTTGGGCTATACGGCACTGCAAGCCGGTTCGGTTTTTCTTCCGGTAGGTATTATACAGGGTATAATTGCTCCTATCTCGGGAAGGATTTCGGATAAACTAAATCCTAAAATTCCCCTTTTTATAGGTGTTGTTTTGTTTGCTTTTAGCTTCTACCTCAATTCCAATCTTTCATGGCTGACTGAACTTCATTTTATTATGTTGTCATTATATCTCCGGGGATTGGCTATGGGTCTTATGTTCACCGCGTTGACTACAGTTTCCCTGTCTGAAATACCACGTGAAAAGATGGCACAGGCATCTGCCATTACCAATTCTATCCGGCAACTTGGTGGCAGTCTTGGAGTTGCTCTGCTCGCCACATTTCTAACATCAAGAGTTAATTTTCATGCCCAGTCATTTGGAGGTGCTGTCAGACAGGGCTCCGAAATTTATCAACAGACAACAACAAAAATACGATATTATCTTCAAAATGAAGCCGGCAGCTCACCTTCAAATGCTGCAAGGCAAAGTCAGGCTTTACTTCTTTCAAATCTTAACAAACAGTCTTATATACAAGGTATTGATGATGATTTCCTCCTTGCGGGTTTCATTACCCTGATGGGAGGCATCCCGATAATTTTTCTACATACAAAAAAATTAAAAAACAAAAATCTTCCGGCAAATGAATAATCATATAAATAAAAAGTCAATTTTACCCATTTTGGTGTCGATTATATTTCTTAACGGGATTATTTATGGTCAGAGTACTATTGATAAACTAGAACCTCCGGCCGATTCCTTATCGCTTAAGAGCGTTATCCAACAGGTTATTTCTACTTATCCATCTGTTAAAATTGCAGAAGAAGCGATCAGGAATGCTGATTCAAGGATCGGGTTAGCAAAGACAGGTTATAATCCGGTAATAGATATGACAGCAAGTTTTGCCAATCTTGCTCCCGTAACAAAGCTTACTTTCCCGGGGCTTGGCACTTTTCAACTTTACCCTGCTAACAACTATTCTGCTTCAATTAATTATCAGCAGCTGGTTTATGATTTCGGAAGGACGCACCAGAATATTGAACTTGAAAATGCAAACAAGAATATCAGTGAGCAGACACTTGAGCAGGTTAAGCAGAAATTATCTGTTTATACAGTTAATAATTTTTATATGCTTCTTTTTCTACAGGCTGCAATTAAAATAAAAGATGTACAGCTGGCAACGCTAAATGAGCATCTTCAGTATGTTGAAAAGACAATGGCTACGGGGTCTGCCACAGAATACCAGGTTCTGACAACAAAGGTAAAAATATCTACAGTTGAGAGTCAGAAAGTTGACCTTGTTGCCGCTCTGACTACACAACAGGCAGCTCTTAATTCATTGCTTGGGAATAATCAGGCCAGTAATCCTGTTGTCAGGAATGAGCTCATTGTGGAGCCGCCTGTTATTGTTTCTGATTCGATCCTGTCATATGCATTTCATAACAGGGATGAAGTTCTTATAAATGAAAAGAGAGCTTCATTGGCCGAGCTGAGATTCGGAATGACAAAGTTGCAGAATAAACCATTATTAAGCTTTGAGGCATCAGGTGGAGCAAAAAACGGCTATATACCTGGTCTGGCCAAATTCACGCCAAATTATGTTGTAGGATTGGGACTAAGGGTTCCTCTCTTCGACGGGATGAAAAACAAATATAATCTTGCACAGGCTCAATCAGGAATATCTTCAATATCCTTTGAATCAGAACTTACAAAGCGTAATATATCAGATGAGGTTTATGAATCAGAGGCACTTATGTTTGCCGCGAAGAAGAAAGTCAGTCAGTCGGAGCTTCAGTTGAATCAAGCCTCAAAGGCCTATTCACTTGCTGAGACAAGTTTTAAGTCGGGGGTGATAACAAATCTTGATTTGCTGGATGCCAATACTTCGGTTTCGGAAAGCAGTTTAATGCTACTGAAAGCCAGAATAGATTATGTTACAAGCGTTTATAAGCTGAAGGCAGCCCTGGGACAAAGAATTTACTGATAAAAAAATCTTTTTCAGATTTTACATCTCGTAAGTCCAAGGTTCAGGGATGATTTTGAACCCGAAACGACCATTGCTGCTCCCAGCGCAGATCCATTGGCAATTTCAGAGGTATATACAAACTTCGAGGGATACGCTTTTGAGATCAGATTCTGGAAAAGTTCATTTTTTGAAAATCCTCCGGTTATGTAAATGTTCTCAATCTCATCTATTTCCGGAAGAACAAGGTTTACAGATTCTATAGTAAGATCGCCTAATTCATTCATTAACTGATGATAAGCCTCCTCAAATGAACTGAATTCATACATATCTATGAAATCTTTCAATTCACGGGAATATGGACCCGTTTGAAAGAACACATTTTTCCCGCTGAATTTGGATTTTAAATGAGTTGATAATTGATCATCGGCTTTGATTCTTTTATAAAAATCTTCCGGTTTCCTGAAATGATCACAAATTTGCTTTAAGGCAGTTTCGTGCAAATGTCCCATGAATAACCTTGAAGATTTTACCGGTTGCCTGTTTATACTCATATAACAAAGGCAATCTTTGTCGAGTTGATCGGCAGTTAACTTTTCAGAATTGAAGGGATTCATGTTAATGCACCAGGTTCCGGTAGAAATTAATAAAAAGTTACCTGCTTTGCTTGAGAAATACGGAGCTAGTGAGGATGAACTATCGTGAATACCTATACCGATTTTAATTTTTTTACCTTCAATTTCTATTTCATTAACTGTTTCAACAGGAATAGGTTCGGGCAGGTTTAATCCTTGAATTCTGATCCAGGGATGATAATTCATATTATCAAAATCCCAAAGAGCCGTATGACATCCGATTGAGGTGTGTTCGGAATATATCTTCCCGGTAATTATATATGATAAATATTGAGGAAAATGAAGGATATGTTTTATTTTGGCAAATACTTCAGGTTTGGCTGACCTGAGCCAGAGCGGCTGCAACCCGGAATTTAACATTCCCAGAGCCGGAGAAGCTGTTCTTCTGCAGAACTCATCTCTTCCTCCATGTCTCTTGTAGAGGCTCTCAGCGATTTTTTCATCCATTGGTTTAAGATAGTTATAAACCGGAGTCAGTCTTTTCCCGTTTTCATCAAGATAGACGAGCGTTGCACCATAAGTAGTAAAATTGACAGCCTTAAGTTCATATATATCAGAATTGACTAATTTGGTCATCGATTCCTTTATCCACTTTTCAATATGTTCAATATCATCACATTCAAATCCATCATCGTCGTGAACTTCAGCAAATTTTTCTTCAATTTCGGAGACTATCTTAAAGTCTTCATTAAAGAGAATTATCTTCTTGTTCGTTTTTCCAATGTCATAAATAGCTATAATTGTCTCTTTCATTTCTAAAATATTTTGCCCGAAAAGTGTCAGTAAGACTTACTTGTCGAGTAATTCTTCACTTTTGTATCTAATTAACCCCCTTCCCATCCTTCCCCCACAGGGGAAGGAGTAAATCATTTCCCCCTTGGGGGAAAATGAA
>PMNJ01000122.1 GCA_003162595.1 Bacteroidales bacterium | reverse complement strand
CTCAAAAGGACACCTTCTTTTATGTGCGCCCGGCATGGGCGATGACTATAGGGTGAAAGACCCGTAGCGATGGATAAGATTAAGGATTTATATGAAAGACTCTTTGAGTTTGAACGCAGAATTCATGAATTTTTGCAGACTATACCACATTCTCATGACATTATAACTATTCGCGCTCAACTGGCAAAAAGTGCTCGTTTGGTGGGAGTTAAATATGACGAAGCGCGGTCCGGATCGCCGGTAAATGACCTTACGAATGAAGATATGTTGCTAAAAGGAATAAGAGAATTGCATTACTGGCTGAGAATTATCAAAAGAAAACTCCCCGATCTGAATCAGCCGGAACTGGCCGATTTAATCACAGAATCAGGCGAACTGCAGAATATCCTTGAATCCATTATTCAAAAACAAGGATAACACATTTTTCCTTTTTGTCTTTTTCCTTTCCCCTTTTTTCTTTTATCTTTAACAACACTTTTAACTTTTTACCTTTTGTCTTTTTCCTTTTTATTACTTTTGCATTATGACCAGAAATGATATCATAGCTCAAATAAACCTTTCGTTGCAACATTTAAATGTAAGCAAGGTTATTTTGTTTGGTTCTTACTCAAAAGGGACTTACTCAGGAGATAGCGACATTGATTTGCTGGTTGTTACCAATGACAATTTTGTTTTCGAATCATTTGCCCAAAAGATGGGAATCAAGCTTAAAATAGCCAATGCTCTTAATTCTTTACGGAAATATGCTGATATTGACCTGATTGTACATACAAAACCTATGTACGAAAAGTTCATTCAATTAAACAGCGGTTTTAAAAAGGAAATACTTAGTTCAGGGTCTGTTATTTATGAAGCAAACAACTAAAGATTGGCTAACCGTTGCTGAAGATGACCTTCTTGCAGCCAAAACACTTGCAAGCGAAGACCGTCTTACCAATCTGGTGTCTTTTCATTGTCAGCAATGCTTAGAAAAATGCTTTAAAGCTATGATCGAAGAACAGGATAAACCATCTATTAAATCACATGATCTCTTAAGGCTTCAATTAATTGCAAATATTCAGCTTTCTGCTTAGGAAACAACTCTGCTTAGTATAATCAATGAGACATATATTGATGCCCGCTATCCCGGAGATTTAGGACTTCTCCCTCATGGAAAACCAACAATTTCTGATATAGAACCATTTATACAACTTTGTGACACCTTATTCAATAGATTAAGTAATCAATTAAGGTAATTATAACAAGAAAAACTTACAAACCCAACTCCAAGTTCCACTGCTCATCTCTCAACGGCACACTATTGACTACGCGGAACTCAGAACTCGGAACTCTAAACATTTCACATTGGACCCTTCACCCTTCACCCTGAATCAATAGAATATCAGAATAATCCAATAATAAACCAGCCCAAAAAATTCCCGGAGTTCTTTAACAATTTCTCTTAAAAAATTATGGTTGTCATAATCAGGTAAGTAAATTATTCCAACACTATAGTTTTTACCTAAAATTTTATCATAAATCATCCATTTTCGTCTTGCATGTGGCCCAAAACTAATTATGTTTATTCCTTTTACCTGGCATTTTGATTCTTTCAGCCAGTCACGAAATGCTAAAGCACTTTTCAATGTTCTGTTTATATTAGTCCCTTCTGCTGGAACAGCTACAATCCTGGAAGGATCGACTCCCATCCTGATTAGCTCGTTCCTGGTTTGTTCTGCGTTTGAATTAAAATTATTAATAATTCTGTTCTTCCGGTCCATTGAAACCTGATAGTAATTTTCTGTAAAATTGAGGCCGGTTATTATTAGTATGTCGTACCCATCATGTTGAAACTCATATTTAGCTTTTTCAAGAGCTGGTGTCGGGAGCCATCCTTCAACTATGAGAATATTGGCATTTATTTTTTTAGTTTTTTCAGGGAATTCCGAATAAAAGAAATGAACAAAAAAAATTAATAAAACGCAAGAAGCAACTATAATCCCGAAGATTTTAAGCAATTCTTTATTCCTGTACAGATTGTGCATTAAAGACGATTTTGATTCCAAGCGTAGTTGAAAATTACACAAAACTATGTCAATAACCTATTCCTATTCCTTCTCAAAAGTTTTCAAATATAAGCTTTTCTTTTTAGTGGTTTTTCTGTTAATAATAATTCTTCGAACAGGCGGCAGGTTCTTTGTTGTTGATAGTTTAAAGATATTGAATTCAAACACAAACTGTGGTCTTTGATCACAGTAGTATAATTCATAGATTATCTTACTAGGAATTATAATAAAAATTAACTTATATATTGTATTCAAACGATGGAAATGGATCTTAAGAATTATGGTATTAATATGAAATAATTACTTTTTCAACCCTTAAGACGATGTTCTTTGATAATACAATTAAATAAATACCAGGATGGAGAGATGCAATATTAAATACGCACAAATTGCTTTTGACAATCTGGCTATTAATTAGATGCCCTAGCAAATTAAACAAACTTAACTTGCATGATGAATAACTTTCTTCTAACGTAACTTTTAATTCATCTTTGCTAACAACTATAACCAAAGGTTCAATACTGTTAAGAGTTATATCAATGGTGCCGTTTACCGCTGTGCCATCTGTTGCAGTTGCCCTGGCTGTAATGATCCCAATGGCAATAGCTGTCACCAGTCCTGAAGCGTTGATGGAAGCCTGTCCCGTGCCATTTGCTATCGTCCATGTTACAGCCTGATTCGTAGCATTTGATGGCGATACCGCAGCACTAAGTTGCAGAGTCCCATTGTTTGAGGTTATAATTGAAGCTCCACCTGCTCCTGTAACTGTAATGCCAGTCACAGGTACAACCTGGTCTGAAATTGTAATTACCAAGGTCCCATAAACGCCAGAACCATCATTAGCAGTAGCTCTTGCTGTAACAGTCCCATCGGCAATAGCAGTCACCATACCTGAAGCGCTTATGGAGGCTTGTCCTGTGCCATTTGCTATCGTCCATGTCACAGTTTGATTCGTGGCATTTGATGGAGACACCGCAGCGCTGAGCTGCAAAGTCCCATTGCTTGTTGTTATAGTTGTAGCTCCACCTGCTCCTGTTACAGTAATGCCAGTCACCGCTACAGAGGAGTCAACGCCATTCC
>PMNJ01000059.1 GCA_003162595.1 Bacteroidales bacterium | reverse complement strand
TCTTTATGAAAATGCAACTATAGGGATTTACCGTACTACCCTCGACGGCAAAATATTGATGGCTAACCCTGCACTGGTGAAGATGCTCGGGTTCAGCTCTTTTGACGATCTTGCTCACCGCAATCTTGAAGAGGAGGGTTATGAACCTGATTATCCCAGGGCAAAATTCCTGGAAACTCTGGAGAAGGAAGGCAAGATCATCGGATTGGAGTCTGCATGGCATCAGAGGGATGGAAATACTCTCTACGTAAGAGAAAATGCAAGCGTTATAAGAGATGCAGATGGAAAGATACTATATTATGACGGGAATGTTGAGGATATTACTTATTGGAAGCAGGCTGAACAAGCATTGCGCGAAAGTGAAGAACGATTCTCCAAGTCTTTCCGAACATCGCCTATTTCCTTTATGATAGCTAATATAGAAGATGGCAGAATCATAGAGATCAACGATGCTTTCAGCAGTATTTCAGGATTCACCCGTGAAGAGGCACTAGGCAACACCACGCTAAATATGAAAATATGGGTTCATGAAGAGGATAGAAAGCATATTATAGATTCTCTTCGTGAAGGAAATGCCATTTTACACCAGGAGACTCTGTTACAAGCAAAAGACGGGAACGTCTCAACAGTATTACTATCCGCCCAGGTGATTAAACTTGCCAATAGAAATTGTATTATCTCAAGTATAGAAGACATTACCAAGCGCAAAGAGGCCGAGGATGAATTGCGTATTCAGAGTGAGATTATGAGTCATATGGCTGAAGCTGTGTATCTTGTAAGAATGGAGGACGGTATTATTGTCTATACAAACTCGAAATTTGAAGAGTTGTTTGGGTATGGGCCAGGTGATATGACCGGAAAACATGTTTCAATTGTTAATGCACCGGCTGAGAAAAGTCCTGAACAGACAGCCATAGAAATTATGAATCAGCTTGATAAGAAGGGTTTTTGGACAGGCGAAGTACTCAATATCAAAAAGGATGGAACAGTTTTTTGGAGCCATGCAAATGTTGCCATTTTTAACCACTCAAAATATGGGAAAGTTCTTGTTTCAGTCCAGGAAGATATTACAGATCGGAAAAATGCAGAATTTCAGATAAAGAAGTTAAATGAAGAACTTGAAGTACGTGTAATTCAGAGAACACAACTGCTTGAAGCAGCCAATAAAGAACTGGAAGCCTTCAGCTATTCTGTTTCACACGACCTCAGGGCGCCTTTGCGTTCAGTCCATGGATTTACAAAAATTCTGCTTGAAGATTACGAAGCAAACCTCGATGAAGAAGGAAAAAGGATTTGCGGGGTTATCTCTTCAAGTGCAACCCAAATGGGAGAACTTATTGATGACCTTCTGAGTTTTTCAAGAATTGGAAGAAGCAGCCTGAATCCTTCTGTGATAGACATGAAAAAGATGGCAATGGTGATCTTTGAAGGGATGACATCACCCGCTGAAAGAAAAAGAATAAAACTGAATATTGGGAAACTTCAAAAAGCCTTTGGCGATGTTGCTTTATTTGGCCAGGTCTGGACTAACCTGATATCCAATGCTATAAAATACACATCTAAAAATGATGTTTCTGAAATAAGTATTGGTTCGAAAATAACCGGAGATATGATTATCTACTTTATAAAAGATAACGGTGTCGGATTTGACATGCAATATGCACATAAATTATTCGGTGTATTTCAGCGGTTACACAGTGAAGCTGAATTTGAAGGAAACGGAGTCGGATTGGCAATTATACAGAGAATTATTCTTAAGCATGGAGGTAAAGTATGGGCAGAAGGTGAGGTTGGAAAGGGAGCGACATTCTATTTCAGTTTACCTTCGCAAGATAAAAGACAAAAGTAAAAAGACTAAAGTGAAAAAAGTTATTGGTTACTGGTTGCTGGTTCTGAGAAGAAGGCAACAAGCAACAAGCAACAAGATTTAATACTGACTAATAACGACATACCATGGAAGATTTTAGCGCAATTGAACTTTTAATCGTAGAAGACAATCCGCATGATGCGGAACTTACTTTACGGGCTCTTAAGAAAAATAACCTGGCCAATAATATTTTAGTTGCAAGGGACGGGGCTGAAGCTCTTGATTTCTTCTTCTGCAGAGGCAAATTTGAAAAAAGAAGTATTACAAATCCGCCAAAAGTAGTACTCCTTGACCTTAAACTTCCCAAGATAAGCGGACTGGAGGTTCTTAAGATTGTCAAAGAAGATAAACGTACTTCTAATATCCCGATTGTTGTCGTAACCTCTTCAAAACAGGAACCGGATATGAAGCAAGCTTATGCATTGGGCGTTAACAGTTATGTTGTTAAACCAGTTGATTTCGACCAGTTTATAAATGCGATGAGCAGCCTGGGGTTGTACTGGCTGCTGGTTAATGAACCATTGAAGTAAACAGAAATAGATGGAAATAAGTAGAAATAAGCAGATATGGGATGACTTGTACCGTAACAAATTGCTGATGAAACCTATTAAACAGATATAAACTATGCACAACATGGCAGGTAAGCTGAAAATACTGTTTGTGGAAGATGTTCTTATCGATGCGGAATTGATATGGCGCGAAATTGAGAAAAATAAGATCTTTTTCTCAAAAGAACTGGTTGACAAAAGAGAAATTTATCTCGAATACCTTAAAGACTTTGAGCCCGATCTGATAATTTCCGATTACAGTCTGCCTCAGTTTGATGGTATGACAGCCCTGTTGCTTCGGAATGAACTTGCTCCGTTAGTCCCTTTTATTCTCGTGACCGGCTCGGTAAATGAAGAAGTTGCGGTAGAATGTATGAAAGCCGGGGCTGATGATTATATATTGAAAGATAATCTTTCTCGTTTGGGACCTGCAATTCTCAATTCGGTAAAAAAAGCGAAACTTACGAAAGAGAAAAGAGCTACAGAAGAAGAATTGCAAAATAGTGAAAGGAGATTGCAAAAGGCACAGGCTCTTGCGCATGTTGGTAACTGGGAGCTCGATCTTGGCAGAAAAACAATGTGGGTCTCTAATGAAGCCTTAAGGATATACGGCCTGAACCATGACTCTCACGAAATCACGTATCAAGTTGCAAAAAAAGGTCCTCTTCCTGAATACAGAGCTATGCTTGATGATGTGCTTGATCGCTTATTAAAGTATAATGAGCCTTATGATATAGAATTTAAACTAAAGCGGGAAAATGACGGAGAGATAAGATGGGTCCATTCAAAAGCTGAGCTGATATTTGAGACTGACGGTGAGCAGGTAAAAGTAGCAGGTGTTCTGCAGGATATTACCGACCATAAAAATTCGGAAGAAGCAGTCAAACATGAAAGGAGAACCCTGCGCACGCTTATCGATAACCTTCCTAATCAAATTTATGTTAAGGATAAAGAATGCAGAAAAATGATTGCCAATAAAGCAGATGTGGAGAATATTGGCAAGACAAAAGAATCAGAAGTTCTTGGAAAGACTGATATTGAGTTATTTCCGGGTCATATTGGGGAGCGTGGTTACGCCGATGATAAAAAGATCCTCAGAACCGGCAAACCTATTTTTGATCTTGAAGAGGAATTCATTAATGCAGCGGGTATAAAATGCTGGCTACTGACAACAAAGATTCCTTTGCATGATAAAGATGGAAATATTACAGGTCTTGTAGGAATTGGTCATGACATTACCGAAAGAAAACGGGCCGAGGAAGAACTTCAGCAAAGCTATGCATTTAATGAATCTTTGCTCAGAACAATTCCTTTCGGAATGGATATTGTAGATGAAGCCGGGAATGTTCTTTTCCTGAGTGACACTTTCAAACGGATTTTTGGCGAAGGATGTGTCGGAAAAAAGTGCTGGGAATTATATCGCGACGATAAAAAGCAATGCAGCGATTGCCCTTTAGCAAAGGGAATAACTATTGGTGAAACAGAGGTCTATGAGTCGCATGGTGTTCTGGGCGGTAGAACTTTTGAAATCAGCCACACGGGAATGATGTTCCAGAATCAAAAGGCAATGCTTGAGATCTTTCAGGATATAACTGAAAGAAAAGAGAACGAAGCAGAACTGATAAGGGCAAAAGAAAAGGCTGAAGAAGGCGACCGACTCAAAACAGCATTCCTGCATAATATATCGCATGAAATCAGAACTCCTATGAATGCCATTGTAGGATTTTCCGCACTTCTTGGAGAACCTGAAATAGATGAGAAGACTCGTAAATCGTACATCGAAGTAATTATGCAGAGCAGCAACCACCTGCTTGCGATTATTACAGATATTGTAGATATTTCAAATATCGAAGCAAATCTTATTAAAACTTACAAAAATGAAGTGTCCATTAATACAACGCTAAAATCATTATGTAATCAATTTATACCGAAAGCTGCTGAAAAGAAAATCAATATAATTTGCGAGACAGGTTTATCAGATTCCGATGCTCTGGTTTTAACTGATAATACCAAATTATCTCAGATCCTTTCGAACCTGATGAGCAATGCATTAAAGTTTACAGATAAAGGAACTATAAAGATCGGGTACAAGCTGGAAGGAAACTTTCTGGAATTCTGTGTATCGGATACCGGCATTGGTATATCACCTGAGCATCATGCAAGAATCTTTGACCGGTTCTACCAGGTATTTAATGCCATGGAAAGGCTTTATGAAGGAACAGGACTTGGCCTGGCCATTTCAAAAGCTTATGTTGAACATTTAGGTGGTAAGATCTGGCTCTCCTCTGAACCTGGTAAAGGCACATCATTCTTTTTTACAATTCCGTATGAAAAGAAAGTTGCACTATCCATTCCGGTTTCTATGCAAATAGCTCCTGACAACTATGTATTCCCAGTGAAAAAGGTAATACTTGTAGCTGAAGACGTTGAGAGCAACTTTAAGCTTATCAGATACTTTCTTACAGGGTCAAACGCGGAAATACTTCATGCATATAATGGAAAAGAAGCAGTTGAAAAATGTCTTTCAACCGGGAAGATTGATCTTATCTTAATGGATATTAAAATGCCAGTGATGGATGGATATACTGCTGTAAAGCTTATCCGCGAAAATAACGCTACGGTTCCTATAATTGCACAGACAGCATATGCCGATGACAAAGAGAAAGCGATTGAATGCGGATGCTCCGGTTTCATCTCGAAGCCCTTTGATAAAAAAGGTCTTTTTAAGGTATTATGTGAATTTATTTAGAGAATTGTTGCTTGTTACTGGTTGCTGGTTTCTGGTTAAAATTCATAATTTGATTACATACATTGTCATTGCGATCCCGCAAATCGGGAGAAGCAATCTCCTGTCTTTTCTACTTACCTATTGCTATAAAAGTCGTATTAAAGTTTATTAAGAAAATTAATGACCATGTCTTCATTATTATCGTAAGATTTTGCCTCAAAGGCGTTGTTGATTAATTCTTTTTTGTCGGGGAACATTTTTATCAGTGATTTTCTGGTGAGCTGGATCTGGTGAAATGTGCTGTCGGCGTCAATAATGTAATACTTGTAATATGTAGTGTATTCATCATAACGCCTGTCGGTGCCATAAACAGCTTTATAGTCAGCTTCGATAAGTTTCTTAATTGGTATTTTTATAAACTGATACTGTCCTTCTTTCAAAACCTGGAAGAATCTGTGCTCTTTAAAATCTTTCACAAATTTATTCCCGCTTGCGGTTCTGAAAACCATCTCTTTTCCTTTCCAATTGATTTTTACCTCTTTGATAATACCTGAAGGTATAGAAAACAATTTAGAGTTTTTTGGATTCATGAAGATCAAAGAGTTTGTTGGCAGATCAATATTTGTAGCAAGCTTTATATAATAATCCTGTCCTTTTAAATTGAGGAGTGAAGGCATAAGAGTATCGAATAATCTGGGACTGCCTTTTATTCCTTCGTATCTGGAGTCGAACCCCATACCACCTGATGTATAAGGCGTGAGATTCCCTATGGCATTCAGGTTCTGTTCTGCAGTCAATCCTGTCTGATAGAGTTTATTTTCCTGTGAATAAACTTTAACGGTTATAAGAATTAAAAAAAGAATAATTGACAGTTTTTTCATACGATTTTTTCAGATAGAAAGTAAATCAGTTTAATTTGTAAAATTAAAGAAATTTAACTAGAAATTATATTGCGGTGCGCTGCACCTTACTGAGACGCACCGCAATATTTGTTAAAAATCTTTGCGATCTTTGCACTTGCCTGTCGTTAGGCAGGGTTAATTGTTGAAAGCACTGAAAATTTAATTATGTAATTCATATGAAAAATTTAATTGTAGTTATTATGGTACTCATAAGTTTCTTTGGTTTAATGGGAAGTAAAAGCTCTTCAGACCCCTCAACCTGGAGCAAAAAGAAAATTGATTCATGGTTTGCAAAAAATGAGTGGGAAGTCGGTTGGCCTGTGACAGCCGATGTATCAATAAACAAAAGGGAATTTGCTGTTTCTTACTTTAAGAATAAGGAGAGATGGGAAAAAGCCTTTAATTTTCTTAAAAACACTGATTTATCGAAGCTTGAACTTAAACGATACGATATTGATGGAGATAACCTTTTTGCAACTGTTAGTGAATATACCAGTAAAAATGAAGATGCAGCAAAATTTGAAGCTCATAGGAAATACATTGATCTTCAATATGTGATTAGCGGGAAAGAGGTGATGAATATTGCTCCATTAACTTCTATTGAAGAAGTTATTACTCCATATGATGATAAAAAAGATATTGAATTTGTGACAGTCAGCAAAGTAGTAAATTATAAGGCCTCTCCTTCAAACTTTTTTATCTTCTTTCCGACAGATGTTCATCGTCCGGGGTTGAAAGATGGAGCAAACGCCCAGGTACGGAAAATCGTGATAAAGGTAAAGGTGGAATAAGAGGCGTCAGGCGTCGGGCATCAGGTATCAGGTATCAGGAAGGATAAACCAATAGCCCGTTGCCTGAAGCCAGTTGCCCGCCGCCTTGAACATAGTATCACAAAATATTGAACATTGTGTCAAATCCATGGTTATTCTTAAGTATTCAAAATATTCGATGACGACATTATATGATCTCAATGAGGGAGAAGAAGGGTTGATTCTGAAGATCAAAGGGAGAGGCCAGTTCAGGCAGCGGCTTTCAGAAATGGGATTTGTTGTAGGGAAAAAGGTGGAAGTAATTAAAAAAGCACCTTTAAGGGATCCTATTGAGTATAAAATAATGGGATATCATATCTCATTGAGAAACAGCGAGGCTCAGCTTATTGAAGTCGACCGGGATACCAGATCAAGAGAACGTCAATCATCAAACGGAGTCCTGATAAGTGAGGATGAAAACGGGTCCTGGTTAGAGAAAACAAGACAGATTCAGGTTGCTCTGGTCGGAAACCCTAATTCTGGAAAAACAACTCTCTTTAACTTTGCATCAGGTTCAAAGGAAAAGGTTGGCAACTATGCCGGAGTAACAGTTGACTCTAAAGAGGCAACCTATAATCAATCGGGCTATACTTTTTCAATCGTTGACCTTCCCGGAACTTATTCAATTAAAAGTTATTCTCCCGAGGAGATCTATCTCAGGAATTACATTTTTGATAATAAACCGGATATAGTTGTTAATATAGTCGACGCCTCTAACCTTGAGAGGAATCTGTACCTGACATCTCAATTAATCGACATGGGAGTGCAAATCGTTATCGCACTTAATATGTATGATGAACTGGAGAAGAAAGGAGATGTTCTGGATTATGTTTCTCTTGGAAAATTATTGGGTGTACCGGTAATTCCGACAGTCAGCTCAAGAGGGAAGGGAATTAAGGAACTCTTTGACAAGATAATAGAAGTTTATGAAGTGCGGGAACCGGTTGTAAGGCATATTCATATAAACTATGGAACCGAGATAGAAAATTCTATATGTGCTATACAATCGAGAATAAAGATTGAAGAGAACCGGGCATTTACAAACATTATATCAGCAAGATATCTTGCTATTGAGTTGCTGGAGAATGATAAAGAGTATTCTAAAAGTATAACCCGGTGTATCAATTCATCTGAGATAATTGAAATAGGGAAAAAGGAATATACCAGACTTGCGAAGATGTATTCTGAACCGATCGATACAGTCATTACCGATCTTCGTTACGGTTTCATTTCAGGAGCGCTTAAGGAAACCCTTAAGATCAACAAAGTAGAAAGGTTAAGGAAGACAAAAATNNACAAATAAATATCTGGGGATCCCGATTTTTGTTTTTTTTATGTGGCTCACATTTTTTACCACATTTAAACTGGGAGGATATCCAAAATATTGGATGGAATCAGGTTTTGGTAAACTATCAGAATTGATATCCAATAACCTCAACCCGGGAATTGTAAGGGATTTTTTGGTAGAAGCTATAATAGGGGGTGTTGGCGGAGTGATTGTTTTTCTTCCCAATATAATTATCCTGTTTCTCTTTATATCTTTTATGGAAGATACCGGCTATATGGCCAGGGCTGTATTTATCATGGATAAATTGATGCACAAGATAGGATTGCATGGGAAATCATTTATTCCGCTTTTCATGGGATTTGGATGTAATGTGCCTGCAATAATGGCAACAAGGATCATTGAGAGTCGCAGAGACCGTCTTATCACCATGCTTATTACTCCCTTTATGTCGTGCAGTGCAAGATTGCCGGTTTATATACTCTTTATCAGTGCATTTTTCGCTAAAAATGAGGCTTCTGTATTGTTTCTATTGTATTTCATGGGTGCTCTGTTTGCAATATTATCAGCTCTGTTTTTAAAGCGGGTGTTTTTCAAATCAGTAGAAATTCCTTTTGTAATGGAACTGCCGCCTTACAGGGTTCCTACTATCAGAAGTATTTTTAAACATGTTTCATTCAGAACCAGTTTATACTTCAGAAAAATCGGAGGGGTAATTCTTCTGGCATCGATAATTGTGTGGATATTAAGTAATTTTCCACAATCAGTTTCATATTCAAAGGATTATTCAGGTGAAATTTCAGTTGTTGAAAAATCCGACCTTTCTTCCGATAAGAAAAGTGAATCAGTAAACCGGCTGATACTGGAACAAAAAAGCGAAAAGCATACTAAATCTTTTATGGGCCTTATCGGACGTTCAATAGAACCTGTTATGAAACCATTGGGGTTTGACTGGCATCTAAGCGTCAGTATTCTTTCGGGTTTAGCAGCCAAGGAGGTTGTCGTAAGTACATTAGGAGTTATATTCCAGGCTGATAATGATTCCGGAAAGAATTCACTGGTCGAGAAGATACAATCTCAAAAAGGATCAAGCGGCAAACCGGTATTCACCCCTCTTATAGCTTTCTCATTTATGTTATTCATACTTACATACTTCCCCTGCGTGGGAGTGATAACTGCAATAAAAAGAGAATCGGGAAGCTGGAAATGGGCTGCATTCACAGTCTTTTATACAACAGGAATAGCGTGGTTGCTGTCTTTTACGGTATATCAGATAGGGAGATTGTTTATTGGGTAGAAAATATCACTTTTCACCTTATTCCTAAATGAATTCACCCCCATTTTAGGCCCTGCAGACTCGCTCCTCCCTAAAATTGCCTGCGAGGCAATTTTTTAACGGTCGTCCGCCTCTATGCTTTGCAAAGAGGGAGCGTAATGCATTGTATATTAATAAATTCCCCCTCTTTACGAAGTAGAGAGGGGGAAAACAAGGGGGTGAGTACATTACGAGAATAAAGTGGTCATGAGATGATATGAAAAATATGAAAGTAAATCACATTTATCTTGAATTATAGTAGATGTTAACAGCAATGTAATCCACAATATTTTCAGCAAAATACATGTCGTGAAGGGAACTTACCAGAGCTTTCAGCTGAGTAAGAGCCGGACTAATCAATGTACTTAGATTAGCCGTTGTTCCATCATCAAAAGTGAGCAGAATATCCCTTTTATTGCATATTGTTCCGGTAGAGTCAGCACTATCGGTGATTTTTGCTCCTGCTTTTTTCTGAAGCACTCCATTCTGAAACACCTGAATTGAATCAATTCCAAATCCTCTTTTAATCTCTACATTCCCTATAGTTAAATCATATTGTTTTTCCCTTTTATGAAAGCCATTACCTACAAAAAGAGTCGACTCCAGCAAAAGCGGATTATTGTTTTGAAGAAGCGCAAATGATGATTTAGATGTGTCACCAGCTTGCCATGAGGTTGATACACTATATCCACCTGTGAATGTGTACTTGGAAGAATTTAATTGGTCCCTGTAAGAGTTCCAAACCGATGAAATATCAAAACTTCCCAGATCCACAGAATTGAGTGTGAGACCGGCAATAAGTTTGTAATCGAGATTGTTCCACAGGTTATAGTAAAGATGATAATCTGTGGCAGAAATTGTAAAGTCATTTTTCAGAACTGAGTCTGATCTTATAAAACTGTGAAGATAACTTGGATTAAAGATCAGCTTCTGAGGTAAATTGACTATCATCTTATCGCTTGTACCTGTCTTTTTAAATAGTCTGAAAGGATACGCGAAGTTACGATGCATATTCATCGTATCAGGTTGATAGTCATAAATTCCAGCAATCAGACCGAGTGTTATACTGTCCTTAAAAGAAGCTGCCTGAGTTAAATCTTTTGCGATGGGATTAACGCCTAATGACAGAATCTGATAGCCTTTGGTTTCTGTAATTTTACCGATTGCCGTATTAATTGCAGTTGTGCTCTGTTCAATTGACTGTTTAAGTCCTTGTTGTTGTGTTTGTGTTTCAACTTTGGAACAGCTCCAGCCAAATAGCCCAATAACAATACCAATTACCAAAATATTTCTTTTCATAACCTTAAGTATTAATTTGACTTTTGCTTAATTTTAAAATAAGCCTCAAAAAATGTACCAGACTTTTAAAAAGAACAGCTGATTTAATGACATGTTAAATCCATTTTTATTAAAACAACTTTCTCCAATAAAACGGTTATTTTTCATGCCTGGTATGTGTGTTTTGAATTTGCTTCGCAACTCTCTTAATGTAAAAAGGTTACATCACCTATTTTATTAAAATAAGTTCCATCGGCATACCGGCCGGCCGCTTTATAGACATAAACTCCCTGAAGCGCCAGATAATCTTTTCCAAAATATCCATCCCAGCCTTTTTGAAGTTCTGAGCTTTCATAAATTAAAACTCCCCAGCGGTTAAATATTTGTAATTTATATTCAATAACATTGGTAAAAAAAGGCCTGAATATATTATCATCTATTTGATTCTCATTCCAGTATCCACCGGTTGGCCCTGAACCATTCCATTTGAATACATTAGGGAATTTTATTTCCCCGGTCTTATAGTCAACCACCACAGGAGATTTATACATCACTGAATCTGTACATCCGTCTTTTGAAGTTACTGTTAATGTAACTTCATATATTCCTTCAGAAACATATTTATGCCATGGACTTTCTTCAACAGAGGTGTTCCCGTCTCCGAAATTCCAAAGCCATGATACCCCATAGTATGAGAAATTTGTAAAGACTACTACCTGAGAATTATTAATGACATCAGTGGGATATACATTGAAAACGGCAGTTGGGTTCTGGTATACTGTTATTAATCCGTTAAGTGATGATTGTCCGGAAATATTCGTGACAGTCAATTTTACTATATAATTTCCGGGAATATTATAAGTATGGGATGGATTTTGTTCCGAAGAAAATGTTTTGTCTCCAAAATCCCAAGAATATGATTCAGCGTTTTCACTTAAATTCCTGAATCGGACAAGTAGGGGAGAACATCCGACAGTATCAGGTTCAAATAATGCAACAGGTTCCGGTGGCATAATAACTTTAATATTAATTGTATCTGTTCCCTTACATCCGAATTTGTCGGGTAGTGTCAGATAGGTTATTATATGTATTCCTAAACCTGCGGAATCAGGATAGAAACTGTTATTAATCACCCCATCACCTGTCCATGTTCCGCCGGGCGGGGATGCGGCAAGTCCAACGGGGGGATGATTAATATATAGTGTTCCCACAGGAATTATATTTACAACAGGAGAGGGCATAACTGTGATAGTTATCTGATCAGAAGCGCTGCACCCGTTTGAGTCGGTAATATCATATCTTATCACATGATTTCCGGCACCTGCTGAACCCGGATCGAATGAATCATCAGTGACACCATCTCCAGACCATGTCCCACCAGAATCATGAGCTTTCAGAGTAACTGGACTACTATCAATACACAGAGTATCCACCGGTGTAATAGTGGCATCAGGATATGGTACAATCAGTATTATTGCGGTAGTAACCACAGGCGGATGATCACCATTTACAGGATCTGCAGGTGGTCCGGGTATATTCGGATCGTCATACGGGTTACAATAGTTCCAGTTTCGTAATTTCACCTGAAAATACTGACCAATCATTTTATCATTAGCTACATTTATTATATCTGAATACACTCCCGACCCCGTAACCGGTCCGGGAAGAGTAATAATCGGTCCTGAAAAAGGAAAGGCTCTCGGGGTCCCGTTAATTGTTACAGGAAGACCGGTCATAGTAATATCAGTTCCATATATCCATTGAACCCATCGGGTAAAAAGATTTGGTACATCCTGTTCCTGAGGAGGAACGCAATTAAACTGCGTAAGATCCTGAAACCTGACATTGGCGCTGTTACCAAAACAAACAGGATAAACAGCAGGATCGATATGCATATGGCCACCATTGTGATCATCATTATCCCAAACGGTAACTATCTGTTCCTGGGTTGATGAAGAACATAAAACTCCGTTGACAACGAGAGTCGCCTTAGGTCGGTAATTACATTTGTCACCGGTAGAAACATAGATGTGACTTGTGGTAGTCTGAAACACTCCCGGCCCTATGTTCACAGCATTTTCAGTGTCTGTGGAACCATCGTCCCAATCATATCTGATCTGAACACTTGTACCGGCATTATTAACTCCTGTATAACTTACTCTCCAGTCTATGGATAGTGGGGAACATAACCTGTCAGGGACAATACTATTAGCCTTGGACAGAATATTACAATCCTGCCCATGAAGAGTTAATGAGATTAAAATTAGAAATAATGAAATGGAAAAAATTCTCATTTTTATTCTTATCAGGATAAAATTGAATTTTATTCAATTCACTTATACATCGCTTTCGCAATATTATACGGTTATATTAAGCCTAATGTTGCATATTTGGACAGATCTTGCCTGGAAAACCAAAGAAAAATTCAATAGATTTGCTAAGAAATAATAAATTGTTTTTATATAAATAATTTTTAGATGAAACAAATCTTCTTTTCAATCTTCCTGACTCTTATCTCAGGAAGTATTCAGTCACGTACTTTCGATAGCTTTATTTCGTCTGAATCTGGAAACATGCAAAAAGATTCAGTTACATCTCTGGTAAAGCTAAAAGAGAGTTATAAACTATCAGGAAAGAATCTTACTGCGCTGGCTGAAAAAATCCTTTACAAGAAGACACCCCAGGGGGATATGTACATGTACCTGCTTCGTCCGCTTAGGAAATCGAAAAGGCCATTGCCTGTAATAGTATATTTTACCGGAGGCGGATGGGTTGGTGGAGATGTTGAAGGTCAGATTCCGAATGCAGCCTGGTTTCGTGATCAGGGAATAATAGGAATTGATGCTGATTACCGCGTGAAATCGCGTCATGGCACCAGCCCTATTGAATGTATTCAGGATGCTAAATCAGCGATAAGATATGTCAGATCACATGCCCTGGAACTGGGTATTGATCCCGATCGGATCATCGCAGCCGGTGGTTCAGCTGGAGGCCATCTTGCCGCATGTACTTTTATCGACGGAGGCGACACTCCCGGTGAGGATCTGAAAATAAGTTCTAAGCCGAATGCACTGGTTCTTCATAACCCGGTTCTTGGTGAAGGATTTGGCCAAGAGTTTTTTGCTGAACATCCCGAATTTTCCCCGATTTTACATGTAAAGAAAGGTTGGCCGCCGACCATTCTGTCGAATGGAACAAAAGACAATACCACTCCGTTTCAGGCAGCTGAAAAATTTACACGGTTGATGAAAGAAGCAGGGAATATTTGTGAGCTGATTCCAGTGAAAGATGCAGACCATTCATGTGACTGGCCGGTAAGCAACCCTAATTTTTTACCTACACTTAAACGGATGACGGAATTTCTGAGAGAACAAAAGTTCATAGAATAATTATTAGAGAATGTACCTAAATACCAGTCACATCGTTACGCCATTGAACCGTTGAGCCATTGAGCTATTGTGACTTTGTGACTTTGTGCCATTATTTTATATACTCAATCTTCATTTCATAATCCCATTTATCGAAATATAGGTTTCCTCCTTTCCATTCAACCTCACCTCTCTGAAAATCGTTTGGTTCGCTTCTCAGGTATTGTTTTTCAGGGTAAAGAGCTCCTGCGACGCCGTCATTTATAATGAGTCTGTATGAATCGATTCCTGAAAAATAGAAATCTCTGATTAAAGTATTATCTGATTTCTGGAGTTTATATGAAACATCTACGGGCACCCAGCCTGCTCCTTCATAATAAACCTCGCACCAATCATGCAGATTCTGGTTGCCGGGAGGCATCATCCAGCCGCTCTGCCATCTTACGGGTATTCCCTTATATCTGAGCATAGAGATGAATAAAAAAGTTTGCATGCCACAATCGCCTCTTTGGTTTTTTATTACATATTCAGGTATATTTGGAATGATAGAGTATTCAAGTGCACCTGCCCAGGGTATATTTTCCTTAAACCAGAAATAGATCTTTCTTGCAATCGAAGCAGGGTTATCATCATTTCCGGTAAGGCTGTCAGCGAGTTGCTTGATTTTATCGGTAAAGCAGATATGAGGTAACTGTTCTGATGTGTACTTCTGATAAATTTCTGAACCTTTGTCGTAAGGCAATATTTTAATTCCTGCCATATTAAAATGCTGTGCACTTGACACATAAGTGTAGGATATCTGAAAAATGGCAGGATTCCCTTTTTTTGCAACTTCTTCCATATACAAAGTACGGTGAATAGCAGTATCGGGTGCAATAATATATTTCGGATTTGATGAATTTATAAGCTTAATTTCTTTTTGCCGCGGATGGCCTTCTTTAGGCCAGGGCAACCAGCATCTGATCTTCTCTCCATCAGGAACAACATCCGGATGAACTGTAATTGTGTAAGTTACTTCCATGTTTACAGGCAAAACAGGATTGCTCTGATTATCAGTTGATTTTAAAACCTGTCCGGTATGCCTCAACCTGAAGATCATCTCCTGATTGCCGGTTGTATCCCTGAGTCCCCGATCCTTTTGCTCATGGAACTTTTTTATCAGTATAAGATTTGAGACAGCTCTGTTAAAATATTTTTTTTCACCATCAACCATCCTCCATTCCAGCCAACCCTTGTCTTCCCATTCTGAAATTTGCCCGGAAGAAACCTGACCAATAATCTTTTCCAACTGAGCTTTTACCTTGTTTTCGGTTACCGAAAAGTCAAGAGGGATTCTTTCAGCTATTTGTTCAAGGGAATCTGCAACATGAATTATTTCTTTATTTTCACCACTGATTTTTTTTATGGAGTCGACAATCTGGATTACTGTACTTACATTTCCAAAATCAAGATTTTCCTGAATATCCTCTAAGACCTGACTGAAATCTGATGTGGTTCCGCAGCCAGATAATATTATCAGAAGTGTAAGGAAGAGTAATCTAAAGTATTTCATACATGGTGATTTTTCGTATAATCAAAGTTAATTAAACTTTTCTTTTGCCCATCAAAACTCAATGAGGTGTAGACTGTTATTTTAACTCAAGATGTGATTAGGAGATTCCTCATTTCGCTACGCTTCCTTTGTTTCCGCTTATATACTATGTCATCCCGAGCGATAGCGAGGGATCTCAACGGGTTAATGAAAGTGTTGGTGGACAAATTCTAGTTGATTATTTTATATTTAAGGTTTCAAAAATACTTTTATGGTTAGTAATAAGATGCAGCCAATATTAGTGTAGTCTGAAGATTGATATTACTTCTGGCTTCCGGCTGCCTGATAAACAATATGAAATGAAAAAGGTTTTCGTTAATTAAGGAGGTGTTTTTAATTATGGGATTATTACCGGGTAATTTATAAATTTACAGGACATTTACTTCAAAATAACTTTACTCAAAAAATATGAAAAAGCTCGGATTTTTATTATTGCTGCTGGCTTCATTTATCAAAACACAGGGTCAGGATGAAAAAATGAATAAATTTATCACCGACCTGATGAATAAAATGACTGTTGAGGAAAAAATCGGACAGCTTAATCTTACTACTTCCGGCGGATTTGTCACAGGTTCTGCAGTAAACGAAAAGACACACGAGAAACTGCAGACAGGTCAGATTGGGGGAATGCTTAATGCTTTATCTCTTTCTTCAATGAGAGCTTCCATGGATATAGCTGTCAAGGAATCGCCACATCATATTCCTCTTCTTTTTGGGATGGATGTTATTCACGGTTACCAGACTGTATTTCCTATTCCATTAGCTATGAGTTGTTTATGGGATCTGACTTTGGTTGAAAAAAGTGCCAGAATTGCTGCCCAGGAAGCAACAGCCAATGGCATTGCCTGGACTTATTCTCCAATGGTCGATATTGCACGCGATCCGCGTTGGGGAAGGATTGCCGAAGGCGCCGGTGAGGATCCGTGGTTGGGATCACAGGTAGCAAAAGCTCTGGTAAAAGGATACCAGGGGAATGATCTTTCTCTCGATAATACTATGATGGCGTGCATAAAACACTTTGCATTATATGGCGCCGCAGAGGCTGGACGTGATTATAATACAGTGGATATGAGCAAAGTAACTATGTATAACGATTACCTCCCTCCTTATAAGGCAGCCATAGAAGCAGGGGCAGGGAGTATTATGACCTCCTTCAATGTTGTTGATGGAATTCCTTCGTCAGGTAATCACTGGCTATTAACTGAATTGTTGAGGAACCAGTGGGGCTTTAAAGGTTTTGTAGTTACTGATTATACTGCAATTAATGAAATGATAAATCATGGAATGGGCGATCTTCAGACAGTTTCAGCACTCGCTCTGAAAGCCGGAACAGATATGGATATGGTTGGAGAAGGATTCCTTACTACCCTGAAGAAATCGCTTGATGAAGGGAAGATAACTGTTAAAGATATAGATCTTGCATGCCGGCGTGTTCTTGAGGCAAAATACAAACTTGGGTTATTTTCTGATCCATACCGTTATATGAATGCAGAAAGAGCCAAAACAGATTTGATGACACCTGAAAATCTGAAGACTGCGAGGGAGATTGCTACAAGATCAATGGTTCTTCTTAAGAATGATAAACAGATTCTGCCGTTGAAAAAATCGGGTACAATCGCTGTTATAGGTCCACTTGGAAATAGCAAA
Organism: Bacteroidales bacterium; assembly: GCA_003162595.1. Classification (GTDB taxonomy): domain Bacteria; phylum Bacteroidota; class Bacteroidia; order Bacteroidales; family VadinHA17; genus LD21. Next base: position 884 of record PMNJ01000059.1, on the reverse strand, counting down.
AAAGATATGATTGGCACATGGGCTATCGCCGGGAATCAGGATAAAATATGCTCGGTTGTGGAAGGTATGAAAAACGTAGGAGGAAATTCGGTGACAGTTCTTTATGCAAAAGGATCTGAACTGACTGATAATCCACTCCTGCTGAAGAGTGATCCTCTTTTTTCCCCTGATCAGAAAAAATCATCTGAAACTGTAACTTCCCCGGAGCAATTACTTAAAGAAGCATTACAAACGGCTGAAAAGGCAGATGTTATAGTTGCTGTTCTCGGTGAATCAACCGCATGGTCGGGAGAAGCTTCAAGTATGAGTGATATTGGAATTCAAAAGGTACAGCAGAACCTTCTTAAAGCTCTGTTGGGAACGGGAAAACCGGTTGTTCTCGTACTGATAAATGGTCGTCCTATGACACTGGCCTGGGAGAATGCAAATGTAAGTGCAATTCTGGAAGCGTGGGCCGGAGGTACCGAAGCTGGAAATGCTATTGCAAACAATTTGTTCGGTGATTACAATCCATCAGGTAAATTAACCACGACCTTCCCGGTAAGCGTGGGGCAAATACCTCTTTATTATAACCATAAAAATACCGGACGGCCGATGGACGTTAATAACAAATTCACTTCAAAATACCTTGACATCTCTAACGATCCGTTATATCCCTTTGGCTATGGACTCAGTTATACAACTTTTGTATATGGTGATATAAAATTAAGTAAAAGCAAACTAAAAGGCGATGAAAAACTCACAGCATCCGTGACTCTTACAAATACAGGAAAAGTAGCAGGGGAAGAGGTTGTTCAGCTCTATATTCAGGACCCTGTAGCTTCGATTTCACGTCCTGTGAAGGAATTGAAAAACTTTAAAAAAGTTTTGCTTCAACCGGGAGA
>PMNJ01000168.1 GCA_003162595.1 Bacteroidales bacterium | reverse complement strand
ACTTTCAGATCAGTAAAATTAACACCCCCAATAAGTAATCCAAGGGGAGGCATAATGATATCAGCCACCATTGAAGAAACAATTTTGCCAAAAGCAGCACCGATAATGATACCTATCGCGAGGTCAACAACATTGCCTTTTATTGCAAAGGCTTTAAATTCATCTACTAGTTTCATAATTTCAGGTTTAAGTTATTATTTATTAAAAGATTTAAAAGTATATGCGAATCCCACTCCAAGTATTTCTTTAAACTGTATTAAAGATCCAATAGATTTTGCTTCTCCATTTCTGATTACCGGAACCTTTATCTTATCATCATATACAAGTTGGGTATTGATACTTGCAGAAAGGAATTTATTCATTTTAAATGCTAATAGTGTTTCCCAGTTTACTACAACATTTTGGGGGTTCTTAATATAGTTTGTGAATAAGTCAGCCAAGAACTCCTTCTCATTCGAGTTATGGAAGAAGCAGCAAAACTCTTCAGGATGAAATTATAAAGGTCTTGACCAGCGCCACATTTATACGGGGAGTGTTTGGGATACTTAAAAAATTAATGAAATAGCTATTACCTTCGGATTTTTACACTGTCTACAAGATAAGGTGAATCGCCGCGCCAGAATACGGGTGCATTTTTCTGCCGGTAATGTATAATGACCGACTGCCCCTGGAGAGTATCAAATTGTCTCATAAGCGACTTGTTGGTTACGGTAAAAAGAAATTTCTCTGATGCAAGGGCTACATCTCTGTTGCTCGACACACTGCTTAATATTAATTCTCCTTCATAGGTCTTGAAGAAAACACCCTTATGAGAAAATTTTTGCAATAATCCTGCACGATAACCTTCACTGTAAGTATAGAAATACTTCCAGTAGATCAATACGCTTCCAATAATAACAACCAGAACCAGTAACCATTTTAAAACCTTTTTTGTTCCCAGGACTATACCAGACCAGAAGGAAGGTTTTAGTGATGGAGATAATGTGTTCATAATGAAATGTTTTTATAGGGTTACTTCATGTATATATGTGTACAATTAAGTCATTGTTTTTTTGAAAATCTGATAATATCTTCTACTTCAAGGACTTGTTTCTCATAACCGTAAGTTACTGAATTAATCATTGCGATTGCATCCGGATTAAGAAGGGATTCCATGAGAACACCTTCACCAACCATTCCGGTAGCTCCTGTTATAATTGCATTTATTTTCATCGCATCATTCATTAAAGCTTATAATTCTATATTGAAATCAAAAGATACTATTTTTTTGTGTCTTTCAAGTCTTTGTAATACTAATTTTTCGTTTGAGATAAGCCGGCCTGTCTGAAACAACAAGTAATGATACTCTTTGTTGCAGAATGTGAATTAGAATTAAGTTTTAAAATGGAATATTTCATATATTCGACCGCTAAACAATAAACACGCAACTACTTGAAAACAACCATAAATAAATCACAGACGCTTCTCGAATATCTGATTGAACAGTATTCTGATTCTCCAAGGACCAGAATAAAGAAAATGTTGCAAAATGGAACTGTCCGGGTAAACAATAAATCCGTCACATTGCATTCTTTTCAACTGAAACAGGGTGATACTGTAGATTGCAGTTTACGGACAGGAATCGTTACAAAAGCAAACCTGCCTTTTCCTGTTTTATATGAAGATGAGCATGTGATTGTGATAGACAAACCTGCGGGTATCGCGACATCAAGTATCGATGGCAGCACTAACGTTCAACGGATCATCTCGGAGTTTTTAAAAGACATGAGCAAAGGAAAAATCAGGACATACGTAATTCACCGTCTTGATAAAGAGGTATCCGGAGTACTGGTTCTGTCAAAATCTGAAACTGCGATGGATGCCATAAAAGACAAATGGGATGAAACGGAAAAGCACTATTTTGCTTTAGTTGAAGGCATTCCTGAAAATCCTGAAGGAACAATAAAAAGCTGGCTGATTGAAGACAATGCAATGAAAATGCATTCGGTGAATGAAAAGCCTGGTGCAAAATATGCCATAACAAATTATAAAACTATCAGAACTTTGGATAATTATACTCTTCTGGATGTAAAAACCGAGACCGGCAGAAAAAACCAGATAAGAGTGCATCTCTCTGATATTGGTTGTCCGATTGTTGGTGATCGCAAATATGGCGCTTCGACAGATTTTATTCGTCGCATCAGGTTGCATGCCTGTTCGATCTCATTTCCACATCCTGTGACCGGTAAGTTGATTACAGTTGAATCTCCAATGCCAAAAGGTTTTTTGTCATTAAAGCCCAAAGATGAAAAGTATAAATAATAAGCATTATTCCCGGAACTATTTTGTACAGCTTTTTCATGTCAATTTATTAAATGCAGAAGCCAGGTTTTCGACAAAGTATATCCTGTTGCAATTCTTCATTCCGCATTCTCCCATCGGGTTTATAAGCGCCATGAAAATCAACCATAAGATGATTCTCCGCCGCGCACTTAATTATGTCATGATACCAGTTTACCATCTGTTGATCGTCGCGATCCATAAAATCGATTTATTTCCGTTTTATCCATTTCCTGTTTTAATTACTATCAGAAATATATTCCATCACAATTGATTTTAGAATATTGGCAAATTTTACATTGGGAATCTCTTCTCTTGAAAAGTATTGCGGACGAACTCCTTCCAGGAGAGTGACTTCTTCTATGGGCAAATTTATTTTTCCGGAATAAATATATTTAATGTTTTCGTAAGCATCTCCGGTCAGACATTCATACTTTTTATAGAAAGAATAATCCTTCAAATCGATATCTAATTCCTCTTTAACTTCCCGGACAAGTGCCTGTTCGGGAGTTTCTCCCTCTTCAACATGACCACCGATCAGATCCCAGTGGTTGGGGAAGGGGATATCCGGCTTGTTATCGCGCAGATAAAGCAAAAACTCTCCATTGTCATTTTCAAGTATAATCGCTGCTATTTCTTTCATTAAGAGATAAAAATACAAAATAATTGAACTCTTAATGACATATTTGGACGTTTTCATCGTAACGAAATATCTTAAAAATAAGTTGTTTAATAGCAAAAATTCAGCCTTAAACGAGGCTCTGAAAGAGCCAGATACGAATAGAGGCTGTCTCAAAAGGTCAATTTGTTGTTTTTTGAACCCCTCCCTAACCCTCCCCTTAAACAAATAAGTGGAGGGCACAAATCATTGTGATTAAACGTATTGCATCCCTTCCCTTATTGTTTAAGGGAAGGGGATGGGTGAAGGGTTATGATGAAAAAAAGTGGGGAAACAGGACTTTTGAGACAGCCCCATAAACCTGTGAGCAATTAACAGCTCTGAAGGAGCTGAATATTATAATATTATGCCCTTTCAGGGCTTTCGACTAGAGGTGAGTAAGTCACCCCCGGTTGCTTCACCGGGGGTTATTCATATATTGCCACATTCGTGGCAAAACTAGGTTTACAAAGTACCTAAACAAACTTAGAGCTTCGTCTTTCCAGAAGAATAGTATCCCTCCATTTTCCATCAAGACGGGCAATTCTTTCCCTTTTACCAATAATCCTGAATCCAAATTTTGCATTCCTTGTTTCGAAGCCCATCCTGTATATTTCAAGCACTCTGAAACTATCGGCTTGTTGCATTTCTCTTATCATGCTCTCATCCTTATCTATTCAACAAAAATGGCAGATACTTCAATCCTGTTGTTATCCGGATCAAGAGTTTCAAATTCATAGTACCCGTCTCCGGTTTTCCTGGGTCCGCTTAATATTTCGTATCCTTCTCTGGTTAATTCATTAAATTTTGAATTGACCATATCCATGTTTTCCATCCCGAAGCATATATGGATAATTCCCTGATACTGTTTCCCGACGGGATCGTTGAGGTTGCCAGGAATTCCCGGCATCTTCATTAATTCAAGCCTTGCTCCTGAATCAAATGCCACGAAGTAACTTTCGAAATGTTTCTCTTTATTCAGGTATTTTTCATTTGCACGACCGTTGAAGTATTTAACATAATAATCCTTCAATCTCTCCAGTTGTTTGGTCCAAATCGCAATATGATCAATAACCATTGTTAATTCAGCTTAGATTCTAATGTTTAAGCTCACCTATATTCCTGAACTTTGCAGATGTGGGATTGTTCGGATTATGAGAAGTAAGAGCCAATCCCAGATAGATTTTTGATGGCAGCTCAAGGGCATAAGTTGTAAATACTTTCCAGGTTCTTCCATCAGAGCTATAGTAGCCTGTAAACTCATTTCTGACACGTTGCAATCTGATCCACGTATTGGGGAAGGCAACCGGGAATTCAGGAGCACCCTCAGAACTTTTAGGATAGATAGCTTTCATAGAACTATCTTTTACAATGCGATATTGAAATTCATATCCGCCGTTATTCTTATTTCTTGGGCTATTATCAGGGAACACCTGGAAATAAATATGTCTGGAGCCCGGAGTGAGATCTTCACGCGCCATTATTCCAGCTTTTGTATATTGATTAGCGGCTGTAAGACTTTCTATACGCGATACCAGATCAAAATTGCCAGTACGTTCAACATATACAAAATTGAATTCATCTTTTACTCCCCATATGTCAACACCTCCGGCTGTCATATCAAAACCATTATCTGAAATTTTGACTGTTCCTTTAATTGACGGGTTGCCAACATCAATGTTTTTAAAGTCTGAAAGGGGAATTGGGTTACTTTTCAGCACGTTCGAATCTGATTTCTGATTAGCCTGTGCAAATAAGTCTGGTCCGGTGATAACTATCAATAATACTACGATAGAAGGAATAATGTGGTTTTTAATCATGGCACATATTTTTTAATCTGGGATTGAATTTAAAAATAAGGTTTATTCTTTGATTAATGTGAGGTCTATCATTGAAATTCATTAACCAGCACAGGGTATCATTTACTGATCTTGTTTAAGGATTATCAAATTGGCAAAATCTCCGTCAGAATTGTTTCCTACCCATAAACCAATTTTTCCGGAGGTTCTCTTATTCAGTTGCTCCACACTTAAACTGGGTTCCTGGTTACCATTCACGTAAACTTTCACTATCGGATATTTTATTACTATTTTTGCATGAAACCATTCGTTTCCGCCTGGGGCATGACTTATGGCTTTCTCATATTTACCATTGAATTTCTCTCTGAGAACCTGCCACGGATAGTCGGGTTGCGAAATATACTGAACTGCATGAATTTTACGGACTGAGTCGGTTGATTGAAAGTTAAAAGGGCGAAAATAAACAGCATCGAGTGTATTGTTATCAACTCCATGAAAAGCTATCCCGACAAAACTCTGTTGATACTCATCTTTTCCTCTTATGTCGAGTTCAATGACTCCATTTGAAAATGCCAGATCTGTTATCCAGGCAACTCCGTCATTTTCTTTTTTTGAAAAGCTGATACCTTTTTTGTCTTTTTCCGCGAAAGAGCTCACTTTTCTGTTGAAAATTTCAAGTTTGTTATTTTCTGACAAACCATACAAGTCATAACTGACTACACCGGCTTGTCCTCTTCCTGAAAGGAAAGTCAATAGTCCAAGAATGATAGTCAGGGAAAGATGTTTCAGGTTTACTTGTTTCATATTATTTATTATTATTTGAATTTAATTATATAGCACAGGGCATGATTTTTTCTCTTCCGGAGCTATTCTTTATGGTTTCGCAACTTAGAATCTTATCTTAATATTTCCGAAGAATTCTCTTACAGGCCCTGGATGATAAGCATTTCCATCGGGATCAGGTTCCGTGAATGCCATATATTTTGCTCCTGTAATATTACGAATAAAAATACTGCATTCCCCTTTCACTTTTCCGATATTCAGATTGTATGAGACCCGGGCATGGAATAAATTAAATCCGTCCTGCCAGTTTTGATAGATTGCCGGGTCCATCTCACCATTATAAGCTTTCGGATCTGTATAAATAGCCCACTTTGACTGGTATTCTGTTGCCAGGCTTACTTTAAATCTTTTGTTAATTGAGTAAATAACTTCAGAATAAAGCTGATGTTTTGGCGAATTAGGCAAATATTGGCCGGCTGCAGGCGGGGATGTCAGAACATAGGCCGGATCGGCATAAACAGGATCAATCACAGAAGAAACATACTTATAGTCTGCATAAGTATAAGCAACCTGGAAACTAAAACTTTTAAGTATCTGGTAAGAAATAAACGTTTCGATTCCAAAACGTCTGCTGTTTCCTGCATTTCCGTAGAATACTTCCTGGTTCCCTCTGCCGGTTTGTTTGAAACGGAAAAAATCATTTTCGGTATTCATTATAAATCCGGTAATTTCATAAGACAATTTTTCATTGTAAAAACCACGGATTCCTATTTCGCTGCAACTGGAAGTAGCCGGAACCAGGTGAGTGTTGAAGCCGCTGTAACCTACCGGATTGCTGGCTAACTCTTCGGTAGAAGGAGGCAAAAAGCCCTGGCTCCAGTCAATAAAAACGTTTGCAGCATTATTTATAGAATAACTTGCCCCGATACGTGCGGAAACATTTTTAAAATTCTTTGCAGTTTTGGCAGTATCTGAGGCTAACATTTTGTTTGTCAATTCATTTTTCATAGCATCATAGCGAATACTCCCAACCAGATTAAACTTTCCAATGCCCATTTTATACAAAGCAAAGACACCAATGCTTCTCTGGGAAATTATCTGATTTGCAAGCAATGAATCAGTTTCTATATTGGTCTCGTCAATACTCTCTTTTCTCTGGGGATTGCTTGCACTTTGCAATTTGTACAGGTCAATATTCTGCCACTTCAGATCAGCACCAATGCTGATGTCATTTTTTATTTTAGTGCCATTCAGATGCAAATTATATTGAACACTTGCTCCTGGATTTGTAATATTCCTGTATTCTGCACTTTTATTGCTGGTTTCTTTGTAAGTCCAGGAGCGGAAATATGAAGTGACTTCTATATCCTGTAATTCATTGAATTTGTATTTCCCATGAAAACCAATTGTGGTCCGATTAGTCTTCTGGTACTCATTGAAAGGATTGGCATCGGGATTTGCCTGGCGGAGATTATCAAATTGTCCGATATTTAATCCTTCCGGATTCTGTTGAAAATAATCGGTATGTGATATAATCTGAGTTACAGACAGTTTTTTGCCAGGTTTGAAATTGATTTTCTCATATAGTTTATTACCCCAGAAAGCCTGATGGTCGCGATATCCATCCCCATCTGTTCTTGAATAACTCATACGGTAATCAATATCCTGCCGCGACCCGTCGAATTGTATCAATGATTTTGTGAAACCATTTGAGCCTATAGTCTGATTTAGTTCGCCTCCGATTGATTTGGGCCCACCGTCATTAGTAGAAATGTTTATGACGCCTGCGGCGCCTCCTCCTCCATACAAACTGGCAGAGGGTCCTCTTAGAACTTCAATTTTATTCACAGTGCCCCAATCGACATCATACAGGTCAGGGGCAAAACCCGAAGGGTCATTTACAGGAATTCCGTCGATCAATACTCCTATTCCCCTCAACCCACGTTCTGTTAAAATACCCTGTCCACGTATTGAAACATGAACCCTTTCTCCATCATGCTGGTTATCTATTCGCACTCCGGGGGTCAGTCGCAAAGCCTCTTCTGCACCAATTGATTTGGGCATAAGGGAAAGTATTTCCGGGGTAACTAACGAAATTGCACCGGGGTTATTTTTTAACAGAATTGGCAGCCTGTTTGCAGAGACCAAAACCTCATCCAATCTGATTGTTTTTACAGAATCTGATGTTCCTGTTTGACCGTATAAAATATTACCGGTTAATGCCGCCAGGGCAATTACAGATAATCTTATTTTCATTTTTCTTTTCCTTTTATCTCATTCATCAGATCTTCCAGGTAGTCAGTCTGAATCTCTTGTATTTCAAGTAGTTTTTTATTCTGGTGGACAATCATGTGATCAATTTTTTCACCCAATAGTTTAATCTCAATCTCAGCTTTAAGATTGATTTTATAATCATTTTCACCCCGTAATCTGTCCTTTTGTTCTTTTCTGTTCTGGCTCATCATGATTATGGGGGCTTGAATTGCTGCCAGGCATGAAAGTATCAGGTTTAAAAGAATAAATGGAAAAGGATCAAACGATTTTGTTACCAAAATCCATATATTAATCCCCATCCAGGCAAGTATAAATACAAAGAAGATTATGATGAAAGTCCAGCTTCCTCCGAATGTTGCAATCTTGTCAGCCAGTCTTTGACCAAGGGTAAAATTCTCTTCAATGGCTTCTTCTATATTCTCTGAGAGCACAGAATTATTCCTGATAGCCTCCATAACGTCTTTATCAAGAGCATCTATTTCACCGGTTTCCTGTGTTATAAGTGAGGAAAGATACTGCCTTCTGTAATGATTTAATTCGTCCAATGAAATGTAACAATCTTCATTAAAACCCGAATATTCTGATTTTATGAGATTGAAAATACTTTCACGCACATAATGGGCTTTTACCTCTTCCCCGCTTTTTATTTCATTATTGGATATAAAGCTTTTCATTTTTTCAATTTATAAATTGGAAATGTAAGAGTTTCAGTTAAAACAGGTTGTTAAAAGCCTTCGCAACCAAAAATGCAGCGGCAGCAGCAGTTATGCCAATCATAGTGACCTTTAAAGCTCCTTTAAACAGTGGTTGCCCTGTTACCTTACTTTTAAAATAGCCAAAAAGAAACAAACATATCACAGTCAATAAAGCTGATATCTTTAATCCCTGCAACGGAGTCTGGGTAAAAAAGTATGCTGTTAAGGGAATTAAACCACCAATTATATATGAAATGCCTATTGTAGCTGCACTATTCCTTGCCCTGTTCACATTCGGTTTTTCCAGACCTAATTCGTATTTCATCATAAAATCAACCCATTTATCTTTGTCCTTTGCCAGTTCATCTGCAATTGTATTTTGAGTTGATTCATTAAGCCCGTAATATGCAAAAACAACCTTTATCTCTTTCTTTTCTTCTTCAGGAATATCCTCCACTTCATCATATTCTCTTTTCAGTTCAGATTCATAATGTTCCTGCTCGGTTTTACCTGCCAGATAGCCGCCTAAACCCATTGCAATGCTCCCGGCAACAATTTCTGCAATGCCCGCTGTGATAACAATTGAATTGTGCTGAACCGCTCCGCTTAAACCTGCAGCCAGCGCGAATGGGACTGTCAATCCATCAGACATTCCGATGACAATGTCTGTTATGAAATCTGAACTTCTCAGATGCTCTTCTTTATGTATTACTTTAGTAGTTGTCATTTTCTGATTTTATTATGAATTTATCTGTTCCTGACAATTGAAATTGTGGGCTTTTCAACCAGATATACAATCCCGAGAAAGATCAGAAGGAGGATTGTATGAAACCCTATCCGAAGTACTGACAATTCAGGTTTGATAACGGAACTGATTGCATACAGGAGAACTGAAAGCCCAAGGTAACCGGCAAATTTTAAGAGGTTATATTTTACAGGGAAATATTTTTGACCGATCAGGTAGGAGAGGATCATCATAGACCCGTAGCAAATGAAAGTTGCCCAGGCTGAGCCATAATATCCGTAGATAAGATGATCAGAACTTAGCGGTATCCACCAAAAGTTCAGCACAAGTGTAATAACAGCGCCGACCAGGGAAAGCCATGCCCCCCATGAGGTTTTGGCAGTTAGCTTATACCAGATCGAAAGATTATAATAGACTCCCAGAAAAAGGTTTGCCATCATTAAAACAGGTATGACTCCCTTTCCTTCCCAATACTTTTTCCCAACAAGAACCGGCATAATAAAATCATCAAGAAAAAGCATGGTGACAAGGAAGATCAGGGAAACAGTTATTATGAAATAATCCATAATCCTCGCATAAACCTCCCTGGCATCTTTTTCCTTTGCCTGGGCAAAGAAGAAAGGTTCTGCAGCATACTTATAAGCCTGGATAAATATTGTCATAAGGATGGAGATCTTATAACATGCAGCATAAATACCGACCTGATAGGAGGCAATGTCTTTCGGTAATAAATAGCGAAGTAAAAGCCGGTCAAATGTTTCATTTACAATTCCGGCCATACCTGCAAAAAGCAGGGGGAATGCATAAAGCAGCATTCTTTTCCATAAATCAGGGTGTATCTTCCACCGGACAACAGAAATCTGAGGTAAAAGCATGACAAGGGTCAGGCTGCTGGCTATCAGATTTGAAATAAAAATATATTCAATTCCCCAGTGCGGCCGATAGATTAATGAAATAAATCTTCCGGGAAGAGTTTCTGAATAATGTTTTAAGATGAAGGGACATAAAAGCAGGAAGAAGAGGTTAAGTACAATATTGACAGAGATATTGGTCATTTTAATCCATGCAAAACGGGACGGTCTGTTTTGAGCACGGAGATAAGCAAAAGGTATAGCTGAAATTGCATCCAGGGCAAGGATCCATGCAAACCAGATGACATATTCTCTGTGATCAGGATACTCGATCCACCGAGCCACATTTCCGGCGGAGAATGAAACCATCAGCAGGAAAAGGAGAGATGAAATGATAAGTGAAATCATTCCTGTGCTGAACACTTTCTCACGATCCTGCTCATGTTCGTTGAACCGGAAGAAAGCAGTTTCCATCCCATAAGTAAGGATAACCATAAGTAAGGAAGCGTAAGAATAGAATACATTAACCGTACCATATTCTCCGGGAAGGAATACACGGGTGTACAGAGGAACCAGCAGATAACCAAGAATTCGGCCCAGAACACTTGGAATACCATAAATGGCAGTCTGGCCGGCCAGGCGTTTAATAGCTGTCATGCAGTCAAAGATAAATAAAAGAGAGAATTATTTTCCCCCTTTGGTTTTTAATTGTGCATTTTCCAGGTTTACTTTTGCACCATATTTTACAATTTTTGTAAGGAGTTGGATGGGCACCGGTTCGTTTAAGGGGATTTTTATTGCCGATTTCGATTTTGATAACCCGAAAGGTATCAACTCGTCTTTAAAAACGCTCAATATATGATGGCGTATAAAGATTGAATAATGATTTTTGAAGGATGCATACCAGACCAACATTCCATGAAACCGGAAAGCAGGCATCTGATAGCTGATGAGTTCTTCAGCTTCAGGAACTGCCTTTTTAATTGTCTGTCGTATTTCGGACAAAATGCCTTTTTTATTTTCAGACTGCAGTCCGATATATTCATCTATATCTTTAGAGGCTAGACGCATGGTTTTTATTTTTGATTATATGCTTTTTCAAGATCCTTTATAATGATTTTATTCATCTTGAGCATTACATCCATAACCCTTTTCGATTTTACCGGATCAGGATCATTCAGCATCTTTCTAAGAACGGAAGGGACAACTTGCCATGAAACACCAAATTTGTCTTTAACCCAGCCACACTGGCTTTTCCCCCCGCCCACTGAAAGCTTTTCCCAAAGCTCATCAACTTCCTGCTGTGTATCGCAATTTATGAAAAGTGATATTCCCTCGGAGAATTTGAAATACGGACCACCATTGAAAACGAGTAATTGCTGACCATCAATTTCGAATGTTCCGTTGTCGATAATTTTTGAATTTTTGAAAATTGAGACATAAAATTCCATTGCTTCTTCAGCATTGTTATCGAACATCAGAAAAGGTGTAACTTTTTTCATGATTTATATTTTTTAATATTTTTAGGTGTTTCTTCCCTAAGTTTAAACAGAAATATATTGTTATAATGAAAAATCCGGGTTTTATTATTTTTAATCCTATCTTTTAATGCAAATATTACGGTGCGCTGCACCTTCAACTTCTGGTATAAACCTTTACCTACAAATATTACGGTGCTACGCACCTTTATGACTAATTTAATGCAGCTGTTCTGCAAATACCAGCCAGAAATAGTAATAACCTGGCATGCCAACTATTATATATTCAAAGCAGCAGAGCTGCGCAATATTTGTAGAAACGTATTTGTTAAACCAAATAACAGGTGCAGAGCACCGAAATATTAATTCAATTTATAAGATCAACCCATATATAGAGGAAAAACAAAATATGATATCAATATGTTCGGCATCAAAACAGATTTTCAGCAAACATTTTGGGTGAATTCCTTTCACCTTTTGATCGGTACTTTTGAGACCTAATGGGAAACTTCAAAAACTTGAAAAACTAATTCAAATTCATCATCTCCAGTACAATTTTCCAGTCGGCTCCCGGTTGTTTCTTCCAGATCCTTACATAATGTCCTTTGATTACTTCAGGTTTGCCGGGAATTTCCAGTAGCCCGTATGTGAATCCCATATCACCTGAAGTTGCCGCCCCTGAGCCGGATGACTTCCATGTGAGGTTTTTGTCGAAATGGGCGATCAGGGAATTTATTGTATCAGCATTTGTGGTCGGAAGATGTCCATTGAATTGAATCCTTACATTTGGTGAAAGAAATTCGGTGTAAGAGGATGGGAGCGGACTCCTTTCCCATTCCTCGAGAATTTGTTCCTCCCTGTCCATTAATTCTTTACATGATAATTCTACATTTATTTCAGGCGGGTTCGATACAGGTTTGTCAGCTCCGGGAGGGAATGAAAAATTGTGTTTGGAACCACTTATTGCAGGAGTTGTTGAACCACCGTCCAGAATTACTTTCCATTCTCCGTCTTTTTGTTTCTTCCAAACAGTGAGGAAGTATCCCGTTGCAATAGGAGCAGTGTTCGGACGGTACTCCTGTGTTTCCCATGGTCCTGTGCTGATCCCGAAATCACAACTGGCGGAAATATCCATAAACTCGGGTTCCCACTTCAGTACAACAGGGGAGGCTTTCAGATCTTTAAAAAACTGTTTCCCGTTGGTCAGCCATTTATCTGTGAATATAGCGGAAGAATCTGTAAAATATTCCGCAAATGCTGCATTGCGTCCAATCATTAGAGATGCCTGTGCAAAATGCCGTTCCGCTTCTCTCATATTAAAGATTGCGGAACTACTGTCAGGCTCCTGGGCCATGACAAATGAAGGCAGAAAAAGCAGGAGAGGGAGAAAATTTAATTTCATATTATGCCTGATTAACAATTTTAAAAAGAGGTTTGTTTAGAAATGGCTATGGATACTAAAATTTATTACCACAATCTTCCATTCCCCCAAATTCCACCTGAATGGTTGAATGCTCTATATTAAATTGCTCATTAAGGGAATGCTGAATTGAACTAATAAAACTTACGTTCGTCTGGACAGAGGTTGTAAGATGCACTGTCAGGGCAGCATCAGTAGTTCCCAGAGACCAGATATGCAAATCATGAACGCCTGTCACCTCCGGAAGATTGGCAAAATACTCAAGAACATGGTCGATCTTAATATTATCGGGAACGGCATCCAGAGCAAGATTAACAGAATCTATTAACAGTTTATACGAACTGTATAGAATAACCGCAATAATTGCGAAAGAGACCAGTGAATCAATCCATTGGATACCTGTGAACGTCATAATTATTCCTGCTATCACTACTCCAAGGGATACCAGGGCGTCGGCCATGAAATGAACAAAAGCACTCCGGATATTAAGATCGTTCTTTTTTCCCTTCATAAATAGCCATGCAGTAAATGCGTTTACCCCAATACCAACAGCTGCCACAATCATAACACTGTTAGCATTTATCTGCATTGGCTTATGAAGTCTTTGAACAGTTTCGAAGATAATAAAACTGACTGCTAAGAGTAAGAGTATTGTATTAAGCAAAGCAATAAGTATTGTGGAACGACGAAATCCGTAGGTAAATTTCAGAGTTGGTTGTCTTTGGGATATAATAACTGCGATCCATGAAAATACGAGAGCCAGAACATCGCTGAGGTTGTGACCTGCATCAGCCATTAAAGCCATGGAGTTAGAAATATAGCCAGCCAGGGCTTCCGCAACGATGAATATAATATTTATTGTAATACCAATCTTAAAGGCACTACTTAATTTGACATTTTGAGTATGAGAATGGTTGAATTCCATAATTCAATGATTCGCTATTTTACGGACTTCCACGCTATTTCCGACTGACAGTTTATTCCGGGCAGCAATTCCACCCATCCATTCTCTTGTTTGTTGCATCCAGACTTGTATTTGTTCCGGTGAGGCTACCTTGAGGCCATCTTCGTGTCTGAAGATTAATATAAATTCGTCCATTTTTGAATATTCTTACTACAAAGAAACACGAAGATTATTATGAAAGTTCACTTAGGGTTTTTAGCAGTCAGAATACTAGATTTTCTTAGAGTTATGCAGGGCCCCTTTTATTAATTGACCATGAAGATACATTCCGACTAATCCGGGTGCTTTCATCCAATTCCCCTGACTCGTTTTTTTATGATATGTATAACCGGTAAAATACTGGGTGTAAAACAATAATCTACCCTCACCTAAATCTTTGTATAGCTCCAATGTTATTAAAACTTCTCCCTCGATTAATATTGAGTATTTCCTAAGATCGAAAGTTATAACCTTATCGATTTTGTCTTTTGAAAAGGAGATATAAATTGGTTCAGTTAAAATATTTTTATATTCTTCTTTATCTATTATTTTGTAGATATTTAGTCTATAAGTAACTGAATCATAGGTACAAGTGGCCACATTAAGATTTATATCTTCTAATTTCACCTGTCCTTTTGTATCAACCTTTATTCCCAATTCGGAACCTAAATTATTATTTTCAAAACCCGATTTAAGTGCATCGGAAATAACCGGAGTACCTAATGTTATTTCTTTAGTTCTATGAAAGAACACTTTAACTTCTGTTAAAAAATATGATTTTGGGTCAAGATAGATGGTTTTTATTGAATTCTCTTTGAAGTAGCTAACAAGAAATGATTTAGATTCAAATCCGATCATAGAAAATCGTANNACAAAAGCAATCCCTGATTTGGTCTCACTAGATAATACTCTGCAATTAAGTTGTTGGCAGAAAATGAGTCCAGGAGCAAACAAAAGAAAAATAAATAATCCTGTTTTACTATTTAACCTCGGGGGAGAAAGAGTCATAACTTTTTTAAGGATTACAGTTTATTATTTTGTAAAGCTATAAAATATTCTATTAGGCTGTAACCTTATGTATCTTTTCTGTCTTTTCACGGCAAGGCAATGTCTTCCCCTCTCTTGTATCAGCGCGACATACTCATTTGGCTGCAGAAGGGATTGATTTTCAAATAAAGGCATTGAAGATCATTCGTTATAGGCTTTATCTTTCCAGTACCACCATTTCAGTTTTTCCCTGTCGTAATCTTTTTCTGTGGCATAGTAAACCGCGCAACGAAAGGTATATAACATACAAATGTCATGGGTCATCCCGGTTATTGTGTTCAGCCTGTCGAATAAGATTCTCGGATTCTGTCCTTCAAGATCTGAGATACTTCTTAGTCCTATATTCCAGAAGTCAAGCGAACAGGCTATGCCTACGCCCGGAATAGTCCGGAACTGTTTTAAAACTTTGTTTTTGTCAATTGTCGCTTTATTCATTTCAAGTTTCAATATCATCATATTATTAATCTGTTGAAATAATTCAAATCCGTTTTTCTCAAGTACTCTTACTGATGAAATATTAGTGGCATCGGTTTCTGCTCTTATTATCCTGACTTTCTTATTGTTTCGGATCCATTTGATTATTCCGTCAATTGTCTCGGTCATATAGCCTTGATTCCTGTAATCGGCATCAATTCCATATCCGATTTCAACTTCTCCTTTTTCATCAGCCTCCCCATGGAAACAAATCCCTCCAATAATGGCATTTTTGTTTTTCTCTATCACGAGCC
This sequence comes from Bacteroidales bacterium, assembly GCA_003162595.1. Lineage (GTDB taxonomy): Bacteria > Bacteroidota > Bacteroidia > Bacteroidales > VadinHA17 > LD21. Next base: position 2,362 of record PMNJ01000168.1, on the reverse strand, counting down.
ACATTGTATAAAAAGACAAATCTTTATCCGGATCTTTTAAACCGGGCAATAAGTCATTTTGGATCGCCTCTCTGGCCTCTTTATCTAACAATGATTGCGACGGTATTAATCCCAGGTCGTCAGCTAAATCGCAAGGTGATTCCAGGTGTTTCTTTAATTCGTCAAAAGATAACGGCTTTATTATTAATCTTTGTGTTTCAAACATAACTAAGTAGCTGTCTTTTATTATTATATGATAAAGCCAATGGAATACTTCATACTATAAAAGTATTGAAAAATTTATGATTGTATCTTATCCCTTAAGATCCTCCTCTCCCGAAAACATATTCAGCTATGCCCTGCAGCGAAGACGCATTTTAACAAACTATAATATGCAGCCTTCGCAAAATTGAAATCAGGTCACCAATTTATTTTGATGTAATAATCAGATTCTGAGGTTATAAGACAATTGACTGAAACGGGAAAGTGCCTGCTTTCAATGAACAGTATTACCTGTCAGGCATGTATTGTTTAAACCAAAACAGCGATACATCTGCATAGGAGTAATTATCAGTTTTAAATAGTTTGGTGTTGAAGAATTTCTTATCAATCATGTTTTCGATCACTTCCTTCTTTTTGTCAATACCAAAATTATATGCTGTGGCAAGAAATTTTACTTTTGACTGATCATCTTTCCGGCTAATTATAAATTTCTTTTCACAGATTTTAATAAATATAATCAGATAATTGATCTGGCTCTTTGGATCCTCCAGATCAGATATAATAGATTTTCTGAAGTCTTTAATATCATCGAAATCCGAAATCTGATTAAATGTTATTTCCGAATTGCGTCCCGTAACATCCGGCGCATTTTCCCGGATCATTTCGGCAAAAGAAGGTTTCATCTGGAATTGTCCGATTGAAAAATTGGCATAATCCTCGCCAAGGTTAACATAAAGCGTTTTAAGCAAGGTGATTTCCATTTTATCCTTTAGTGCTGAATACCGCACCAGTTCAGGGAAGATAATGGAAATAGCAATCGGATATGAAATATGATTTTTAACAAGAAGTGGTTCCATCCAGATTCTGTTTTCTTTTTCAAAAGTCACAGCTTTCTTCCAATCATCACCAAAAAGATCCTCGTAGTTGATCGATTGCGACAGACCTGATTTCAACAATCCTGTAAAAAGAAGAAATAGAAATAATACCCTCATTTTAAATATCTTTTAAACCGCAAAGTACACAAAGCCCACCTTCGCTTTCGATATGGTGGGTGAAAAACGCAAAGCATGCAAAGTAATAGTTATTAAATTCTGTTCTTTGCGGCCTTTGTGTTAAATCTTTGCGGGTAGTGGATTTTATTTAATAATCAAGTCTAGAATGGTATCCTGCACTGCATGATTGCATTCCTCTTAGGCGAATAATACATATATGCAAGGTAGACCTGCCCATTTACTTTTACCATGTGTGGATTAAATAGTCCTGACATCACAGTGCCGTCGCTAAAAGTAAGTGTCCCATAATTATAATAGGCGTATTTTGTATTAGTTGTATTTACGAACAAATCTTTAGCGCCCGAGGCATCAGGCTTAAGAGTCAAAAGAACTTTATTCGACAGGTCAATAACCTTATCGTTAGTTGAAAACAGAATGTCGTCATATTTTATATTGTTGTTTAACGTACCTCCAATTGATTTAAGCGGATCGTAAGTAGCACCGGGTATATTTGTAACAAGTTTAGGCAGAATACTTGTTGGTCCGCCTCCCTGTTGCATTTTCTGCATCATCTGCTGAGAGTACTTCATAGAAAGATCCATTTTCTCCTGGTCTGTTTTAGCATTTTTTATAGCCTCCTCCATCTTTTTTCCATCAGCTTCACTGACAGGAATATTTTCAACTACAATTGCTGCAAATTTTTCTTTCGATTTACTAACCTTGAACTCATTGATCTGTCCGTAGGGACCATAGCTTTTATTATTGAATTTTATCTGGTATTTATCGCCTGAAGTTGAAATATATTCGTTATTGGCCCATGGTTTTGTTTCCCCTGCTGCATCGGTTTCATCAATATTATCAAATCCTTTTAATCTCGGATCGCCTGCCTTGACAGGTCCCTGGGTAACGCCATCCCTGGCGATATAGTAATTGCTGGTAAATCTGTCTTTAATAAGAATGGATCCGTCGTCTTTAACACTTATGGATATCTCGGAATACATAAGTTTCAGATTACCACCAAGATCCAGGATCAATTCAGGTTGTTCGCAAGCACATTTAGGCTCCGGTTCCTGTTTAGTGGATTTAGCTCCCGATTCGGTTTTTCCTGTAACATCGTTTGTTACAGATTTTGAAACCTTATTTATTACTTTGCCAACCTGGGCATTGAC
>PMNJ01000368.1 GCA_003162595.1 Bacteroidales bacterium | reverse complement strand
GATAGATCCTGAGAGCATTAATAACGATAACACAGTGCTTATTACTAATAAAAGCATGGGTAATGGAGTGATTGAGGATATTACAGACTTTATATATGTGGCCCCTGATAAATTCAATAACATGCTAACCAACGAGATGGCCGCAGAAATTGATATGATGAACGAAAAAATGCTTCAGGAGAACAGGAAATATGTCCTCCTGGGGCCAGGGAGGTGGGGGACAAGAGACAGATTTCTTGGAATACCGGTCGTATGGCCCCAGATATCGAATGCTAAAATCATTGTAGAGGTAGGTCTGCCTGATTTCCATGTTGATGCATCACTTGGTTCTCACTTTTTCCACAATGTCACATCAATGAATGTGGGATATTTCTCTATTAATCACAGTTCAAATGAGGGTACAATTGCATGGGATAAACTTAAAAAACAAAAAGTCATTGAAAAGGGGAAATTCTTCCGGCATATCAGGTTTGAAAAACCACTACTGATACGTATGGATGGGAAAAAAGGTATGGCTGTAATCTCAATGAATAACTAATAATAGAACCAATGACCATTATTGATGGAATCCCGGATCTTCAGCAATATGATTTTACTGATACCTCCTTCGATCTTCTGATGCAGAAACGAATACANNCCTCCGACCTTCGTGCAGACTGACAATGCAGAAGATGCTTTCAGAATACTACAGGATGGCAATATTGACCTTGTCATCTCAATGCTGAGCCTTAAGGGTACCGATGTATTTGCCCTGGCTAAAAGAATCAAAACAAAATATGAGCATATCCCTATTGTGGTACTCACATATTTTTCTAGGGAAGTATCCCTGCGACTTGAAGGGGAGGATCTGAGTGCAATTGATTATGTTTTCTGCTGGCTTGGAGATGCATCTCTCATTCTGGCTATCATCAAGTTGATAGAGGATAAAATGAATGCTGATTATGATATTGAACATATAGGCGTTCAGGCAATCATCCTGGTTGAAAACTCTATCAGATATATCTCATCTTACCTTCCAAATATTTACAGGATTGTGCTTTTGCAATCGCTTGATTTTCAACGTGAAGCTTTAAATGAGCATCAGAGAATGCTTAAAATGCGTGGCCGCCCCAAAATTCTTCTTGCAAACAATTTCAACGATGCTCTTGACCTTTACAAAAGGTATAAATATAATGTTCTGGGTGTTATTTCAGACATAAGCTACAAGAGAGATAATGTTCCCGATGAAAATGCAGGTATTGAATTATGCAAGGTAGTTATGGCCGACGACGACAAAGTACCATTCCTTATTCAGTCATCCAGTACAACACATAAGAAGTTTGCGGAAGAACTCGGTGCAGGATTTATAAATAAGTATTCCAAATCATTGTCTCTGGAGTTAAGGAATTTTATTATTCAGAATCTTGCGTTCGGACCGTTTGTATTCAGGAATCCTGTCACACTTGAACCTATCGCAATTGCCACTGATCTTCAGAGCCTTCAACAGAAATTACTCACTATCCCTGACAATACACTCGAGTATCATGCTATACGGAACCATTTTTCCAAATGGTTGAATGCAAGAGCGCTTTTCCCGGTTGCCCAGATGTTCAAATACATCCGGAAAGAAGATTTTAACACTATGGACGAGATGCGGCGTTTCCTTTATATTGCAATCTCAAGCTTCAGATTGGGCAAGGGAAGGGGAGTAATCGCGAAATTTGATAAAAGCAGTTTTGATGAATACCAGATTTTTTCGCGTATCGGTGAAGGTTCTATCGGAGGTAAAGCCAGGGGTCTGGCATTTATAAACAGTATCATTAAAGACAATAAACTGTTTAACAGGTTTCCTGATGTTCTTATTACTATTCCCCGGACTGTCGTATTAAGTACTGATATCTTCGATGAGTTCATGGATCAGAATAATCTCTATTCAATTGCCCTGTCTGACCTCACTGATGATGAAATTCTTAACAGATTCGTTAATGCTGAATTACCCGGGCATATATACCAGGATTTCTATGCATTCCTTTCAGTTTCAAAAAATTATCCAATCGCGGTACGGTCATCAAGCAAACTCGAAGATTCGCATTACCAGCCATTTGCCGGCATCTATTCTACATATATGATACCCAGGCTCCCTGATAATAAACTGATGGTTAAGATGTTATCAGATGCCATAAAAGAGGTTTACGCCTCGGTATTTTACAAAGTCAGCAAGGCATACATGACTGCTACAGCGAATGTAATTGATGAGGAGAAGATGGGAATAATCCTTCAGGAGGTTTGTGGTAACAAGCATGGGGAGATATTTTACCCTACATTATCCGGAGTTGCACGCTCAATAAATTACTATCCGATTGGTTCTGAAAAAGCTGAGGATGGAATTGTGAATATAGCATTTGGTCTTGGAAAACTGATTGTTGAGGGTGGATTGTCTCTCAGGTTCTCCCCTAAATACCCCAAAAAAATTCTTCAACTCTCATCTCCAGAGTCAGCGTTACAAGATTCTCAAAAAGAGTTTTATGCCCTTGATCTTAATATCAACAGCTTTGTCCCATCAACTGACGATGGAGTAAACATACTCAAAATTGATATTAAGGACCTTGATAATGAGACAGCTCTGAAGTATATTGCCTCTACTTACGACAGGAATAATAATGTTCTTCGCGATGGGATAAGTCACCCGGGAAAAAGGGTAATAACCTTTTCAAATATACTTCAGTACAAAACATTCCCTCTTGCCGAAATTTTAAGTACTCTTCTCGAGATCGGTCAGCAGGAGATGAATAACCCTGTTGAAATTGAATTTGCTGCCAATCTTGAAACTCCTGCCGGTATTCCTAAAATATTTAATTTTTTGCAGATCAGGCCAATAGTTCATACTGAAGAAGCGCATAACATCAATCTCGATCATGTCAGACCCGAAGAAACCATAATCTATTCTGAATCAGCGCTTGGGAATGGACTTTTTAAAGGTATTTATGATCTTGTATATGTTAAACCGGAATCTTTTAATGCAGCAAATAATAAAAGTGTTGCTCTTGAAATCGATAAGTTAAACACTCTTTTTGTAAAACAGGGGAAAGGGTATGTCCTTATTGGTCCCGGAAGATGGGGCTCAACTGATCCATGGCTCGGGATTCCTGTTAAGTGGCCGCAGATTTCAGCAGCAAGGATCATAATTGAATCGGGATTAAAGAATTACAGGATAGATCCAAGCCAGGGAACACATTTCTTTCAAAACCTTACTTCTTTCAGGGTAGGGTATTTTACCATTAATCCCTATATCAATGAAGGATATTATGATGTTGATTTTCTAAATAGCCTTAAAGTAGTATACGAAGACGGCTTTATCAGGCATGTCAGATTTGAAAATCCCCTCGAAATAATGATAGATGGGAAAAAACACAGAGGAGTAATACTAAAACCAGTCTAATGACATGATTGCCCTTTGTGTACCTTAGTGCAAACCTTTGTGTGACTTTGTGGTATTTTTTTTTAACACAAAGGATCACGAAGGAATACACCAAGTAGCACAAAGGGAAAACCGTTTAATTAATATTTATTCATATGGAAACAGCAAAAACAAAATACCTTGGAGATCTAAGAACTGAAATTGTACATCTCAGATCAGGAAGTGTAATAACAACCGATGCACCTGTTGATAATAAAGGGAAAGGGGAAAACTTCTCTCCAACCGATCTGGTTGCCTCTGCTCTGGGGAGTTGCATCTTTACCATTATGGGTATAGCAGCCCGGGAGCATTCATTCTCAGTTGAAGGAAGTACATGCACTATCACAAAAATCATGACTGATAATCCGAGAAAAATTGGTGAAATCAGAATTGAGTTTGATTTTACCTCTCATAATTATTCCGATAAACAGAAAAAAATTCTGGATTATTGCGTAAAAACCTGTCCGGTTGCATTGTCTCTGAATGAGTCGGTATTTCAGAATGTAACGCTCCTGTTCAAATAAAAGTAAATTATAAAACGGCATATTTCAGAAAGACGCATTCTCAGTAATGGCATCTCTGTTTATTTTCTTTATCAACCCCGATAATACACACCCGGGACCTACCTCAACAAATGATGTTGCACCATCGGAGATCATATTAAGTACGGTTTGTGTCCATAGCACAGGGGAAGTAAGTTGAGAAACCAGGTTAGATTTAATAGACCCGGGATCAATAGAGTGTTTAGCATTAACATTCTGATAAACAGGGCATATCGGTTTGTTGAAGACGGTGTTTTTAATTGCTTCTTCAAGCTCCAGACGAGCCGGTTCCATCAATGGTGAATGGAAAGCGCCCCCGACAGCCAGTTTAATAGCTCTTTTAGCGCCTTTTTCCTTTAGTATTTCGATCGCTTTATCAATACCCTCAATTGAGCCGGATATTACTATCTGTCCGGGACTATTGTAATTAGCAGGGACGACAACCTCTTTTAATGAAGCACAAACATCTTCAACAAT
>PMNJ01000147.1:4993-9747 GCA_003162595.1 Bacteroidales bacterium | reverse complement strand
TATATCACTAGTTGTATGATTGGAGGTACTTGATTAGTTTTGTGCAAATTTTAAACAGATGAGAATTCATATTCATAAAGAAGGATATAAGATATTAGCTTATAGTTTGATAACATTGCTGATTCTGAATATCATTGTTAATATTATATGGGCAGATCAAGGAATTGTGAAATGGGCATTTTTCATCTGCTCATTTATGCTCTATATTTTCCTGCTTTTTTTCTTCAGACTTCCCACACGATCGTTAGAAACCGACCCCGGACTTATTTATGCTCCAGCTGATGGGAAAGTTGTGGTTATTGAAGAGACAATGGAAAATGAGTATTTTAAAGATATGCGTTTGCAGGTTTCAATTTTCATGTCCCCTTTTAATATGCATTCTAACAGATATCCGGTATCAGGAAAGATACAATATGTCTGTTATCATCCGGGTCAGAATATGGTTGCCTGGCATCCTAAATCCTCTGAACTTAACGAGAGGAGCACAATTGTTATTAAAACCAGTTCGGGAACAGAGGTTATGATAAGGCAGATAGCCGGGGCTGTGGCCCGGAGGATTGTCACTTATGCAAAGGAAAATGTGGATGTGCTCCAGGGAGATGAACTCGGTTTTATTAAATTTGGATCGAGGGTCGATCTTTTCCTGCCGATCGGTACTGATGTGGAGATTCCTATTCTCCAGCAGGTGAAGGCAAATAAAAGTATCATTGCAAAAATCTGATAAGGTTTAATGAGATGAGCAGAATAGACGATAAAATAATTGATGTTACCAATGATGTCACGTGGATAGGAATACTTGATTATGACATCAGAACCTTTGATATAGTGATGCACACCGGCTTCGGGACAACCTATAATTCGTATTTTATTAATGCTGAGAAGAAAGCAATAGTTGAAGTTGCAAAAGAAAAATTCAGTGAAAATTATCTTCGCAAATTAAAATCAGTTACTGATCCTGAAGAGATTCAATACATTATTCTGGATCACACCGAGCCGGATCATTCAGGCAGCCTCGGGCTTCTTCTCGATCTGGCGCCTTCAGCCACGGTTGTCGGCAGCGGAAATGCAATCAGATACCTTGAGGATATTGTTAACAGACCATTTAAATCACTGATTGTAAAAGATGGTGATACATTGGATCTCGGAAATAAAACACTCAGGTTTTTATCGGCGCCAAACCTGCACTGGCCAGATTCTATGTTAACATTTCTTGTGGAGGATAAAATTTTATTCACATGCGACGTATTTGGAGCCCATTATTGTTCTCCTGAAATGTTCAGCAACTTCGATGAACAGTATACGAAATCTTTTAAATACTACTTTGATATCATCATGAGACCATTCAGCAGGTTTATGCTGAAGGCAATTGAAAAGATAAAACCTCTTGATCTTGATTTCATCTGCCCCGGTCATGGGCCGATTCATAGTAAAAACCTGAGAAAAGCAATAGAGCTTTCTGAAAAGTATGCTGACCAGTATATGGAGATTATGGCTGATAAAAGCAAAATGAATATTCTTATTGCTTATGTTTCAGCTTATGGTTACACGAAAGACGCGGCATATATTATTGCAGAAGGGATCCTCGAGACCGAAGGTGTCAATGTGGATATTACGGATATTGAAAATATTTTTTTGGAAGAACTGGAGTCAAAAATAATAATGGCTGACGGTTTATTGATTGGTTCCCCGACAATCAATCAGAATACGTTACTTCCGGTATATAAATTGCTTGCTCTGATAAATCCTATACGGGATAAGGGAAAGCTGGGCGGAGCTTTCGGATCGTATGGTTGGAGCGGGGAGTCGCCAAATTTAATTCTCGAAAACCTTCGTCTTCTTAAGCTAAAAATATTCGAAGAAACCGCCGCTTTTAAATTTTCACCAGACGGTAATAAAAAAGAATATTTAAGAGAATTTGGAAGAAATTTTTGTCAGAGATATATCCAGGAATGTGGTCATATAAAAAATCCCGGTTAGATTCCGGGATTTTTTCGTACAATTATGAAATTTCAATCTTTCTTGTGATCTTATTTTTTTCTTCTTCCTGCTTTGGAAGGGAAACTGAAAGAACTCCGTCTTTGTAATTTGCTTCTATTTTTTCCCTGTTGACATTTTCGGGGATATAAAAACTTCTGCAAAATTCTGAATAGCTGAATTCTTTTCTTTTGTATCCGTCTCTGCTTTCTTCCGATTCAGTTTTAGTCTCCGATGAGATTGTCAAAACATCTTCATTAATATCGATTTTCAGATCTTTCTTATCAATCCCCGGAACTGCAAGGTCCAATACATAATTTTTATCATCTTCTTTTATATTCACAGCCGGCATTGAGCTTGTCCTGTTTGAGAGACCAGGGAAAAAATCATCATCAAAAATATTCGGCATGTAAAATGGCCTGAAACTTCTTCTTGTAATTGTTGGTAACATGGTTTTGTCCTCCTATAATTTTAGTTTAACATTTATTCATTTGTCATCATATTTTCAAACTTCGTTCCAAATAGATAAAAATGACATAATGGCATGTTAAATTAAAATATGGCGGACAATATGACAGCGTCTATGATAATACTCTCTTCCTCCCTTTATTATTTTGTGAACCCTTCCCCAAGGGGCTGTTAAAAAGTCTTTTTTAACCACAAAGAACACTAAGAAGGCACAAAGTGTACAAAGTTAAAACCCTATAATTAAGCTCTTTGTGTTCTTTGTGCTAATCCTTTGCGACCTTTGTGGTTAATGGATTTCATCTTTTTCAACAGCCCCTTGGGGAAGGGTTAAGAAATACAGAGAGGGATTCAAGTTGTGAGTCCAAATTTTTAGCGAATTCCAAAAATTTGGATTAGGTTTGCAGGAAGAAAGGCATTCAGCAATGAAAGCAACATTAAGAAATATTCTTATTTTTTTTGGAATCTTACTACTACTGGGTTGTGCCTGGTTCTTCCGGAATATAGTTGTTTACATTTTGGTCTCTGGCGTGTTTTCTATTATGGGCCGGCCTCTTGTAGATCTTTTTTGTAAAATCAGAATTAAGAAATGGTCATTTCCACGATCCCTAAGCGCACTTTTGACGCTTATAGCAATATGGGGAGCAATTATTCTGTTTTTTGTTATTTTTGTTCCTCTCGTTACCCGGCAGATAAATTATTTTTCAACAATCGACAGCGAAAAAATTGTTCAGATTGTTGCCGTACCTATAAATAAAGTTGAGCATCTGGTCAGGGCAATAAACAAGGATATACCGCAAAACATTACTATTCAGGATTACATTGTAAAAAAGGTTGCCGGAATTCTCAATATTAACATGATACAGAATTTTATCGGTTCCCTCATAAGTATTCTTGGGAATGTCATTATTGCAATATTCTCAATTACATTTATTACCTTTTTCTTCCTGAAAGACCAGCGATTGTTTTTTGAATCCATATTAATGTGGGTACCTGATAAATATGTAGATAATGTAACGAGGGCTCTTAATTCAATCAAAAAACTTCTTACCAGGTATTTTATCGGAATTGTAATCCAGAGCACCTGCATAATGATTCTTGTTACCATCGGAATGACTATTGCCGGTATAGACTTTCAACAGGCGCTGGTAATGGGACTTATAATCGGAATACTAAATGTTATTCCCTATGCAGGACCCTGGATCGGATTGGCGATAGCAATAACAATGGGTGTTGCTTCGCATATTAATCAGGATATTACGACTGTTGTAATACCACTTGTGACATACATGATAATTGTAGAAGCTGTGACACATTTAATCGATAATATTGTATTCCAGCCGATTATATTTTCCAATAGTGTCAGAGCTCATCCTCTTGAAGTCTTTATTGTTGTACTCGCTGCAGGATTTGCTGCCGGAATACCGGGTATGATATTAGGGATACCGGCTTATACTGTAATGAGGGTATTTGCTCGTGAATTCTTTTATAACTTTAAGGCAGTACAGAAGATCACTTCAGGTTTATCCGGTGAAAATATTGGAAACCAAACCCAGATGCCATTCTTTTCAAAAGATGATGACCCAGCAGAATAGTATTTAAGAAGCATTTTCAAGTAACACTGATTAAGTATATTATCTCAGGAGAAACGGACCCTCATATGAAACAAACTTCATCTCTTCTAAAAAGGCTATTCCATTTTTATTATGATGGATTCAGGAATATGTCGGGGTGGGGAAGAAAGGTCTGGGTGATAATCATAATTAAACTTTTTATTATGTTTGCGGTATTAAGGATCTTCTTCTTTCAGGATTTTCTTTATAAAAATTGGCCCAATGACAAAGAGAGAAGTGAACACGTCCTTGATCAATTAACTAATTCATCCGATAAGCATGATAGACAACATTGATTTGAGCCTTGTAGACTGGTCAAGGGCTCAATTTGCTCTTACAGCAGTTTACCACTGGCTATTTGTACCACTTACGCTTGGATTATCCTTCATCCTGGCCATTATGGAGACCATATATGTTAAAACGGGTAATGAAGAATGGAGACGAATTACCCGGTTCTGGATGACTCTTTTTGGAATTAACTTTGCAATTGGCATTGCAACAGGTATTATTCTTGAATTTGAGTTTGGCACAAACTGGTCAAATTACTCGTGGTTTGTCGGTGATATTTTCGGTGCACCNNACGTTCGTTGCAGTTATGTTTTTCGGCTGGAATAAAGTGAATAAAAAATTTCATCTGGTTTCTACATGGCTGGTAGCTATCGGGGCCAATCTCTCAGCGCTCTGGATTCTGGTTGCAAATGC
>PMNJ01000147.1:1820-4973 GCA_003162595.1 Bacteroidales bacterium | reverse complement strand
GCCGGTGTATTCGGACTTTTATCCTCTCTTATGGTTGCCTATACCGGAGATGAATCAGCCAGAACCGTGTCAAAAGTGCAGCCTGTTAAATTTGCATCTATGGAAGCTCTGTACGAAGGTAAAAGTAATGCCGGGCTGATAGCTTTCGGAGTACTGAAAAATACCGACAAAAAAATAGGGGATCAGAATGTTAAAGAATTCGCTCTTAAAATACAAATACCCGGGTTACTCTCAGTTCTGACCGGAGGTGACAGAGATTCCTATGTTCAGGGACTTTCAGATCATATCTCAGGTAATGAGAAGCTTGAGATAATTCCAACAGGTGAAAAAATACTAAGGGGCAGATATGCCATGACAGTTCTTGCAGCATACAAAAAAGCCAGACTTATTAATGACACCGCACTTATTGCGTCCATTAAAAAGGTTTTCAAAGATAATGAGTTCCAAAACAGATATTTTAAATATTTCGGCTATGCTTCCATTGATAAACCCGAGAATGATATCCCGAACGTTACAGTCTCGTTTTATTCTTTTCACCTTATGGTTATACTGGGGTTCCTTTTCATTATGATTTTTTCAGTGGCGCTCTATCTTCTGTTTAAAGGGACAATTTCGGACAACAAATGGTTTTTATGGATAGCACTGCTGTCAATACCTTTACCCTATATTGCCAGTGAGCTGGGTTGGTTACTAACCGAAATTGGCCGCCAGCCCTGGATAATCCAGGATATGATGACGGTTTCGAAAGCTGTTTCACAAATCAGTACAGGGTCGGTGATTACAACATTCATTCTTTTTGCTGTTCTGTTCACCGCATTGCTTATATCAGAGGTATCAATCATGGTAAAACAGATTAAAACCGGACCCAAACATTAGGAGGATTATATTATGACTGCATTGATATCTCTACCCTTTCTTCAACACTATTGGTGGATCATAGTTTCGATTCTGGCCAGTCTGCTGGTCTTCCTCATGTTCGTACAGGGGGGCCAGTCTATGATCTATTGCCTGCCTCAGAACAACACTCAAAAGAGAATGATTGTTAATACGCTGGGGCGGAAATGGGAATTCACATTCACAACATTAGTAACTTTCGGAGGAGCGTTTTTTGCCTCTTTTCCGCTTTTCTATGCAACCAGTTTCGGAGGAGCTTACTGGGTCTGGATTGCCATACTGTTCAGTTTTACCATCCAGGCTATAGCATACGAATTCAGATCCAAACCTGATAATATTCTGGGTCAGAAAACATTCGACCTGTTTCTGTTTTTGAATGGCTCCCTGGGACCGTTTCTTATAGGAGTGGCAGTAGCAACTTTTTTCACAGGAGCTATGTTTACTCTTAACCAGATGAACCAGGTCCACTGGGCAACTCATTGGTATGGCCTTGAAGCTTTACTGAATGTGCGAAACCTTGCGCTTGGGTTCGCAGTATTATTCCTTTCCAGAATTAATGGGTTATTGTATATAATCAATACTCTTGATGATGAAGCTTTGATCAGGAGATCTGGAAAAGCATTAATTGCCAATTCTATCCCTTTTCTGATCTTCTTCCTGTTCTTTGTTATTTCCCTGCTTTTTTCTAAAGGGTTTTCATCTGACCCTTTAACCGGCACAGTAACAATAGAAAAGTTTAAATACATGCATAATCTCATTCAAATGCCTGTGGTTCTGATACTTTTTCTTGCTGGAGTAGTCGGAGTTTTATATGGAATAGGCATTACACTTTTCAGGAGAAGCTTTTCGGGAATCTGGTTTTCAGGAGTTGGTACCATGTTTGCAGTTTTCTCCTTGTTTCTTTTAGCCGGGTTTAATGGAACATCATTTTATCCTTCGCTTTTCGATCTTAAGAGCTCCCTGACAATCAGAAATGCCTCATCGAGTCTTTTTACCTTAAAGACAATGATGTATGTTTCATTTATTATCCCGATTGTTATAGCTTACATCTGGTATGCCTGGAAGTCAATCAATAATAACAAGATCACTGAAGCAGAGATGAACTCGGAGGAACATAAATATTAGGGTTTGCGATAACAGGTAACCGGTTTGCGGGGAGGTTAAAATTTACTCCACCTCACACACCGCGTACCGCATACCGCACGCCAATATAATAAAAGGCAATGAAAATATAAAATAATAAGAAATGTATATAAGTCAAATTCTTCAATACCTCATCTGGCCGGCATTTATTCTATTATGCTGGTTAGTAATAAAATTTGCATTATCTGTTTACGAGAAGAAATTTTCCGAAAAAGGATAACAATAGATCAGAAGAGAAGTGATATTGCTGAGGAAATAATATAAAGGGGAATTATTAAAGGGATTGCTAAGGCCCCAAAAATCAAATAGGCAATTAATACCAGTACAACAAGAATATACCTTCCTTCATTCCCTTTTAACTTCAGGTTTGAAACCTTGAGAGAAAGCAATGGTATCCTGCTAACCATTAATAAGGATAAAATAATGGTAAAGAGAATAAGTAAGAAAGGGGACCCGGTAAATGAGTTTAATAGCAGCGATTGTGAATAATGTCCGGCAATAACAATTGAAATCACAGAAAGAGCATTTGCAGGGATAGGCAAACCTTTAAAGGTCGTAGCCTGAGTTGTATCAATGTTAAATTTAGCCAGTCGCAAAGCTCCACAGACAGGCATAATAACAGGGAAGATAAGTATAAGTGATGCTCTGATTCCGTTGGAATTAACTATGATCGGGGAATATAATGAAAGTGAACTATTAAGCAGTTGATAAATGATAATTCCGGGTGCAACACCAAAGCTTACGATGTCTGCAAGACTGTCGAGTTCTTTTCCTATTTCAGAATATGCCTTGAGTAGCCTGGCCGATAAGCCATCCAGAAAATCAAATAACATTGCCGCAAGTATAAACCATGAAGCGGTTACAAGGTTTCCATTTGCAGCAAAAATAATAGCAATAAATCCCGATGCCAGGTTAAGCGATGTTATAAAATTTGGAAAATGTTTCATCTTGAAATGAGATATTATATTCAGAAGGGAAGTAAAATTAAGATAAATTTCAGTAGACTGATCTTTCAGGATATTTTAATTGAGTTATTCTTGTCTCATTTATTATTAGATTTGCAGAAATAAGATAAAAATTGAATGGTTGACTATACAGGTATAAAGATTGCAGTGG
>PMNJ01000147.1:0-1785 GCA_003162595.1 Bacteroidales bacterium | reverse complement strand
AAAATAAATGCAGACATCTATATTGATGATAAAAACATCGGGGGTTTTCCGGGTTGGAGTGGCGTATGGCAGATACTGACCCCTTATGAACTTCAGGAGAAGGAGGCACAGAAAAGAATATCTTCGACACGAAAAAGTATCTTTAAACGATTGTTTACCCCGAATACCAACGATTAATGAAAACTGATTATCAAAAATATCTAGTTGCCTTCTCCGTTTTGCTTCTCCTGATATGGACACTATCATGCTCAGGCCGATCAGGAAAAATAAAAGAAACNNGATGAAGATGCCGGTTTTAAACTCAAACAACCTGTTAAAATTACTCTGGCTCCTGAGGATAAAAAAACAGTACCCGACTCTGTGATTATATATTTTAATGGGAAATATTTAACAACGATTAAATCAGATCCATGGGAATATACTGTGCCTCCTGATTTCACCGTTACCACCGGGAGAAAATCATTTAAGGTTGCAGCGTATAAAGGAGGTAAACCTAAGAATACCATTACCCGTTTTATAGTAGTCTATTCTGACATTGTTCCAAAAAAGTATGGTTATAAGGTAATTCATACATATCCCCACGACAGGGATGCATTCACTCAGGGACTTTTTTATGATAACGGGGTATTATTTGAAGGTACGGGAGAAAGTGCATCATCGTTGCGGGAAGTGAACCTGGAAACAGGTAAGGTCGTCAGACAGCTTAACCTTGATAACTCATTATTTGGTGAGGGTATCGCTCTCTACCGGGAACGTATATACCAGGTAACCTGGAAAAGTAAGGTCGGATTTATATATAATAAATCGGATTTTAAATTGATTAACAAGATCTATTATGCAACCGAAGGTTGGGGTTTAACGACAATGGATGACAAGATTGTTATGAGCGATGGAACAAATGTTTTGTATTTCTATGAGCCTGATATGTTTACCGTTATCTCGAAAATTGAGGTTTACGATAATGAGAAGAAACGAGACTCTTTAAATGAACTGGAATACATTAATGGTGAAATATGGGCCAATATCTGGATTAGCAATCATATTGCGAGGATCGATCCTGCAACAGGTAAAGTTCTCGGGTATATTGATTTAAAAGGAATTCTGCCCACCGCGGACCGCGACGCAGAGACCGATGTACTAAATGGTATTGCCTATGATAGCAAGGGTAACAGGATTTTTGTTACAGGAAAAAGGTGGCCCAAACTATTTGAGATAAAGGTTATGGAATAATTTTAGTTCCATAAACAATCTTAATTCCTTCCGGGATAATATTGAATTCTGCAGGAGTCTGACCAAGAGATTCTCCATCAGCTTCGGCATACATTGGAGACTCTGAACTGACCTTTATATTTTTACACTTATACCCGTCAATTTTAGGATGCTGAAGAATTGTGCCATCATAAAGAATCTTCAGGTTTCTTATTATCTCAAACTTACCCATCCCTTTTATTATCGTCATATCAAGCAGCCCGTCATCAGGTAAAGCCCTGGGGGTCTGTCTCATACCTCCTCCGCAATATCGTCCGTTACCAACATTTAAAGAGAAAATATCAGCCTTGATCTTTTCACCATCTATTATAATCTCCGCCTTCGTGTTTTTGTATGAAATAAGACTCATCAACAGGTTATAGAAATATATCAGTTTGCCTCCCCGGCCCTGATCTTTCTGATAATTTGTTCTTTTTACGACAACCGATTCAAATCCTAGTCCCGCTATATTAATGAAATACCTCTCTTTCTTATCTGATCCGTCATAGAAACTTATCAGGCCTGCATCGTGTAACA
>PMNJ01000325.1 GCA_003162595.1 Bacteroidales bacterium | reverse complement strand
GGTCCATTCGTCTAGTGGCTAGGACGTCAGGTTTTCATCCTGGTAACAGGGGTTCGATTCCCCTATGGACTACAATTTTTAGAGTTAGAAGATAATTCATATATACATGGCAAATCATAAATCATCAGAAAAGAGGATCAGGCAGATCGATGTCAGAAAAGAGAACAATAAATATTATGCAAAAACAACGCGTAATGCTCTCAAAACACTTCGTGGAACAAGCAACAAGGAAGAGGCTGCAGTGCTTCTTCCAAAATTAACCTCTATGCTCGACAAACTTGCAAAGAAGAATATTATTCACAAGAAAAAAGCTTCAAACCTCAAATCCTCAATTGTTAAGCACGTTAGCAGTTTATAATATTATTCAATAATATGTCAGGTGGCTGTATCGTTATGGTACGGCCTTTTTTTATATGACACAGGGCGCACGACTCACGACCCACTATGGAAAAATCCATTAAAATTTAAACATAACGAGGTTCCCCTTGCGTCGTGCGTCCTGAGTCGTGCACCATTTTATCTTTGTAATTTAGTCAGATTTGATTATCTTGCATATGCATTTCAAATTGCTGCTAGATGTCACTAAAAATTACAGACTGGGCTGTTGAGGACAGACCCAGGGAAAAGCTTATCCAGAAAGGTTCGTCAAGTCTGAGTGATGCCGAACTGCTGGCAATCCTTATCAATTCCGGAACAAAGGACAGATCTGCCGTTGATCTTGGTCGCGAGTTATTAGGTATTGTTAACAATAACCTGAATAGTCTTGGCAAACTTACCATTGCAGACATCAAGAAGATACGTGGTATAGGCACTGCAAGGGCTGTTACGATTGCTGCTTCTCTTGAGCTTGGTCGGAGACGGAAGATGGCTGAAGTTCAGGTCGTTCCTCAGATACGAAGCTCAAAAGATGTTGCTGATATTTTTCAACCATTACTTTCTGACCTTGTGCATGAAGAGTTCTGGATTTTGTTCCTGAACAGGTCAAATAAAGTGATCAACAGAATGAAACTGAGTCAGGGTGGTATTAGCGGCACTGTAACAGATGTACGCATAGTGATGAAAAAAGCTATTGAATATCTTGCTTCAGGGATTATTGTTTGCCATAATCATCCTTCAGGAAATCTTAATCCAAGCGAATCTGATTCAAAAATAACTCAGAAAATAAAAGAGGCAGGCAATCTGATGGACATCCAGCTTCTCGATCATCTTATTATCTCTGACAAAGATTACTATAGTTTTGCGGATAACGGGTTACTGTAGAAATGCCCTCTGGCCGCTTCGCGGCCATCCCCCCAGAGAATTCTTTTACTGGTACAAAACCCCTCTGCCGCTTCGCGGCATCTCCCCTGAAGGGGCGATAATACTCTGTTGTTTAGCTAAACTAGGGTAGAATGCAGAGAATTTTTTTCCCCTTGGGGGAAAATTAAAAAGAGGGTCAATGAACAAAACATGATGCTTTTTATTTGTACTTTTTCACTTCTCCCCTGTCCTCACATATTTCCAATAACTCAGCAATTGATTTTTTCAGAACCGGATGAATTATCTCAGATGCAATTTCGCAAAGTGGTACCAATACAAATTTTCTTTGTTGTAACAACGGATGCGGGATTTTCAGACTTTCTTCTTCCACAATCATATCTTCATACAGAAGAATATCAATATCGATCAGCCGCGATGAATATCGGACCTGACCTCTGATTCTGCCTAATAAAGATTCTATCATAAGAATTCTTCCCAGTAATCCTGAAGGGGGAAGCTCCGTTTTAACCTTAACTACCTTATTGAGAAATTCATCTTTTGCATGAAATCCCCACGGTTCAGTCTCATAGATTGAAGAAGAAACCAGGATCGGGCCTATGAACTCCTCAATTCTTGCCACAGCTTCTTCAAGATTGCATTCCCTGTTGCCAAGGTTTGTTCCGATACCAAGAAATACAATCTTCATAATCAAACAAATCTGATATCAAAAGTATTAAATATGTATACCTTTACAAATTCATTTTGTTTTTTATATATTTATAATTCATACCATTAAATTGTTTAAAAATGAAAAGCTTTCTAAAATACACGCTGGCGACTATTACAGGAATAATAATTGCTTCTGTTCTTTTCTTCATTGTAATGCTTGCCAGTTTTAGCGCCATTGTTTCATCGGGGAACAAACCCGTTTCTATTAGTAATAATTCTATTCTGGTACTGAAAGCAGGTGTAACGATTCCAGATAGAGGAGATCAAAATCCGCTTGCCGGAATTGACCTGTTTAATCTGACGTTATCTCCGGCACCCGGACTGAATGAAATACTCAATAACATTGAAAAAGCCTCAGGTGACAGAAAGATTAAGGGCATTCTGATTGAAAACGGACTTCTTCCCTCAGGTTGGGCAACAACTGAAGAGATCAGGAACGCTCTTCTGAAATTCCGGGAAAAAGGCAAGTTTGTTGTCTCTTATTCCGATTATATCCTTACGCAGGAGTGCTATTATCTGGCTACTTCAGCTGACAAGATTTATATTAACCCCGGATCAATGGTCGATTTCAAGGGTCTGAGCAGTGAAGTAATGTTCTTCAAAAAAGCTCTGGAGAAGATCGGCGTTGATGTCCAGGTGACTCGGCACGGTAAATTTAAAGGCGCAGTGGAACCGTTTATTCTTGATAAATTGAGCGAGGATAACAGAGCGCAGATAAAAGATTATGCAGGCTCATTGTGGAACCAGGTTATTGAAGACATATCGAAATCAAGAAGCATACCTGCTGACCAGCTTAACAGGCTTGCTGATAATCTTGACGGGAATTTGGCATCCAGAGCGTTTGAAACTAAACTTGTTGACGGATTGAAATACCGTGATGAATTAATAGATACTCTTAAAATTATGTCAGGAATAAGTAAGGACAAAGAACTTAGCCTGATAACCATGACCAAATACAGTAAAGTCCCGGACACAAAAACAACGTATTCAGTAAAGAACAAAATAGCTGTTATTTATGCATCCGGTACTATTGTAACCGGCAAAGGGAACGATTCCAACATCGGAGGAAATTATTATGCCGATGAGATCAGAAAGGTCAGGCTCGATACTTCTGTTAAGGCAATAGTTCTGAGAGTTGACTCCCCGGGGGGCAGTGCGACTGCTTCGGATTTGATGTGGCGGGAGCTGGATCTTTCAGCAAAAGTAAAACCGGTTGTGGTATCTATGGGGAATTATGCTGCCTCCGGAGGGTACTTTATTTCTGCCCCCGGGACAAAAATTTACGCCGATCCGATGACTATTTCAGGATCAATAGGTGTTTTCGGTCTGATACCAAATGCCGGTAAGCTTCTGGAAGAGAAACTCGGATTAACAACTGAAATTATAAATACAAATAAGAATTCAGATTTCCCTTCGATACTCCGGCCAATGAAGCCCTATGAAAAAGAAATAATGCAGTTAAGTATTGAAAAGATTTACAGCGATTTTGTCAGTAAAGTTGCTTCTGGACGAAAGATGAGTTCAGCATCGGTCGACAGCATCGGGCAGGGAAGAGTCTGGAGCGGAACCAGCGCGCTGAAAATTGGTCTTGTCGACGAAATAGGCGGACTTAAAGATGCAATTAAAGGTGCTGCAAAGCTTGCAGGTATTGAATCTTTCTCAGTAAAAGAACTACCGGTACTTGAGGACCCATATACAAGAATTTTTTCTCAGCTTACCGGAGAAGTAAAGCAGAGCATCCTGAAAAACGAACTTGGAGAATCGGTAAAGTATTATAATATGGTTCAGGAAATTAAAGATATGTCGGGAATACAGGCACGGCTACCATATTTCATTGACATACAATAAGGGGAAAGTTTGGAGTGCCTAAAGTTTGAAGTACTTAGAGTTAAAAAATGGATCAACTCCAGGCACCTTAGGCACTTTAGGCACTGCTAAATAGAATGATACATATAAAGAATATACTACTCTATCCTGTTTCGTTTATATACGGTCTTATAACTGGCTTCAGAAATTTTTTATACGATGCCGGAATTATTCCCTCTGTGGAGTTCTCTTTTCCCATAATTTGTGTCGGGAATATAACAGTTGGCGGTACAGGTAAAACCCCGCATACTGAATACGTTACCGGATTGCTCCGGGAGAATTTTAAAGTAGCAACACTTAGCAGAGGTTATAAGAGAGAAACCCGCGACTTCAGAATTGCTTCATCAGCAGCTCGGGTCATTGATATTGGTGATGAACCGATGCAGATATTCCGTAACTTCCCTGATGTTCTGGTAACAGTTGACAGAAACAGGGTTCATGGGGTAAAGAGAATTCTTCAGGAATATCCGGAAACTGATGTGATTATTCTGGACGATGGTTTCCAGCATAGAAGAATAACCCCTGGTTTTTCGATACTTCTTTCTGATTATGACAGACTTATTTTCAGAGACCATATGCTTCCTTATGGCAATCTGCGGGAAAGCAAAGGAAATATGAGGAGAGCCGATTTGATACTGATCACGAAATGTCCGGAAAATATCTCCCCTATTCAAAGAAGACTTATAGTAAAAGAAATAAACAAATCACCGTATCAGAATCTGTATTTTACAACATTCAGATATAAACCACCTGTACCTGTTTTTGAAGATTGCCATGATGGAACTCAGACTGATTTTTCAGAATGTGCCGGTTGCGGGATTGTTCTTATAACAGGAATCGCCAATCCACAACCTCTAAAAGATTATCTACAAAAGAGTTACAGCGAGATAATCCATCTCACGTTCCCTGATCACCATAGTTTTAATGAAAAAGATCTGCTTGGTTTTTCTTCAGCTTATAATAATCTGCAGTCGGCAAAGAGGTATCTGTTTACAACAGAAAAAGATGCAGTGCGATTGCGGGAATTTACTAATATTGCACAATCGATAAGATCAGCATTTTTTTATATCCCTATTGGAATACATTTTTTGAATGAAGATAAAGATGAGTTTGATAATCTGATAATTAACTATGTTAGAAAAAATCATCGAAACAACAAAGTTTCTGAGAGCAAAAGGGATTATTGATCCTGATGCCGGTATAATCCTGGGAACCGGGCTTGGCGAACTTACAGCTAAAATTGATAAGCGCATTGAAATTGATTATAAAGATATCCCAAATTTCCCGCTCTCAACAGTTGAAGGTCATGCAGGTCAACTCATCTACGGAGAATTCGGGAGGAAGAAGATCGTTGCAATGAAAGGAAGGTTCCATTACTATGAAGGCTATGGAGCACAACATGTGGCATTACCTGTAAGAGTGCTGAAATACCTTGGGATCAAATGCTTATTTCTTTCCAATGCAGCCGGAGGAGTAAATCCTTCGTTCCAGATCGGAGATATAATGGTAATTACAGATCATATTAATCTTCTGCCAAATCCGTTGATTGGACTAAACGATGAAAGGATAGGAGTCAGATTTCCGGATATGGGAGAAGCTTATGATAAGGACCTCGTAAATAAAGCATTGCTTATTGCGGAAGAAAATAATATAAGAATCCATAAAGGTGTTTATTTATCTACAAGCGGCCCTACCTTTGAAACGCCTGCTGAATACAGATATTTCAGGATTATCGGTGCAGATGCAGTCGGAATGTCAACAACTCCTGAGGTTATCATTGCACGGCACATGAATCTCCCTTGTTTTGCTGTCAGTGTAATTACCGATCTGGGTGTAGAAGGAAAAATTGAGTACACAACACACGAATCTGTTCAGAATGAGGCTGCTAAAACCGAAGCCCGGATGACAACAATTATGACTGAGTTGATTTCGTCGTTATGATTCTTAAGAGGTTGAGGTTAAGGTTAAGGTTGAGAGGTTCTTAACCTTAGCCTTAGCCTTAATCTTATACTTTAGTTTCTTATAACCGTACAGACTTTTTTCCATCGTTCAGTTTTACCGGCATCGTCATATAAAGTGATAAGTAAAATATAAATACCTGTATTAACAAGGGAGCCATTATCAGCGGTTCCATCCCAGATAACAGACACCTCAGAACCGGCGTAAAGATTTGATGCGATCTTCCTCACATAATTTCCTGCTTCATCAAAGACCATCACCGACACAACATTCCCATTTCCTTTAAGATTCATCCTGATAGTAAGAAAATCCTCATTGCCATCGCTATCAGGAGTTATTTTTGACGATGAAAGAACTACTTTGTCAGAAGTTGACGGCATTTCTGCAAACACCGAATTTGATGCCCCCGGTGTTCCCCATCCGGAACTTTCGGTCGCAGAATGCCAGTTGGCTGCCACTTCAGATTCACTCCGGGGATCGGTTTTTTCAAGAGCAACTCCTTCATGAGTCGACAGGAGTGAATAGTGCATGTCATCATTATATACTAACTCATCAATCCTGTCAAGCTCCCTGTTATATAAGATCAGATGTCCCTTATCATCGGGCATTGAAGGAAGTGATTCAGTTTCAAAAAGATGATCAGGATCAGTTGAAAAATATCGTTCTGAAATCTTTTTTGTGTCTGTGGCAATGGCATAATACTCTCCCGGCAGTATACATCTGTCTTCGCCTGAGACCGGGATAGCTTCTGACTTGTCACCGGAAGCATCGTTTATAGAGATTATCTTCAATCGTGAGGCATCAATAACTTTCCCTGAGCAGTTAAAAAGTTCCAGATAATCAGGATCACCAGGCAGAGGATTGAAAAGTACCTCATTAAAAAGAATATCTCCCGGTTCTGCCGGCTCGGAAAGACCAAAACTAAAATCGCATTTTTGCATCCGGTTGCCCGCGAAATCAAAAACACCGTCCGGAATCTCTAGCTGATAAATTTCTGTTCTCTTAAGAGGATCAGCCAGTTTGACAGTGAATTCACGAAAAAGAGGGTCCCTCGGAGAAATATCAGTTATCCCTTTCTCTCCAATTTTTATCTTTACTGGTTTACCGGCAAGATTAAAAACCGGCTCAGAAAAACGGATATGAATGGTAGAACTGTCAGCAGGATAAACATTCTGAATTCCAAAGAATGAAATATCCGGGTTATTTTCCGCAACTGAATTTACAGACCCCGGGGTACCTCCATTCTTTGATTCTGAGGCTCTCCAGTTGTCCTGGTAGTAAAACGGGAACCTTGTATCTATCATTTCAAGCGACCATCCGCCCTTCGATTTTAAATCATCTTTATACCAGGTTGAAGAGTATTCCACTCCATGAATGAAAGTACGGGTACTATCTGAGATATACAAGATCCTTCCTCCATCGGTAAGAGAAGGGAATTGCTTCAAACCGATAACTCTTCCGAACTTTTGAAAAAGCAAAGTATCCTGTGGCAAACAGAGTATTATGATTCCTGAAGGAGGGATAGATGTTTCGGGAAACAGAGAAGATTGATCAGAAGTTGAGAGGTTCCAGTTTTTTAGATTGAAAGTGTATCCGGTTGTGTTTGTTATTTCAATATATTCTTTACCGGGCAATGAGACTTCAGGTAACGGATCGGCCATGATTTCTGATATTACAACGTCTCCGGTACAGGCCCAAACAGCAGTAAACCCAATTTTAATATTATGAGTACAATTTCCGGAGACATCACATAATCTTTTAACCATCAAAGTATCTACAGATCTGTTAATAAATTCGTTGGAAAATTCAACCTGGTATTTCAGATTATCCTTTTTTACTACACTTATTGACTTGTTCTCTTCAACATTTAATGAAACATTTTCCGGAATCATTATCCCGTTGTCAGGCTCTTCATTCAGGGTGATTTCCACTGACTTCTTTCCCGATAATTCACATCTTGTAATAACAGGAGCTTCATTATCTTCATAAAAAGGCCCATCAATATTTATATCATCGAGCCAGAGAAGTCTGTCGCGTGCTGAAGAGTATCGGTAATATACTCCAAACCATTCCTGACTGAATAATTCAATGTCAGTACCGGAAGCAATACCAATAAGAGTTCCATCCATTTTGCTGATTGAAATGTTCCAGTTTCCATCCTTTGATCTTTCAACAAATATTTTCGCCGGACAGGTTACTCCGATATCCGTTTGCCAGTTTATCCGGCAATTAATTACAGTTGTAATATTATTCCCTTTTACTTTCCAGAGTCGCAGAGTATCATCCGATCCTGTAAGATTGACTCCTATTGCAAATCCATTTGTTCCTGCTTCCGGTGACATACTTTCAGGACCCTTATCAGACATAAGGAATACTGACCAGTTATTTAAAGATGAAGGATCATATCCATACCTGACAATGAATGACCATCTGGTAATTCCCTCAGCCGGATGCAGGTTATTAACCTTGATTCCGATCCGGTCGGTACCGGCATCAGGATTATCAAAAACATGATGAAGTGAGAACTTTCCGGAAAGGCTCGCAGTTGTATCGGCTTTCCAACGATTTTCGGGACTTTGAATCCAGTTAAAAACACTTTCTGATTCGAAGTTTTCGACAATTTGGCCAAATGCCGGTACCGGCATTAATAAAGCCAACAAAATAACTTTTTTCATGCAGCGGGACGAATTGAAAAAAAAGCTAATTTTGACAGTTTTAATGTCACAGTAAATTTAAACAATAACTTAAATTATTCCAAATAAATAAATATGAAAATTGCTGTAGTGGGAGCCACCGGAATGGTTGGCAGGACAATGATAAAAGTACTGGAAGAGAGAAACTTCCCTGTATCACAGTTGCTGCCTGCTGCTTCAGAGAAATCGGTTGGTAAAGAGGTCATTTTTAAAGGAAAGCCTGTTAAGGTTATTAGTGTTATGGAAGCGGTTGAAACAAAGCCTGAATTTGCTATCTTCTCCGCCGGTGCATCGACATCAGGGGAATGGGCCCCGGTTTTTGCAAAAAACGGGACCGTCGTAATTGACAACTCCTCATTCTGGCGTATGAATAAAAATGTTCCTCTGATCGTTCCTGAAATAAACAATCATGTTATTAAGAAGGGTGATAGAATAATAGCTAATCCGAACTGTTCAACAATACA
>PMNJ01000268.1 GCA_003162595.1 Bacteroidales bacterium | reverse complement strand
CGGTGCTCTGCACCTGAGGTTTAATCTTATAATTTCATTTCTACAAATATTTCGCAGCTCTGCTGCTTGGTCTTAAATCAAAAAGGTAAATAGCAACGGAAATATCGATTTGCAATGTGGTCTTATTTAATTAAATTTCTTGCTATTCCATGAGATTGCTTCGTCGCTTCGCTCCTCGCAATGACCGGGGATTTTACTTACCCCGGTTCTGCTCCCAGCCAGAATTAACCTTACTTGCAGTGTCAATTGCGAGCCCGACTGTGCCCGCTGAAGCCTCGGCGAAGGCGGGTAAGGAGGGCGTGGCAATCCCATACTCCCATCCAGAATTAAATTTAAGTCATCCCATTCCGGGTTCGTCTCATTTATCAGTTCAATTTTTTTATTTCTGTTACCCGCCTTAATTTGTTTCTCTCTTTTTATGGCTTCCTTTATCGTTTCGCAACTTTCGAAATAGACTAATTTGCATATGTTATATTTTGCAGAGAAACTATTCGCGTACTTTTTCGTTTTATGCTGAAGTATACGTTCCTTTAGATCACTGGTAACTCCGGTGTAGAGGGCGGAATTATTGTTATTTGTCATTATATAGACAAATCCTTTCATTTATTTTTGAGTTTTACCCATTTGCCTCCCTTCAGAAGAGGTGAATTCTTATTAGTTTTCATTTCGATGAAAGTGCAATACTCGTATCATATAATATTTGTACTATCTGAATAATAATGTTTATATCGTTAATAATATATAACCCCCCCAAAAAAAACCCCGGGAGATAATCAGCACTCTCCCGGGGTGGGGGTCTCGGTCAGGACGACCTTCCGTTCAGAAGAACGAGACTAAAAGCACGAAAAACGCAGCGAGGAACGACCTTTAAAACCGGAATGCGCTGAAAAGCCGGAATTCCTAAAAATTCTGCGACTAATCCACTTCCCGATGCTGATATTTACTAAACTAAAACCCATATTAATTCAAATGACAAAGACTTTATTATACAATTTTAAAAAACGCCGGGGACAGAAAAATGGATGATCGATATGTTATACAACATATTATTGATAATCTTCTTCTGTTACATACGATCGCCTCGCCTGGCTGTACCTTAGATCTGTTCCCTCTTCGCGGAGCTCTTTAACAATCCTCTTTATGCTTCGTTCACTTATCTCAAATCTTAATGCCAGCTCGGCAGGCGCCCCCGTGCTTTTCAACGATGCAAGTTTTAGTAACCTCATCTTTAGAGTTTCTTTCTGAAACTTGTTCATTATTGCCAGAATCAATATTGCCTTGAACTTGACTTCAGTTATAAAATTAAACAAAAAAGAGGTAAATCACAAAATATTTTTAGAGTTATTTATGGTTTTTTTGAAAATAATTCAGATTTTCCTGATTCTCCTTGATGAGGTGAACTTAATATTCTAACCAATTTACTGCTTTCCATGCGTCAGGTTAACCCGATAATCTTTTTTAACCACAGAGAATTCCCCTATTCTCCCATTCTCCCCATCTCCCCTTCGTTATTTTAATAACCATAAAACTTTCCCTAACCTATGCGGATAGTAAAGCAATACCCTCCACGTACTTTTACATTTGTAACGGTTCTTCATGAAACTGACAGAGGGGAAGAGATCTCCTAAAACAAATAAAAACTTACGATGGAATCCGGGAATTTCACCTATAATATGACGATAAAATACTGGCTTATCACCTGGCGGGTTATTCTTTGGACTCTTCAGGAAGGAAAAGAACCTGTTGTTAAAATCCTCATTATGCCATTTATCAATGAAGTCGTTGAGCCATCCCGGAAAAGAAACACCCCATATATCTCTTAACGGCTCCAGATGCCATGCAAGTATCTCCGACATACCCGCATCTGAGGCACACTTAAGGAGATTATAATTTAATATCTCATAATTATGTTTTTCAATCAGAACAATCAGATCAGTGTATAACCTGAGTTGCGATTCATTATTCATCTCATGCATCCAGAGATGCCTGACCAGATAAAGAAAGAAGATCTGAGACTGAGGAAACCAGGTTTTTTCTCCCTTTATCTCAACCAAATAGCTGCTATCGTGCAGCATTTTAGTCATTTCGATGTTTCTTAGCCCGAAAAGCTCATGGTGTATTTCGACAGAAGTCCCATTCTTAATGAGTGAAGGAAGATGCTTGCCATAATAGGCCAGAATCCGTTTATGAAAAAATGATTTCACAGGAAGTGATTCATATCCGTTACGGATAAGAATCTTACGTGCTTTTAAGCACTCATCTCTGTTTATCAGGATATCAACATCCGACATCTGCCGTAATCCCTGACTGCCATAAACGGAATTCTCAAGTGCCAGTCCTTTAAGAATTACAACTTTGATATTCTCTGCATTAAGCAACCGGAGAACCTCACCCATCGATTCGGTGTTGAAAGTATTCCGGCCCAGGCTCATCATCAATGTACACTTCAGTAAATAGGCAACATCCTCAGGTATTCCTGAATGAAGTTGATGTTTTTCAAGATTATACCAGACCAGTGCAGCAACACCATGTTCATTGGCAAGGTTACTGAAATAGCTCCAGTCGGTTATTGCCGGAAGAAGCGACCGAATCCTGTTTATCTGTTCATCACTGAATTCAAGGCGGCATAATTCAAGCAGAAGTCGCTCTTCATCCCTTATCTTGACATTGATTTTCATTTATTAAACCTGCTGCTCTGTTTTGTAAACATGGTGAAATAGATCCCCCCTCTCTTCATCAGCTCATCATGTGTGCCGGTTTCAGCAATTTCCCCTTTATCGAGGACAATTATCCTGTCGGCCAGACTGACATTTGTAAAACGATGACTGATAAGAATCGAGGTACGGTCTTTAACTATCTCCCTGAATCTGCTAAAAATATCATATTCCGTGTCAGCATCCAGAGCGCTGGATGGCTCATCGAGGATCAGTATGGGAGCATCCCTGAAGAGAGCTCTTGCCAGTGCAATCTTCTGCCACTCCCCCCAGCTGAGCTCACGGCTTTCATCAAACAGATTTCCTATAACAGTTTCATAACCATTTGGCAGATTATCGATTAAATCGTGAACACCGGTACTTTTTGCTGATGCAGTTATCCTTACGGCAGGACTTTTTTCATCAATATTCCCCATCCGTATGTTCTCTCCGGCTGTAAGATTGTAAAGCATAAAGTCCTGAAAAACAACTGAAAAATGCTTCCTGTATTCTTCAGGATCAATATTCCTGACATCAATGCCATCGTATTTTATGTTTCCCGAATCGGAATCATATAGTCTGCATAACAACCTTACAAGGGTGCTTTTCCCGGCGCCGTTTGGACCGACAAGAGCTATTATTTCGCCCCTTTTTATCTCAAATGAAACATTATTGATAGTCCTGAAGTTATTCCCCGGATAAGTGAAAGTGACATTATCTGCCACTATTTTTTCCTTTAAAGGGGATGGTATAATTACAGGTTCAGAAGCTGTGACACTTTCCTTCAGATTCAGGAATTCAAATGTGTCACCTATGAAGAGACTGTCTTCATACAGCCCTGCCAGCGAACTGAATAAATCTTTTATATATATCATTCCCTGCCTGAACGCCAGCAGGAACATAGCCATCTGACCTAAAGAAAGTTTTCCAATGATTGTTTGGTGTGCGATAAACAACAGGGAAACCAAAAGAGCTGATGCTTTAAAAAGATTGGAGACAAATTCTATAACTGTTCTTCTTCTTATGATATTGATCTCTTCCTCTTTTTGTTTCAGGAAAGACTTCCTGAAGAGACTGATGAAATAATTTCCCAGTCCGAATAACCTCAGTTCCCTGGAAGGTCTGTCTCCTGTCAGCAGCCAGTTAAAATATGCAGATTTTCTGGCTTCCGGAGTCTGCTCTCTCTGAAAATTATACAGGATATCTGCATAATAGAGCCGCAACCAAATTCCCGGAATATTTGCAACCAGAAGAAGTACAGCAAGTGTCCAATGAAGAGTTAAAATAAGTCCGGCCATAAGTAACAGGGAGAGTAGCCCTCTAAGCATGGAAACCAGATTATTCAGGATGCTGTTCGGGCGCCAAGGGGCTTCTCTAGAGGCGCGTGAAAGACAATCGAAATATTCGGGACGTTCAAAGTTGATTAGATCGAGTTTTATAGCCTTCGAATGCAACAAACCATACATATAGACCTCAAGTTTCAAAGCCTGTTTTTTACGGACATAATTACTGAAATCGGCAGAGGCTTCGTCGAGAAACCAGATTATTACTACTGCCAGTATCGGCCAAAGCACATTTATATCCGGAGTCGGGGAAGAAACTGTGGCAGCCCTGGTAATATCATCAATAACTATTTTCAGGAGCCAGATAAGCATTAGAGGAAAGACACTGCGCAACACAGACATTATAATATTTGCAAATGTCCATCCCGGCGAGCTGTTCCAGACAAGTTTTAAAGATTCCCGGAATAATTTTAGTTTTTCTTTCATCTAATTCTTTTTCTTTCTCCTGATTTTTTCGCCCCCCAAGGGGGTCAAAATCTGATTTTCTTCCACAAAATTAACCCTATCACTCTTATTCTGTTGATAAAATATTTTGGTCTTGAGTTAATTCTGATATCAGCAGGAACAGGGTTTTCGCCTGTTGATTCGGCACGAACTATCCTTCCAGCTATTTTATCGATTTTAACCGGATTATCAGCGGATGCATTGCTATCTCCTCTGGCGATATAGCATGCAACACCGTTCTTGTTTATTATCCTGGAAAGACGGTGGACAATAAGCCCGTTCTCCCTCTTTATTGCAATTATCTCTCCGGGACGAGGCATCCCCTTGATGTTCAATGGTTCGATCAGTATGAGGGAACCTGGTTTAATACAGGGAAACATACTGTACCCATGAGCTTTTATCCTGATGGTTTTTCCTTCTGCGAGTAATGTGAGTCCGATATCTTTCACAATCGTACGATTGGTCCTCCCGTTATTCATTGTCGAGGATAAGGTCAATTACACTTCTGTCGGGTTTGAAGAAAAGCTTTGACGCTGGAATTGTCCCGCACATAATCGAAATAGAACCAAGAAGCCTGGCGATGATATCTGCTCCCCAGTTATGTTGTATACAGTTCGCCATTACCTGTGTCACTGCATTGGCCCCTTTTAATGGGACCAACATATTTTCACGGCCATGTTCAATAATGAAAATCTTNNATAACCATGTCCTGCATTGTTAACTCCCGATGCATGGATCATAATATCACCATTAATAACAGTAAGGTAATACAGGATCAATCCATCCAGGGGATACTCAAAAGGATCCATCTCATCCCTGGCACCATAAATCCAGAGATCCCATTCCATAGATGTAAGCGAGAATTTCAATACTGCATTTTTCTCTGAAAAAGAGAGTGGGAAGATCGTCCAGATATAAAGCTCGGAACGATATTTCCAGACACTCCAGAAGTTTGTTTCATTATTGAACTGGATGCCATTTATTACTTCAACATATGGAGCCCGGAATACTCTTTCGGCTCCTTTTGGCAGATTAAATGGTTCCGAATGAACCCGGATAAGGATATCCGAGCTGTTGTTCGGCTTGATATTCCGGAGGAATCTTGCTGCAGGCTTAAGCTCCGGTCCGTTTGCTGAAGCCTCAAACCCTATATTATATCCTGCAATGTTTAAATTAAAATTCCTCATATTTTCCCGAACATTATCTATAAATACTATTCATGCAAAAAATGTAATTAACGTATTATTAGATATTTGCTCATATTTTCTATAAAAGTAAAAACATCTGATTCAGCGTTTTGTTTATCAATATCGTACTCATTTGTCAATTTAATGATTATTTCTTCAATACTTCGTTTCCCGTCAATCAGTTCCCATATGAAAGCCCCGGTCTCATTCAGGGTATAGACGCTGTTCATATCTGCTATGTTGTTAGTAATGGGTACAAGCACATATTCATTTCCGGTTTTCCGGGTAACTATTGTTGTAGATTGGGAAAGTATAGAGTTCAAACCAGTCATTGCATTCCAATTATCAACCAAATGTATTAAAATTTATGGTTCATTTTCGTACCTTCGCAAAAACTGAAATATGAGTAAGAAGGGAAAGGCCAATAGAGATTCCGGCATCTCAAGGGAATCGCTTATCGGACAAATACTTGCAACATTGACCAAAACCCCCGAACAGGGGTTTAATTATAAGCAGATCGCCAAACGTCTTAATATTACC
Organism: Bacteroidales bacterium; assembly: GCA_003162595.1. GTDB lineage: Bacteria > Bacteroidota > Bacteroidia > Bacteroidales > VadinHA17 > LD21. The sequence goes on along the minus strand of PMNJ01000268.1, from coordinate 1,364 downwards.
GATTCTTCCGGAATGCAGATGATATCAGACATCCTGAGGGATCTTTCCAAACAGGGCAGCGTTCAGGAAATATTTCATGGAAAATACAAAATTAAGATAACCAGGGGGTATATCACCGGTACTGTTGACATGACCAGGATGGGATACGGATTCATCTCAACCGACGATCTTGAAGATGATGTATTTGTCACAGCTAAAAACCTGAAAACGGCTCTTCACGGCGACAAGGTTAAAGTATGGCTTTATGCCAAAAGAAAAGGAGCCAGACCCGAGGGAGAAGTCGTGGAGATCCTGGAAAGATGGAGAACCTCCTTTGTAGGAACTGTTGAGATCATGCCTAACTTTGCATTTCTTATTCCCGATAATAAGAATATGCCATTTGACCTGTTTATTCCGACATCAAAACTAAATGGTGCAAAACAGGGACAGAAAGCTGTCGCAAAGGTGGTCGACTGGGATCCGAAATCAAAAAACCCTGTTGCAGAGATCATTAACATACTTGGTTATCCTGGTCTGCATGAAACAGAAATGCATGCTATTCTTGCAGAGTTTGAACTTCCGTATAGCTTTACTTCAGAGGTCGAGGCTGACGCTGAAAAAATTCCTGGAGAAATTACGGAAAACGATATTAAAGTTCGCCGGGATTTCCGCAAAATGCCGACATTTACTATTGATCCGGAAGATGCAAAGGATTTTGATGATGCTCTTTCTCTTAAACAACTCGAAAATGGTAACTGGGAAGTAGGTGTTCATATCGCTGATGTGACCCACTATGTGAAAATGGATTCCTTAGTGGAAGCGGAAGCCAGGCAGAGAGCCACGTCGATATATCTGGTTGACAGGGTTGTACCAATGCTACCTGAAAGACTTTCAAATCATATCTGTTCACTCAATCCTTCCGAAGATAAACTTACTTATTCAGCGGTGTTTGAACTGAATGATAAATCTGAAGTGATTGATGAGTGGTTTGGAAGAACAATTATCAATTCCGATAAAAGATTTTCATACAGTGAAGCCCAGAAGGTGATTGATACCGGTGAAGGTGACATGAAGGTGGAGGTCCTTTTGCTTCACAGGCTGGCACAGCAACTGAGAGCAAAAAGATTTGCCTCAGGCGCATTTGCTTTTGAGAAGGTTGAAGTGAAGTTTGAACTTGATGAAGCAGGAAAACCACTTGGGATAAAATTCCGCGATATGGGTACTGCTAACCAGCTCGTTGAGGAATTCATGCTCCTGGCGAATAAGCGCGTTGCAGAATATGTCGGGAAAAAGCTGAGAGGAAAAACTTTTGTTTACCGTATTCATGATAAACCTGATCCGGAGAAAATAAGCAATTTCAGTCATTTTATTACCCGTTTCGGTTA
>PMNJ01000139.1 GCA_003162595.1 Bacteroidales bacterium | reverse complement strand
ACCATTTCAAGGTTTTTATCAATTACCTCACTTACCCTGCTGGTCACCTCTTCCCCCTGAACTTCCGGAGAATAAAGATCACGGATTATGGCTCCGCAAATTTTATTTTTCCTGATAGGAAAGATTGAGATATTAAGCATTTTATCTTCAAAATGGACATCTTTACTCAAAACTGGTTCATCTTCCTTCAGTACAAAAGTGAACATATTATATACATTGAAGGGGATGAGGGTTTTAATATCAGCCCCTGCAAGTCCGGGGATAACGTCTGAAATAGCTTTTGCATCTTCTCCGATTATGTTGATAAAGCTCTGGTTGGAATGAAGTATTTTAAGATTGTTGTCAACGATAACCACTCCGGTCGGAAGCTTTTCAAGCATATTATTCATCATGTCAGAAGCGCTCTGAGCAACATCTTTTTCATGTAGTGCAAGCTCTTCTGATTCTTTGAGCGCCTTTTTTGTCTCAGCAAGTTTCCTGTTAGTCTGTCTCAGAGTTTCAATATATTCCTGTTTATTTCGCAGGTTGAAAGTATGGCACATCTCAGGAACTGCCAGTCCTTTGGCAACTGTAGATGCAAAATCACGGCAGGAAAGATAACCACAGGCACCACAGTTGATCTCCTTATCGGGACTATCTTTCCCGATTATTTTAAGAACTTCTTTAATGGCCTCTTCCGGAGGTTCAGGAATTCTCTGATCATCAGGAGTAAAAGTTCTGGAAAATTCGAGTTTTGACCATTTCTCCATATTTTTCTGCCACAGTGCCTTATCAAGCTGACCTACCCTTTTTTCGGCATACTTGCTTACAAGCGCTCTTCTCCTGAAACGTTCATTATGATGCTGCATCCCAGGACCTAACAGACAACCATGACAAAAGAACAGGTTAAAATGATGTTGTAATGTATCGATGTATTTATCAAAATCATTTATTGCTTCAAGCACTTCTTCTTTTCCTGAAGCTGTTATTACACGGCTTGAAACCATATCACGTTTTATCCCCCCAGCCTGGATAATCCCTGCAGGAAGAGGGTAGAGTGCTCCCCAGTTTCCGTGCGGTGGGTCGAAATCAGACAATTTTACCAGTCTTTCCTGGATCTTGAATTCGTCAAAAAGTTCCCTCAGCTCCACAAAAGTCAGTACCCCGTCAATAAGATTGTCTGATTCATAAATAAATGCTTCGTCTTTAGCATCGATACAAGGACCGATCTGGACAGTTACAACTTCAGGTCCATATAACTTTTTTACAACCATTGCCGTAGCAATAATTGGAGAGACAAGTGGAGCAAGGTTGGGAACAAGTTCAGGGTGAAATTTCTCAACAAGTTTTACTATTGAAGGGCAGTTTGCAGTTATCAGATATTTGCCTTCAGCTTTTAAGAATAGTTTTGCATAAGCCGCAGCAATAAGATCAACACCAAATGAATCCTCATGAACATAGTCAAAACCAAGGGACCGGATCATTGCGACGAACTTCCTGTAATCTGTTATATCATCAAACTCCGATGCGATACTTGGTTCAATTAGCGCAGCTGTTTTCCTTCCCGATGATAATAGTTTTTTCACATCTTCCTTTGAATCGCGGAATTCTATCGCATGAGGTGTACATGCGACATAACATAATCCACATCCTATGCATCTGTTGGGAAGAATATAGGGATGCTCCTTCTGGGGCTTAACCTCGATGGCATTTACAGGGCAAACCCGGACGCAGGAATATGAATTTCTGCATCTTTCATCATTTATATAAAGAACAGGCTTGATGTTTGTCATACTTACTCCTAAATCGTTAAAATCTGTAAGTCAATATATAAAGTTTGGAGTACCTTTAGTTTTGCGCCCCCATCCCCCCTAAAGGGTGTTTAATCCTCCGGATTTAAGTATAATTACTCTTAACTCCACAGAATTAGTCCCCCTTTAGGGGGAAGTCCCGCTTCAGCGGGACATGGGGCCTCTGTGAGACCCAGTGCTCCTCTGTGTCTTACTGTTACAGGTCTCAAATTTTCAAATTTTCAAATTCTTTTTCCAGAATCTTCTCAATTTTTGCAAGAGTAACTCCCTCAAGTGTTACTCCGTTTATAATCATATTGGGTCCGTTACTGCACAGGCCCATACAGCGTGCTCCTTTAAAAATGACTTTATCGTCAAGATGGTTTTTTCTGAGATATTCTCGTATGAACATTACAACATCCTTGTTGCCTCTGGAAAAACAAGAACTTCCCAAACAAATTTGCATCTCGATTCTCTGAGCCATTTTCTTACTGTTCAAAAATAGACACCACATCAAAAGTAATAATTATTTCCGAGCCGGCATAAATCTCTAAAAATCTATATTTCCGTGATTTAGCAGCTAATTTTGTATTAGTAGTCTACATTATATAATTATAATTTTAGTGGTAAAAAATATATTTATATTTGTAATATATTAGTAATCAATATTATATAAATAAGCTATTTAAAAGATTGTTCTGTCATTATATTGTTAATAAAATAACAATGTTTATTTATTAACAATAAAATCAATTATATTTGTGTCTGAATTTTATATTTTATATTATCAGAATGAGTGCGGAACTTGATATAATTCTGAAAAAATACAAACAGGGAAAGAGAGAAGATCTCATCCCTTTGCTTCAGGAGATACAGGACCATATGGGGTATCTTTCAGAAGAAGCTATCGTTAAGACAGGGAGTTTCCTCGGGCTCAGCACAACAAAAATATTCGGTCTTGCCACATTCTATGACAAGTTCAGGTTCATCCCATCAGGAAAAATTCAGATAACAATCTGCCACGGTACTTCATGTTTCCTCAATGGTTCACAGGCAATCATAAATAAAATTAGGGAAGAGACAGGTGTGATGCCGGGACAGACTACCAGAGATGGTAATTTCAGCTATGAGATTGTTTCATGTATGGGTGGTTGTTGTAATGGACCGGTGATAAATGTAAACGGTCAATACCACACCCATATTAAAGCTGAACAGCTTCCTGAACTGATTAAAAGATTAAAATACATTATTGAAAACGACTAATTCTGCTAAAGGTTTCCGATGGAAGATTTAAAAACATTCCTGATCGATAAGGTTCTTACTTATGAATCCGATACATTGACACCGGAAACAGAAAAGGTATTACAACAGGTTAGACGTGAGAAGACCGACAGACCTGTAATCTTTATCTCATCCGGAACAAGTAGTGTGATAGCAGGATCGGAAAAAACATTTGCAGCAATTGAAACTTACATAAAGGAAAATGAACCATCAACTGAATTAGTGAATGTCGGGTGTACGGGACCATCTACATTCGAACCGCTTGTATGTATTCAGATTCCGGGCAAAAACAAACTTTATTTCAGAAACATTACTGAAGAGAAGGTTGAACCTCTTTTGAATGGCGTTTTTCACAATGATATAAATGAGGACGACCTGGCTGGTCAAACAGGCACAAAAGGATTTGAGCTGTGGTCGGGAATTCCGTTTATGGATGAAATGTCATTTTTTGCAAACCAGAAAAGAATCATACTTGGCAATTGTGGATGTTACGATCCCGAAAGTATTGAAGAATATATAGCTCGTGGAGGTTACCGCGCATATATTAAAGCGATCCGACATTACACTTTTGAAGAGGTATGTGATATTATTGAAAGGAGCGGACTTAGGGGCAGAAGCGGAGGAGGATATCTTACAGGATTAAAATGGAAACATGCTCTCAACACAACCTCAAACGCCAGGTATCTTATCTGCAACGCAAAAGAGAGCGACCCTGGAGCCTTTACCGACAGAACAATCCTTGAAAGTGATCCCCACCGGTTAATCGAAGGTATTGCAATTGCTTCATATGCTATCGGAGCTTCTAATGCAATTATTTTTATGCGGACGGGTTCGGATCATGCAAAGAACAGACTTCAGAAGGCAATTGACAGAGCCAGAGACTTTGGACTTTTCGGGCATAATATTTTCTCAAGTGGTTATAACCTTGATATAATAATCCGCATTGAACCCGGAGCCTTTGTCTGTGGTGAAGAGACTGCTCTTATCAACACTCTGGAAGGTAAACGGGGTATGCCACAACTTAAACCTCCTTATCCGACTACAGCAGGACTATTCGGAAAGCCGACGGTTATTAATAATGTGGAGACACTTATGAATGTTCCACTTATAATGCATAACGGACCTGAATGGTTCCGTACTCTTGGAACCGAAAAGAGTCCGGGTACAAAAGTATTTGCAGTCGCTGGAAAAGGAAGGATTTCAGGAGTGGTTGAAGTAGAAATGGGTACAACCATCAGAACAATTCTTGAAGATATTGCTGATGGAATAAAAGAGGGAAAAGAGTTTAAAGCAATACAGCTCGGCGGGGCATCAGGATCATTCATCACAAGTGAAAACCTCGATATCACAATTGATTACGAGGTTCTCCGGGAAAAGGGGATTGGAATGGGAGCAGGCGGATTCGTGATAATCGATGAGAACACATGTATGGTTGATCTTGTAAGATATTATATGGAGTTCATCCGTAATGAAAGTTGTGGCAAGTGTATCCCATGTCGTGAAGGAACCGGCAGGATGCTCGAGATACTTGAAAGTGTAATTCGGAAACCTTTAAATGAAGAATCGGGAACAACCCTCGAGAGGTTCAAAGGAGTGATGCAACTTGAAACAATTGCATCGGTAATGAAAGACACTTCCCTGTGCGGACTGGGACAAACAGCTCCTAATCCCTTCATAAGCGCCCTTAAAAATTTCAGGGATGAGTTTGAAGAGCATATTTTTGACAGGAAATGCCGGGCTAACATATGCAGGGGACTAAGAACATTTTCAATTGATGTGGACAAATGCACAGGTTGTACCGCATGTGCTGCTAAATGTCCGGTCAATGCAATTTATGGAACGCGACTACAACCATTTTTCATAGTTGAGGAAAAATGTATCGGTTGTGGCATCTGTTTCGATATTTGTAAGTTCAGTGCAATAAACGTTAAATAGCTTTTATGCTTTTTACAATACAGGTAAATAACAAAAAGATCAAAGCCGAAAAGGGTGAAACAATACTTTCGGCCCTTAATCGCAACGGAATTATTATACCAACACTCTGCAGAATGAAAGAGTTTACGCCTACGGGCGCATGCAGGATGTGTGTTGTTGAAGTCGAAGGTCGCGATCGTCTGGTTACAGCCTGTTCACAACCTGTCGAGGAATGGATGAAAATAAAAACGCATTCACCCAGGGTTATCACAGCTCGTAAAACAATAGTTGAGTTACTTTTATCAAATCATCCCGACGATTGTCTGTATTGCGACAGGAACCTGAATTGTGAACTTCAGCGTCTTTCGGAAGAACTCAATATAAGAGAAAGGCGTATACGCGGGAGAAAAATAAAACCGCGTCTTGACCAGTCAAGTCCTGCAATAATACGAGAACTCTCAAAATGCATTCTATGTGGTCGATGTGTCAGAGTCTGTGAGGAAGTAATAACAGCAACCTCGCTCGATTTTATTAATAAAGGAAGAGAAACCCATGTGGGTGCGGCCATGGACAGGGATTTTAACTTTTCAAGCTGTATTCATTGTGGCCAGTGTGTTCTGGTTTGTCCTACAGGAGCTCTTCATGAAAAACACAATATTACAGAAGTGCAGGAATACCTTAATAAACCTGAAATAATCAAGGTCATTCAGTATTCTTCAATGGTGGTTTACGGAATAGCAGAAGAACTTGGGATGAGATATACCAGGGAATTCGATAAGATTCTGAATGCCATCCTTCGTAAAATTGGCTTTGATAAAGTTTATAAAACAGGATTAGGTACGGATGTTTGTATTTCCGAAATCGCAGGTCAGCTCTCCGATATAATTGAAAATAAGTCAGATAACCCTTTGTATATTTCAGCTTGTCCTGCATGGGTCAAATATGCAGAGCAATTCATTCCATCGCTTATTCCTCAACTCTCGACAGTAAAATCCCCGCAACAGATTGCCGGCGTACTGATAAAGACACTGGTGGCAGATCAGCTGGGTGTTAAACCTGAGGAGATATTTTCAGTGTCAGCAACACCATGTATGGCAATGAAATTTGAAGCCCGAAGAGATGGAATGATGAGGAAAGGGATCAGTGATGTGGATTCCGTTTTGACTGTGAGAGAGCTGGCAAGGCTAATAAGATTATATGGAATCGATACCTCAAATATTGAACATGAACCGGCTGATGAACCTATGTCCGGAAGAAGCTCCGCCGCAATAATGGCAGAAGTATCGGGTGGTATAGCAGAAGGTGTCATCAGGACATATTATTATCAGAAAATGAAGAAAGAACCTGATAAGCAGATTTTTAAAAAGCTGAGATCGGGAGGAGTATTCAGGGAAATATCATTAATGGTAGGCGAGACTGAGGTCAGAGTTGGTGTTGTTGATGGTCTGACAGGCCTGGAAAAGCTAAAAGCTTCTGTTGCAACCGGTAAAAAGTATGATCTTATTGAAGTGATGACATGTCAGGGGGGATGTGTACATGGTGCTGGCTTAACCTTCAATACCTCAAAGGATGAGATCAGGAACAGGGCGAAACTGGTCTACCAGTCGAATGATACAGAAGCAGTTAACTTGCCATGCAAATCGCCGTCTCTTATAAACTTATATGAGAAATTGTTAAAAAGTAATGCCGAGATTGCAGATAAAAAGATATTCTTTACTCATTTTGAGAAAAGAAACGTATTATTATGATCAATAACACGATTTAATATGTTGGTATATACCATAAAAGAGCTTTGCCGGACATGCTATACCTGCGTAAGGGAATGTCCTGCCAAAGCTATACGTATCGTGGGAGGACAGGCAGAGGTAATTGATGAGAGGTGTATCGCCTGCGGTAACTGTACAATGGTATGCAGTCAGGGAGCAAAAGTCTTTCTTAATACAACAGACAGAGTAGTAAAACTTCTCGAAAATGACCCGAAAGTTGCAGCAATTATTGCTCCAAGTTTTCCGGCAGAGTTTTCGGATATTCCTGATCATCATATTCTTATTGGTATGATTAAGGCTCTTGGTTTTGAATTTGTAGCTGAAGTCTCATTTGGCGCTGACCTGGTTGCCGACAGATATAAAAAGCTTGTTTCGGAGGAAAAGAAATTTTATATTTCATCTGATTGTCCCTCAATTGTAAGCTATGTAAAATTCTATCACCCGGCACTTGTGGATAACCTGGCTCCTATTGTCTCCCCTATGGTGGCAATGAGCAGAGTAGTACATGAAAAATATGGCATGGACACAAAAATCGTATTTATTGGTCCATGTGTGGCGAAGAAAGCTGAAAGCAGTGAAATTGATGAGGCTATAACCTTTACAGAATTAAGAGATATGCTGGCCAACGGAGGCATCACTCCGGGAACCAGTATACCTGTTGATTTTGATCAGCCGGTTGGCGGAAGAGGTGCTATATTCCCTGTTGCCCGAGGATTGCTTCAGACAGCTAAAATCAGCGACAATGCTATAACCGGAAATATTATTGCTGCTGAAGGAAGAATCGACTTTCAGGGAGCTTTAAAGGAATTTGAAGCCGGGCTGATAAAGAATCAACATATGGAACTTCTTTGTTGTGAGGGATGTATAATGGGACCCGGGTTATCAAAAAACGGCAAGCAATATAACAGACGTTCTTTGGTAAGTTCCTATGCAAATAGTAAAATGCAGAATATTGATTCTGAGAGCTGGCAAAAATCATTTGATGAATTTGCCGAATTGGACCTGTCTGCAATCCATAATCCTAAAGATCAACGGATTGAATCTCTTAATGAGAGTGATGTAAATGATATTCTTATTAAGATGGGCAAGAAAACAAAGAAGGATCAGCTCGATTGCGGTGCCTGTGGTTATGAAAGCTGTGTCGAGCACGCAATTGCCATCAAAAAGGGACTTGCTGAAGTTGAGATGTGCCTGCCTTATACAATCGAAAAACTTCACAAATCGGTGAAGGACCTTGCTTTATCAAATGAAAAGCTCTCATCGATGAAACAGGCTCTTAAACAATCTGAAAAACTGGCCCATATGGGACAACTATCTGCAGGTATAGCCCATGAGCTTAATAATCCGCTTGGAGTGGTGATAATGTATAGCAATATCCTCCTGGAGGAGGCGAAGGCAGAAGATCCTGTGAGAGAAGACCTGAAGCTCATCGTTGACCAGGCTGCAAGATGCAAGAAAATTGTAGGAGGGTTGTTGAACTTTGCACGTAAGAATCAGGTGAATCATCAGGTTGTTAGTATAAAAGAGCTGGTTAATCATAGCCTTGAAAGCCTGATTATTCCTGCAAAGGTTAAAATCAACATTGATGACAGAACCACTAATCCTGAAGCTATGCTTGATCAGGAGCAAATGATGCAGGTACTTACAAACCTGATCAAAAATGCATTTGATGCTATGCCTGCAGGAGGAACAGTCAATATTAAAATGGAAGATACACTCAGCGATATAATAATAGTCATAAGCGATACCGGAACCGGTATTAAAGAAGAGGACAGGGCTAAAATTTTTGAACCTTTTTTTACCACTAAAAGTATTGGGCAAGGTACTGGTCTGGGACTGGCAACTGCTTATGGTATTGTTAAAATGCATAAGGGTCAGATAACAGCCGATTCGAATAACAACCCATCGAAAGGTGCAACTGGAACAAGCTTTAAGATAGTATTACCAAGAAGAAAAGAATAGGTCTGCGGCTTGCGGTTTGCGGTTTGCGGCTTGAGACTCAGTACATCATGCACCGAAACTACAGACCCATGATTATGTTAGTAAATTAACAATGTTTATATTTATCAAATAACTGTTTGATTTAAAGAATTTTTAGAAATTTGTGGAGAGATGAAGAAGAGTGATATAACAATATTGGTTGCTGATGATGATCCGGATTACCTTTACCAGACAGTATTTAATCTTGAGAAAGCAGGTTATAAGACTGTGGCTGTTGAGAGTCAGGCTGAGGCAGAATCAGTGATTTCAAAATTTAAGCCCAGCCTTGCAATATTTGACCTGATGATGGAAAGTGATGACAGCGGTTTCATCTTATGTTATAAGATAAAGAGAAAATACCCCGATGTGCCTGTTATTTTGGCTACAGCTGTTTCCCATGAAACCGGATTGTCATTCAGTATTGATTCTGACCAGGAAAAGTCGTGGATAAGAGCTGACAAATACCTCGAAAAAGGTATAAGACCCGAGCAGCTCGATCAGGAGGTTATGAAATTATTAAAACTTTGAAATGGCTGTTCTGAAAGTACTTGTTATNNATTCTTTTGCTTGATAACAAATTGCCGGGAATACAGGGAGTTGAAGTTCTGGAGTATATCAGGAAAAGGAACTATGATATTGTTGTCGCAATGATCACCTCTTATGCTTCTCTCGATGTTGCAGTAAGGGCAACCCGCGATGGGGCCATCGATTTCATTCCTAAGCCATTTACGCCACAGGAACTTAAATCAAGTATAGAGAATATAACCAAACAGCAGTATCTTAAAAGGATAACACACAAAATGAACCAGGAGGGAAAGAAGGTAAGGTACCAGTTTCTTTCCGTGTTATCGCATGAATTGAAAGCACCACTTAACGCCCTTGAAGGTTATTTGAGAATGATGCAGGGAAAACAGGCCGGAGAATTAATTGATGATTACGCAACTCCTATTGAGAGATCTCTTCAAAGGATACAGGCAATGAGGAGCCTTATAATGGACCTCCTTGATTTTAGTAAAATACGACTTGAACGAAAAGAAGAAAAAATCCAGGAGGTAAATCTCGCCGAATTGGCTTCAGATGCAATAGTGACCGTTCAGCCTTATGCGATCCAGATGGATGTCAGTATTAATCTCGATGTAAGGACAAATGTTATCATAATGGCTGACCCTGATGATATGGAAATTGTATTTAATAATCTCATCTCCAATGCTGTTAAGTACAATAAAATAGGTGGCAAAGCTGAGATTACCATTGATAGTTCTGATAGCGAAGCTATTCTTATTATTTCGGATACCGGTATCGGCATAACAAAAAGCGACACTGAAAATCTTTTTGCCGAGTTTGTCAGGATCAAAAATGAAAAGACGAGGAATATTTCTGGAAGCGGACTCGGATTATCAATAGTTAAAAAAGTTGTGGAATTATATCATGGCACAATTAAAGTTGAAAGTACTCCCGATGTAGGAACAGTTTTTACAATTAGATTACCCAAAAAAACAGTAACCATTCCATGAAATTACCCGGAAAAACCGTAGAAAGGCTAAGCGAGTACAGAAGAACACTTCTGGAATGCCTTAATGAAAAAAGAAACTTCATCTTTTCTCATGATCTGGCTGCACGTCTTCATATCACAGCTGTACAGGTAAGACGCGACCTCATGCTGATTGGTTATTCGAGTGTTCTCAGGAAAGGCTATGATGTCAGGGAACTAATCGATACTATAAGTAAAATAATTGATTCTGAAGAGAGTATGAATGTCGCAATAATCGGGATTGGGAATCTTGGAAGAGCTGTTGCCGGTTATTTTAAGGGGAAAAGATCAAAACTAAACCTTGTGGCATCGTTCGATAACGATCTGCAGAAAATAAATAAAGTTATTTCAGGTGTAAAATGTTATCCTTATAATGATATTGAACATATGATGAAAGAGCTGGACATCAGGATAGCAATTCTGACAGTTCCACCCGATTTCGCCAGAGAGATAGCAGAAGAACTGGTCCGTTATGGAATAAAAGGCATTCTTAATTTTACAACAATTCCTTTAAACGTCCCCTCCGGGATCTACCTCGAGGAATATGATATGATAACTTCAATAGAAAAAGTTGCCTATTTTGTGAAAGAGAATAAAATTTAGGTTACGGGTTTAACATGAAGATCTTCAGAAGCTTTGAGGAAGCAAAAAATATCATAAACCCTGTTGTTACAACCGGCTCTTTCGATGGGGTTCACCTCGGACATAAGACCATACTTAACAGGCTCAGGATGCTGGCAGAGAAATACCATGGCGAATCGGTGCTGATCACATTTGATCCTCATCCCAGGAAAGTTCTTTACCCCGATACCGCCGGTAAAGATCTTAAATTGATTAATTCACAGGAAGAAAAG
>PMNJ01000164.1 GCA_003162595.1 Bacteroidales bacterium | reverse complement strand
TTTTATTTAAAATATCATTGGCATTAATTCCGCAGATTTTTTCTGCTCCTTTGTTCCAGATAATTATTTTCCCCTGCTCGTCAAATACAATAATTCCATCATTAATCTGGTTAATTATTTCCTTAAATTTTGTTTCACTTTCTTTAAGCGCCAATTCTGCTTGTTTGTGCCCGGTGAGATCAATCACATTTGCTAACCAATATTTCTCATTTTTTTTTTGGATGAATTAAGAAATAACCACATTGACAGGAATTAGTTTTCCGTTTTTATGACAAAAAATTAGATCATATCCTTCTCTGGGTGTGTTATTATTAAGAGTTTTATTTAAGGCGTTATTTATGTTTTCGATATCTTGCTGAGACCAATATACATAGGGTGGGAACTTTCCTAAAAGGTCCTTTTCATCCCATCCAAACATTTTACAAAATGATTTATTGACATACACTTGTTTTCCGTTATTATCAACAACAGCTATACCACTTGGAATGGAATTTTCAATTGCTTCTCTAAAGGACATCTCTTTTTGCAGAGAAGCTACATTATTATGCGATATCAGATTACTTACCTGGAGTTCTAATTCTTTTATTCTTTGTTGAGGATCAATTTTATCCATTTCATTTATCTATACAGTAGCCAATAATTATAATATATTTTAGTTCAAAATATTCAACTTATTTAATCACATTGATTCGGGATTCCGAAGTTTCATCTTCCATCCTAATATTAGTACTATAAGAGTTTAGCTCCACAGGTTAAACATAAAATTCTTACTTTTACTGGAACTTAATTATTGAGAAATGTACAGAACAAACACATGTGGCGAGCTAAACATGAGTAATGCTGGTAAGGAAATTATTCTATGCGGTTGGATTCAGAAATCGAGGGATCTTGGCGGATTGACATTTGTTGATCTTCGCGACAGGTATGGAATTACACAGCTGGTATTTAATATGGAAACAAATAAAGATCTGTGTGAAAAAGCCCGTAAACTGGGGCGTGAATTTGTAGTACAGGTTAAAGGTAAAGTGAGAGAAAGGAGTAACAAGAACCTGAAGATGGCAACAGGTGAAATCGAGATTGATGTTAATGAATTGAATATCCTGAACAGAAGCGAGATCCCTCCTTTCACAATTGAGGAAGAAACAGATGGCGGTGAGGAATTAAGAATGAAATACCGTTACCTTGACCTCAGAAGAAACTCGGTNNTTGAAACGCCTGTTCTTATTAAATCTACTCCTGAAGGTGCACGAGATTTTGTGGTGCCTTCCAGAATGCAGCCGGGTACTTTTTATGCATTGCCTCAGTCACCCCAGACTTTAAAGCAGCTTCTTATGGTTGCGGGCTTTGATAAATATTTTCAGATTGTTAAGTGTTTCAGAGATGAAGACCTCCGGGCTGACAGACAACCCGAGTTTTCACAGATAGATTGTGAGATGTCATTTGTTGAAAGGAATGATATCCTTGATACTTTTGAAGGGCTGGCTAAATTTCTTTTCCGGCAGGTAAAAGGTATCGAATTCGATGAACCGTTTACGAGGATGCCATACAAGGAAGCAATGGAATTTTATGGTTCGGATAAACCGGATCTTCGTTTCGGTATGAAATTCACTGACTTAACTGAATTAGTAAAGGGTCATAATTTTGCCGTATTTGACACTTCAGAATATATAGGTGGAATATGCGCTGAGAATTGTTCGGAATATACAAGGAAACAACTTGATGAACTGACCGAGTTTGTAAAAAGGCCACAAATAGGAGCAAAGGGACTCATATATTTAAAGTATAATACAGATGGAACCCTTAAATCATCAGTAGATAAATTTTATTCCCGGGAGGATCTGAAGAAGTGGGCTGATCTTATGAATGCGAAACCCGGAGACCTTATTCTTGTACTGGCAGGGGATAAAAAGAAAACATTGACGGCCCTGTCCGAATTGAGGCTCGAAATGGGCAACAGGCTGGGATTAAGAACGAAGGATAAATACATTCCATTATGGGTAGTCGATTTTCCACTTCTTGAATGGGATGAAGAGTCGAAGAGATTTTATGCAATGCATCACCCGTTTACATCTCCTGTCCCTGAAGATATTCCACTTATGGAAACAGAGCCCGGGAAAATAAGGGCAAATGCTTATGATCTTGTAATCAATGGCGTTGAAATCGGAGGAGGTTCAATTAGAATTCACGATGCTGCAGTTCAGAAATTAATGTTCAAAGTTCTTGGATTCAGTGATGAAGAGGCAAATGAGCAATTTGGTTTTCTGCTGAATGCTTTTAAATTCGGCGCACCGCCTCATGGAGGTATTGCCTTCGGATTTGACAGGTGGGTAGCCATGTTCGGAGGTCAGGATTCGATCCGCGATTTTATAGCATTTCCTAAAAACAACTCAGGACGCGATGTTATGCTTGATACTCCGGCTGTGATATCAAATAAACAGTTAGATGAACTGCAATTAATTATCGGAAGAAAAAAATAAGAAGGGCATTTAATTCGGGGGTTAAATACATTTTCCTATCAGCGTTGCTGAAGTGCATCTTTCAATTAAAACCTTTGCATATTCTCCCTTTTTATAATCACCTGCCGGAAAAACAACAACCTTGTTCTGTGAAGTCCGGCCTGATAAATGTTCAGCTGATCTCTTTGAAAACCCTTCAATAAGAACTTCAACGGTCCTGCCGATATCACTTTTCTTCGATTTTGCTGAAAGCCTGTTCTGGAATGCGATCATCTCACTGAGTCTTTCCGCTTTAACAGATTCGCTGACGTCATCTTTAAGCTTTCTTGCGGCTTTTGTTCCGGGTCTTTCACTATACTTAAACATATAAGCAAAATCATAGCCGGCCCACTCCATAAGTGAGAGAGATTCATTGTGATCTTCTTCTGTTTCAGTGCAAAATCCTGTTATCATATCGGTCGACAAAGAACATTCGGGAATGATGGTATGTATGGCATTGACACGATCCATATACCACTCCCTGGTATATTCACGATTCATTAGTTTNNACCCGTAAAAGGGGATTAATCTGGGCAACCTTTTCCAGAAGCTCGGGAAATTCCATTATCCTTGTACCATTATTCCAATTATATGAATCTACATTTTGGCCAAGAAGTGTTACTTCTCTGTACCCCGTCTCAAATAACTCTTTTACCTCTTTCAGAATCGACTCTGGATTTCTGCTTCTTTCAGCTCCGCGTACATAAGGGACAACACAGTATGCGCACATATTATTACAACCCCGCATTATTGAAACAAATGAAGAAACGCCGTTCCTATCCATCCTTACAGGCGAAATATCGGCATAGGTCTCTTCGCGCGAAAGAAGAACATTAACTGCTTTGTGACCTCCTTCAGCTTCATTTACAAGAAAAGGGAGATCCCTGTAGGCGTCGGGCCCGACAACCAGATCAACAAGATGATCGGTTTCTATCAGTTTCTCCTTCAACCTTTCAGCCATACAGCCTATTATGCCAATTCTCAGATCATTTTTCTGTTTTTTCAGATGACTCATTGCTTTAAGACGACCCCAGATTCTTTGTTCAGCATTGTCGCGTATTGAGCAGGTATTTATTAATATTAATCCGGCATCTCTTATATTTTCAGTATGTTCATATCCGGCTTTGGAAAGAATTGAAACAACAACTTCACTGTCAGCGACATTCATCTGACAACCATATGTTTCTATATATACCTTTTTATTCATTTACTCTTTGTTCATCGTTTCGCGTTTCGCGTTTCGCGCTTCTCGTTTGGCACTCTGTGTAACTCTGTGAATCTCTGTGGCCCTCTGTGACAGTTCTTATTTCTTTTTACCACAAAGGAATACAAAGGTTTCACTAAGGTATATAGAGAATGCCCCGGTTTTTAAGATAACCTTTCTCCAATTCTCCCATTCTCCCTTTCTCCATTTCACACCATCATTCTTAATTACGGCACAAATCTATAAACTATGACCGAGGTTTGAAAGAATTATTTAATTTTGCATTCTGTATAATAAATATTTAAAGTATGTCAGGACATAGCAAATGGTCGACCATAAAGCGGAAAAAAGGGGCAATAGATGCTAAAAGGGGAAAAAAATTCACCAAGATTATCAAAGAGATAATAATCGCAGCAAAAGAGGGTGGTGGCGACGCCGAATCTAATGCAAGGTTAAGGCTTGCTGTCCAGAATGCAAAAGGTGCCAATATGCCCAAAGATAATATTGACAGGGCAATAAAGAAAGCTACAGGTGCCGATGCTGAAAGCTTTATAGAAACCGCATTCGAGGGTTATGGCCCATGCGGGGTTGCAATATTTGTTGAATGTCTGACAGATAACAATAACAGAACCGTAGCTTCAGTAAGATCGGCTTTTAATAAACATGGCGGCAATCTTGGAACTAACGGATCTCTTACGTTTCTTTTTGAAAGGAAAGGGATATTCACAATAAAAAATGAAGGATTGAATCTGGAAGACATTGAGCTTGAAATGATCGATGCCGGTGCAGAAGATTTTGATGTTGACGGTGACATGGTTACTGTTACTTGTGCCAAAGAAGATTTCGGAAGTGTGAACAAAAAGCTTAATGAACTTAAGATAGAGCCTGAAGAAGCCGGGCTTAAAAGGATTCCCCACGACACCAAAAAATTGGATCTCGAATCTGCAAGAAAAGTCCTGAGGCTTATCGATATTCTTGAAGATGACGATGATATCCAGTTTGTATATCATAATCTTGAAATGACTGACGAGCTGGCTGCAGAGCTGGGATAGAAATATTTACTACCTTTGTGACATGATCAGAAAACTTTTTTTGACGACAGTTGTTGTTTGTCTTTCAACTATGATTGTCCGGTCACAGTCTTTTGTCAGACTATCGGATCTATTTGAAAGGGCAGATGGTAACTCAAAGTCAGGCCAGCTTAACATCATTCAGGATCCGGCGTTAGACACACTTATTAACAGATATATTCTGGCCAATGAGATTCAGGAAGAAAAAAACAATTACCCAGGTATTGAGGGATTCAGAATACAGATCTATAACAGTTCCGACAGAAATGCTAAAACAGAATCAGGTAAAATCCAACAAGAATTTATGAGTAAGTTTCCGGACATGGTCTCATACCTGATATTCGCTGAACCCAGTTATTATAAAGTCAGGGTAGGTAATTTCAGATCAAGAACGGAAGCCATGAGATTATATTTAATTATAAGCAAGAAGTTCCCTAATTCTGAGGTCGATATCGTCCCTGATATAATTAATCTCAGGGACCTGAATAATAAATAATTATGAGCGATAACATCAAACACGAATGCGGCATTGCAATGTTAAGATTGCGTAAGCCGATGGAATACTATATTAATAAATATGGTACCTGGAGCTATGGCCTTCAGAAGATGTACCTGATGATGGAAAAACAACATAACAGGGGCCAGGATGGAGCGGGTATTGCAGGAATTAAACTGGATGTACCACCCGGAAACAGGTATATTTTCAGACAAAGATCAAACAAAGCAAATCCTATTAAAGAAGTTTTCAGCCTCATTTACCAGGATATTGATGCATTAACTCAATTATATCCTGAAGATTTTAAAAATCCTGATTTTATTAAAGAAAAAGTTCCGTTTGCCTGCGATATTTATCTTGGACATCTACGGTACGGCACTTACGGAAATTATAATATTGACTATGTGCATCCCGTGAGTCGTGAAAATAACTGGAAGTCAAAAAACCTTGTTATGGCCGGGAATTTCAACCTTACAAATGTCGGAGAAGTATTCAGCAGCCTGGTAGAATTGGGTCAGAATCCGGTTGATTTTTCGGATACAGTTACAATCCTTGAAAATGTCGGACATCGGCTTGATGAAGAAAACGAAAGATTATTCCGCAAATTCAAAGAAGAGGGGTTTTCGAAGAAAGAGATTTCCCCGCTGATTGAAAAAAACCTTGATGTTAGTTCAATTCTGAAAAAAGCAAGCCGTAACTGGGATGGTGGATATGCGATGGCCGGTATGGTTGGCCATGGCGATGCATTTGTAATGAGAGATCCTGCCGGCATAAGGCCTGCATATTATTATATTGA
>PMNJ01000226.1:3863-4283 GCA_003162595.1 Bacteroidales bacterium | reverse complement strand
ATAATAATAGTCTGGGTCACCCCCGGTTTATTTCCTGAAATATAACGTTCTTCACTTTTAGTAATTGCCTGTTCTTTTTGTTCATTCGTGCTATTTATTTTAGTTATTTGTTCGTATGCCGGAAGTTCAGTAATAAGTTTTACTCCCGGAAGAATTACAAAGTTGTTATTCCATTCTGATACTTCAAGTCCCGAACCGAGAAGGACCTTCCTTACCGCCGATAATATAGCAATGCTGTCAGAATCAAGAGTTACATGCAATTTATTTACCCATTCTTCATTATAGAAGATATTTACACCAGTCTGATGGAAAACAATTTCGCAAAATTCCGGAAAGGGAATCTCCTTAAAATGACAAGCCATTCGTTTTTCCTGATACTGTGCCTGCAATGTAAGTACAGCCTGAAGAAATAATATGAGT
>PMNJ01000226.1:346-3827 GCA_003162595.1 Bacteroidales bacterium | reverse complement strand
CCTTGAAAATTTTCCAGATTCAGATTTTTTTCCCAAAAATAAAATATTCGATTGGGCCCATCTCCAAGCACCTGGTAAATACGTTTCAGAGTATCCTGTGATGATAATATTTCAAAATTTAAACCCTTAAAACTAAAAGATTCGAGCCAGGCATCAGAAATAATGATCAGACTGGCAGCCCCCAGATTGTTTTTATATTCAAGAATCAGTTGCTGGTTATAAATGTCGTAGTTAAGTGCTAATTCATTATATGTTACACCACGAATTGTTGCAGATCCTGTTTCAAACCTGAGGCCTGAGAAATACTGGTTACCTCCAGTATTTGGCGGGGGAAAAAACGTATAGTGTCTTCCATTATATAACGATGGGTCTAAACCATACACATCCGCAACCTTAATATTGGATTGCTGGGCCGAAATGGCTGAAAAATTGAAAAATAAAAAAGAAGAAATCACTATCCGGAATAAGAAAGTCATTCTTTTATTGATTAGAATCAAACAAGGGAGGAGTTAAATTTAAAACACAGCTTTTTCTGCAACTGTGTTAATTAATTTTTGTGCTTTTACAGACCCAAATTTACAAAAAACCCAATGAAAAATAAAAGAAGAGGCTGACTCAGAAAGATCAGCCTCTTTTTTTCCAATTATTTAAAAATTATGTTCTAAAATTAAAATGATCAATATTTATCCCAGAACAGCTTGGTATCAACAGCATCTCCACCTATTGCGGTTGAAGCAGCCTTCCAATTATCACCATTCAGCGTTTGCTCTTCAATAGGATAGGTATACCTCATCGGAAAAGGTGACAGCGCATCCGGAGGAGCAACAAGCAGCGGGTAATCGAGTTTTCTAAACTGTGTCCAGGCCTCAAACCCACGATTATAATAACCAAGCCAGCTCTGTATTCCAATCTTCTGTTTCCATGTCCCGGCAGCTGTTGTATAAGCAACCTTGGGATTGGTCAGGTAATTTGCGGCCATTAATGCAGTACCTCCCCAATCTTCAATAGAAGCTGTAATTGCATTATTATAATGTTGTGCCGCAGTACCTCCAACAGTATAGCCTCGTTCAACAGCTTCTGCAAGTAGAAACTCAACCTCTGCATAATCAAACAAGGTTCCGGGGAATGTAGGAGTCTGAATTAAATTGGCTACGTGTGAATAAGCCAGGAAGTCATTGGATGCACCGTTTATACCACCAACGTAGGCCAGCTTTACTACACCAGCTTGAGTAGATGTATCAACTTGTGTAAAGTAAAATGGACGTCTTGGATCATTAAGGGAATTCATGGTATCAATTAATGTATTAGCCGGAACAAAATCATGTCTCGCGCTGGCAACCAGATCGATATAGATAGGATTTGTGTTGGGGGCTGCACCCAGATAAACCAATTTGGCATTGTCATCATTGGAGGAAAATACATTAGGAGCAGCAGCTTCAACAGCAGCTTTAGCGGTTGCATCATCCTTATCTGCCAGAAGCAGTCCCATTCTTAATTTCAGAGAGTTGGCAAACTTGATCCACAAGGCAACGTCGCCCTCATACATATTGTCTGCAGTTCCAAAGCTTCCACTACCACTGTCCATATTGGCAATGGCAGCATCCAGTCTTACCAGAAGGTCTTTAAAAACTGTCAGACCGTCATCATACTTCGGCAGCGGCTTATTTATATCCAGAGCTTCGGAATATGGAATATTTCCAAATGTTTCAATAAGCACATCAAAACAATAAACCTCCATTACCTCAATGATTGCCAGCTTATTCTTCTTGGCAACTGGATCGCCTCCTGCAGGCAGTGGTGTGGCATCAATTACCTTGGCAGATTCTTTAAAGTTTTTTAAAGCATTGATATAGAATAAATCCCACAGACCATCCGGAGTTGTACGGGTAGTTAAATCATAGTTACTCTCATCTGTATACGTGGTCTCTGTCCAGTATTGCACAAAAAGCCTGAAATTATTAAGGTTCACATTACTGCTCACCATTTGGTTGAATACTCTTCTTTGTGCACCAGTAAATAAAGTCTCACCAGGAACCACTACCGGATCCTTAATATTCTTGTTCAGATCCTCCAGCTTTCCGCAAGAGATAGTCATTGCGAAAACAGAAAGTACAATTAATATTTTTTTCATAGCGAATAATTAAAAGGTAAGTTTAATATTGAAACCAACATCTTTTGTAGTAGGCAGAGAGCCTGTTGAAAAGCCCATCAGGTTGCCAGAACCCAATCCTGATTCAGGATCAGCATACGGCAGATGTTTACTGATTATCCATAAATTGGAACCTACTATACTTAAGTCAACCCCCTTTATGAAGATCTTTTGTAACATTGATGAAGGTAAACTGTAGGATAAACTGACCTCCCTGAGTTTCACATAGCTTGCATCATAGGAGAATGCTTTATCAGGAACCCTTAAATAGCCAAATGAACCATAATTGGCTGCACTAATTCTGGTTTTATTAACGCTACCATCGGGATTTACACCCGGATTAATGAATCCACCGCTGTTTGATGCATAACCCTTACTATGATCAGAAGGATCAACCCAAACGATGGGATCCCTGACCGGATTGCCCAAATCGTTATTACCTGCTGTTTCAGGATACAAACCGGTTGCCAGACCATAATACATATCGAGTGACCAGATATGACCACCTTGTGACATATCAACAAGGCAGGATAATTTCCAGTTCTTATATGTAAAGGTATTTAAAATACCACCCTTCCAATCCGGGGCGACTTTACCCAGGTTGTTATTTGAAGTAGAAGTTTTTATGTATCTTCCGTTAGCAGGATCAACGACAGGCTGACCATTGAGATAGGTATAATCGATACCCTCTAGAATTCCATAAGGTTGACCCACTCTTGCATTTATTGAAATTCCACCCTGGAAAGAACCAAGTTGTAAATTATCAACTCCCGGATACAAAGAGATTACCTTGTTTACGTTTTTCGACCAGTTGATGTTCATCGTCCAGCTAAAATCTGAAGTCTGAACCGGAACAAAAGTGAAAACAAGTTCAATCCCTTTATTTTCAATTTCACCTGCGTTGATATTTTTGTATACATATCCGGAAGCAGTGCTCACTGAAAGCGGTAAAATCTGATCAGTGGTTTTTGTATCGTACAAAGCTAAATCAAATCCGGCTCTTCTATTCAGAAAATACATTTCAAGACCGCCCTCAAGGCTGCCTGTTTTTTCCGGTTTCAGGTCGGGGTTTTTCTTTGTGGTAGCCACGGCACTCATAGGACTGTTAAGAGGGGTAAGAACACTATATTCATCCTGGAGTTGATCAAATCCGGCACTACTCCCAACCTGGGCATAATTCAGACGAACCTTGCCAAATGAAAGCCACTGTTGCTTAAGTAGCTCAGAGAATATAACACTTCCCGATACAGAAGGATAATAATAAACAGCATTAGAAACTGGCAAAGTAGAGGAATGGTCACGTCTGATAGTACCATCAAGGAACAGGTAATT
>PMNJ01000226.1:0-179 GCA_003162595.1 Bacteroidales bacterium | reverse complement strand
TAAAAATCAGTAGAAGCACGACCGAAAATATTTAACCAATCAAAAAGTTTATAATTGACAGTCATATAACCTATAAACCGACTTCTGGTGTCTGTTTCATAGTTCTCATACTGCAACCAATATGGATTATCCCAGAATATTGGTACCTCATCCGTTGGGTCTGCCCAGTTCCAGGTTAT
>PMNJ01000340.1 GCA_003162595.1 Bacteroidales bacterium | reverse complement strand
TAATCAATATAATATGCATGTTCCCATACATCGCAAGTTATCAGAGGTTTGAGTCCTCTCCTTAAGGGGTTGCCGGCGTTTGATTCCTGTATAATCTGAAGTGTTCCGTCATCTTTTTTTACAAGCCATGCCCAACCTGCTCCAAAAAGTGTGGCTGCAGCTTTATTAAATTGTTCCTTGAATGAATCCAATGAACCAAATGAACTATTAATTGCATCCGCAAGATCACCTTTCGGGATCTTTCTGCCATTGTGAGCAAAGGATTCGAAATAGAATGTGTGATTCCACACCTGAGCAGCGTTATTAAAGATGCCACCTTCAGCTTTCTGAATAATTGCTTCCAGGCTGGCTTTTTCAAATTCGGTCCCAGGTATAAGCCCATTCAGGTTATTGACGTATGCCTGATGATGTTTACCATAATGGAAATCAAGCGTTTCTTCACTTAAGTATGGGACAAGTGCATCCAGCTTGTACGGAAGTTTTGGTAGTTCAAATGCCATGATTTAAATATTTTGATTAATACTTTTAATACTAAAACAATGAACATTTATCTATGTTCAAATTTAGCATATTTAAACCACAGTTTTATCAGAGTGTTGTCAGAAAAATCCTGTCAGGCAATGAAGGAATCACTCCCTTCTCTCCTGCAATTCTGAAGAGTTCAATAATCGCTTCTCTTCCTTTTTTACCCAGGTTAAGTGTATATTCATTCACGAAAAGCTTGATGTGATTATTCATAATAGTGCTGTCCATCTCCCTGGCATTACCGGAGACAAAATCATAAGAGGCAAATGAATCCTTGTATGCATGTTCAAGACTTCTTCTGACTACACGATTGACTTTCAGAGCAATATCATCAGGAATACTTCTCTTTATAACAATAGCACCCAGAGGTACTGGGAGCCCTGTAAGCGTCTCCCAGTACTCACCCATATCGGCTAATTTATGTAACCCTCGTCTGTAATAGGTGAATCTAGTCTCATGGATTATAAGTCCGGCATCAACTTCATCTTTTAATAGTGCATCTTCAATGTCTGAAAAAAGATATTCGTTTTTAGTAGCCGCTTCAGGCCAGGCTATACTGAAGAGGAGGTTGGCAGTAGTGTATTTACCCGGTATTGCAATCCTCAAACCAGGCAGTTCTGAGATACCAATACGATTCTTGCTTATCAGTAATGGTCCATTCCTGTTACCGAGCGCACTTCCGGCATCGAGGATCAGATAGTTTTGTGCCACATAAGCAAAAGCGTGATAACTGATTTTCGTAATATCAACATCTGCGCTAAGAGCTTTTTTGTTCAACTCTTCAACATCCGTAAGAAAATAATCAAACTCCAATCCTTCTGTATCAATTCTACCATGTACCATTGCATCAAAAATGAATGTATCATTAGGACATGGTGAGAAACCCAATGTTAATATCATGTTTTCACTACAGTGTTAAAAGTATATCTATAAGTTTTTCTGACAGATTATTAAGAGCAAGATCGATGTCCCAGTTATTTTTATTGCGCGGTTCAACTTTGTTTGAGATTGCTCTCAGAGCCAGAAAAGGAATATCTTCCCGGGAGCAAATATAAAAAAAAGTTGCGCCTTCCATCGTCTCAATGTCAGGATTAAATTTTTTTAATAACTTTCCCCTGGTAGTTTCAGAGCCGGTAGCAGTGTTGACCGTTATTGCTCTAACCGGTTTAAAAATGCTCTTCATCTTTTCATTATACCTGTTATTCGCATATAAAAGGCCATCTTTATAAGGGAACTCATCCGCACTCATCAGTCCAGATTCAGAAAGTGTAAGAAAATTCTCGCCATCTTCAATTCCGGAATCTGCAAAACAGTCGGAAACCGGCATAACAACATCTCCAATATTCAGCTTATCGTTAAAACTTCCTGCAATCCCGGCATTAATAGCAAGGTCAGGTTTTTCATTAAGTGTAATCCACTGTTTCAAAGACCATGCTGTCGCTATTGATCCTACACCTGTGATAAGCAGGTCTATTTCAAACTTACCCAACCTGTCGTGAAGTGGCATTATTTTCCCGAATTTCTTCAGGGTATCGCCTTCTGGCCTTGTTGCTGCTACATATAATATTTTAAATGGCATGGTTATATCTATGTCCTTTTCGATTGAAAGAGTAGTAAATATATCGCTTTTATGAATTATAAAGATCAAAATTATTGGTTAATATTGTATCATAAATATACCAGAGTATGATATATCAGACGCGTCGGGAGAGATTCTGCGCTGCCCACAGGATGTTCAGAAAGGAGTGGTCCGATGAAGTTAACCAGAAAGTTTTCGGGAAATGCTCCAATCCAAACTGGCACGGGCATAACTATGTTTTATGGGTAACTGTCAAAGGGGAGCCTTCAGATGAACATGGATTTGTCATGAATATGAATATCCTGAAACAAATAATACTCGAAAACATAATTAATAAGATTGATCACAAAAACATTAATCTTGAGGTTGACTTTATGAAAGGGAGAATTGCAACAACTGAAAACCTTGCTATTTCGATCTGGAATGAATTAAACCCTTTTATAGAGAAGGAAGGTGCAAGCCTCCACTGTATTAAATTAGAAGAAACTGAAAATAATTCGATAGAATATTATGGTTAAGAAAATAGAAAAAGTAAATGATGGTGCCGGTCTGGTTGTTGATGGATATAATAAAATTGAAACATGNNCGGAGGATACTTAAGCTGATAGGCGAAGATCCTGAAAGAGAAGGGCTTGAGAAGACACCCGTAAGAGTCGCAAAGGCTCTTAACTTTCTGACGATGGGGTATAACCAAAATCCCTGTGAGATTATTAACTCCGCAAAATTCAAAGAAGATTACAAACAGATGGTTATTGTAAAAGACATAGATTTATATTCCATGTGCGAACATCATATGTTGCCGTTTTACGGAAAAGCTCATGTTGCCTATATTCCGAATGGCTATATTACAGGTCTGAGTAAAATAGCCAGAGTAGTAGAGTCTTTCAGCAGGAGGCTACAGGTTCAGGAAAGACTTACAATGCAAATAAGGGACTGCCTTCAGGATTGCCTTAATCCTTTTGGAGTGGCAGTTGTTATTGAAGCACAGCATATGTGTATGCAGATAAGGGGAGTACAGAAACAAAACTCTGTAACAACTACTTCAGCTTTCACAGGAATTTTCCTTGAAAAACTGAATACCCGTGAGGAGTTTATTCATCTGATCGGCACTAAACTTCACTAATCCATTTTATGAAAGCATATGTATTTCCCGGACAGGGAGCTCAGTTTATTGGCATGGGCAAAGATCTTTATGAGAAATCGACAGAGGCAAAAGATTTGTTTGAGAATGCCAACTCAATACTTGGATTCCGGATAACCGATGTTATGTTTGCCGGTACAGAGGAAGATCTGAAACGGACCAGGGTAACGCAGCCGGCTGTTTTTCTGCACTCAACAATTCTGGCAGCCATTCTTGGCAGCTCCTTCAGACCCGATATGGTTGCCGGTCATTCGCTTGGTGAGTTCTCGGCACTTGTTGCAAATAAAACTCTTACCTTTAAAGACGGGCTTATTCTCGTATCAAAAAGAGCATTGGCAATGCAGAAGGCATGCGAAAAGACTCCTTCAATCATGGCCGCAATTCTCGGTTTGGATGATAAGATTGTTGAAGATGTTTGTGCTTC
>PMNJ01000053.1:1494-5004 GCA_003162595.1 Bacteroidales bacterium | reverse complement strand
GAGGCCTAACTCTAGTTTTCTTTCCAGTCGCAATGCTATCCTTGCATATGTCTGATCAGGAAATGTGGGATACGGCTTTACCTCATATGTAGCAGCAGGAGTTACTCCGTCAGATTCCATAACGAATCCGGCAGGATTTGCGGCTCTTTCCCTTACAAGGTTAACGTTGGCAAGCGCACTGTTAAGGTCACCCGTTTCAATCTGGCATTCGGCCAGAAGCAAAAGAATGTCAGCGTAGCGAATCATACGGTAACCATTTGCGGTGAAACCGGAAGTCCAGCTGCCGACTTCAGTATACTTCCCTTCCTGCGATTTTTTATAAACTTGTTTTTTTGGACTGTAGGACCCTGCATATTCCTGGTCGCGAATCCAGTCAGACCCGGTATGAACGCCCCAGTCCCAATAAGGTATTCCTCTTCTGCCGACAGTCCAGTCGAGACGGGGATCAACAGGCTTTGAGTTATCTTCCGTCCATTTTAACCTCCATGCAGCCAGGCTAGTAAGCGGGTTATTACCTTTATTATTTGAAATTATTGAAACATAGCCAAGATCCGTAAAAGGATGGGCAGGATTATATACTGTGCAGCCCTCTTTACCTGAAAAATATGTGGAATCCCAGGAATAAGCAGGATATTTATTGTAAGTCACTGTGGAATCCCACATTCCTCCGCCAGGCACTCCCTGGTCGCGTAAGAGCTGGTTTGCTCCCGTGTCATAACTATTATCCAGCAGAGGAAGACCTCCAACTGTCCTGAATGAATTCACAAATTCCTGTGTTGGCTGGAAAAATCCGCAGCAGCCTCCTCCCGGCGTTCCACCCCCAGTATTATACGGGAAATTCAATACTTCACCATAACCACCGTTGTACCCTCCTGAACCGTCATTTACAGAAGTTCGTACAGTATACACCGATTCAATATCATTCCGGTTTACTATATCAAATATTTCTCCATAAGTAGGAGCAAGTCCTATTGCTGAACCATCAGGCTTTCTGCCATTTACTTTAACATCCTGAAGTAAAGGCATGGCATCTGAATAGTCATGGTTCATCTGCATCTGTGCCTTTGCAAGAAGGACTTTTACAACTGTCCCGTTGAACCTACCAACCTGTCCCATGTTATCAGGCAATGAAACTCCTTCAGTAAGATCAGCGATAATTTTTGACCTGATATCCTGTCTGTTGGATACAGTATCTACATCAGTGTTTTCATCCAAATAAGGAACTTTTTTCCACATCCGCCAGGCCTCAAAATGGTACCATCCGCGTAATGACCTTGCCTGTTTCATATAAGACCCGGCATTGGCCTGAGTAATTGTACCTTCTTGTAAAGCCTGAGATATAACAGGTATTATGTTGTTACATCTTGAAATAGCTTCATANNGGGTAACATCGCCCTGCATCCCTGCATCCGATCCAATATTGGCTTCTAATCCTCTTACCGATCCATAGAGCCAATTTGAGGAAGCGGACTCCCACCCTCCGATTTCAGAAGAAACACCATCAATCATGGAATAGGCTCCCACCAATAAAGCATTTATGCCTTCATCAGATGCCAGGACAAACTTATTCAGCTCTCCGGTAGGTTTTACATCAAGAAAGCTTTTCCTGCAGGAGCCTGAAATTTCTATAAAGATTAACAGAATCAGTAATCGTATATGGCTGGTCTTCATATAAAAGAGAACTCGTCTGAATCCGTAAAAAAATCAGAAACTAAAATGAATTATGAAAGATACAAAAACTATGGAATATTATTTAGCTTTTTCAGCATGTCCATATACTGAAACTTTTGCCCTGTTAAAACCGGTAACAACAAGAGACGTATCTCCCTTAAAGTACAGAAGTGACTCTACCATGCCCTGAAGCAGGATACCACTCTGTGCCGGAGAAAGTACTTCAAAAGAGGATTCCCCTTCTTTCTTGTTTTTACCCTTATTAAGCAATACGATCCCTTTATTTGCATCATAATATCCAGTAGAAACATCATAGGTATAATCGTTTCCTGCAACAAGTACATCAGGATAACCATCTCCGTTAAAATCATGCACTATCATTTTCTTTATCGGGGAGACCTGCAACGATTCAGGTAACTTCTCCCACCGGAATTTACCCTTCTCATTCCAGAGGATATAGCTTGAGGTTGTATTTATATCAAGTTTAAACTGTAGCTTTTTTAAGATGTTTTCATCTAAGAGGTCATTAATGGTGGCAACACTGAATGACGCATAGTCCTTAAATTTCTTATTGAAAAAGGATGATTGAGACACCAATTCATCAAGATAATTAAGAGGATATTCTTTCATATTACCATTCTGATCGTTCCAATATCCTGTTATTAAAGGATCTATGGTACCATCCCCATCTAAATCAATCGCATATAGGTTCATTGGATACTTATCACTTGCATTAAACCGGTTATTTTCACCCAGATTGCCAACAATATAGTCTTCATATCCATCCTTGTTAAAATCACCGGCAACTATTGAGTACCATATTCCTCTCTGATTTTCTAATTCCGGAATAAGCTGTGGGACCAATTCCTTTCCATTCATATTTTTCAGAAGGACTACTGAATTCCATTCCCTTGCAACCAGAAGATCTGGCCAACCGTCATTGTCGTAATCAGTCCACACCGCATCGGTTACCATACTAAGGTCGAGTTTGGAACTGGTATTAACAGTCAGTTTACCTTTATCATTAATTATAAGCCAAGAATGGGTGGCATAAGGGAACATCCCTTTTTTTACCCTTGACCCAACAAACAGATCAGTATAACCATCCTTGTTAAAATCGCAGGGCCGGATTACAGATGCCGAGAATGGCGGTATTGGAAGATCTTTTCTTGTGAANNATTTTCATATCCTCCCGCAACGGCAATAACATCATTGTCTCCATCATTATCAATATCCAGAACAGCCAGATCAGCTTCCGAGAATGGTTTCTGAGTGGTCAGTCCTTCAATCTTCGTCTCTTCAAATTTATTTCCCTTTCTCAGAAATACTTTCGTCGGCAATGTATTTGTAGAACCGATGATAAGATCTTCTTTACCATCATTATTAAGATCACCTTTGGCCATTCTTGGTCCGATCTGAGAGAATTTATGCGGCATTATCTTCTGAGAGAGCTCAAAATCATTAAAATCTGTCTGTTCATGCACATAGTCTATAACATTATCTCGTCTGGTAAATAACATATTATTATTTACNNTCTGCAGTAACATTCTTCAGAACAGAGCAATAGCCGCTTTCCGGCCAGGTAACTTTAATTGAATCAATGGAATGATCTTTTCCAATACCAAAATGGACTATCGGGTCGACTGAGGATGCATAACCCCTTGTAAGAAAGTGCTCAATAAACTGGTATTTGCCTTTTTCCCATTATTCAACCTTTGCCCCGATTGCCATAGTATTTCCGGTCTTTCCCATCAGCTTGATCCTAATAAAATTGGAATTCTCTTTTGACTTTTCCACTGTATAATTTCTGAATATGAAAGCTTCGTCATTTAAATTATT
>PMNJ01000053.1:925-1408 GCA_003162595.1 Bacteroidales bacterium | reverse complement strand
GAACAAAGGCGACCAGCTCCAGTCAGTGGCAAAAACGCCTCTGATCTGGCCTTCTTCGCTATAAGGAAGCATTTCTCCATTCAGAAAACCATTATGCATATGGAGCATATTCCTTACATATTGGTGCTCATAACCAAATTTATCTTCCAGGAAATAAAAGAGATAACTAAAACCATTTACAGTCTGTTTCCTTTTATTATACTGCTCGGGTAACATATCGAGTGTAAACATATCAGGATTCCCGTCATTATTCACATCTGCCATATCATCGCCCATTGAAGATTTTGACTGGTACGACATGTATTTCCTGATTTCATTACGAAATGTTCCGTCGCCCTGATTTATATATAACAAGTCGTTGGAGTTGAAATCATTAGAAACATATATATCGGGGTATCCATCCTTATTAACATCACCCAAAGCAAGACCAAGCCCGAAACCTTCATAGACAATTCCGGCTTTTATGGTCACATCAGTAAAAGT
>PMNJ01000053.1:217-879 GCA_003162595.1 Bacteroidales bacterium | reverse complement strand
ATACGTTTCTGGGGATCTTTGTTTGCCGTAGTAGTGAGATAAACATCAGGCCAGCCATCACTGTTAATATCCACTATAGCTACTCCGCTATACCATTGATCATTTGTAAGTCCGGCAAAATTAGCGGTGATATCCTTGAATTTAAAGTTCCCCATGTTCAAATAAACCCTTGGTGAAACCTGGTTGCCTGCAAAAATCTAATCCTGAAGCCCGTCATTATTCAGGTCAGCTATACCAACACCGGCGCCATTATAGATATATTCATACTTCATAAGATTAAAGCTGTCGGTCTCAGTAATTGTATTCTTGAAAGTAACTCCGGTTCTTTCTGAAGTTAATGCCCTGAATTTTGGTGCTTCCGTACAGGAGTTTATTAAGAATAATGAACTTAAAAACAATATGTATTTCCTCATGCNNAAATATTAGTTCATTTAAAACATTTATCAACTCCGTAAATGTATAAAAAAAGTGGACTGCCCAAACAGGCAGTCCACTATAGAATTAATTAAATTATGAAAATCTTAATGTCCGGTATTCTGAACTATTTTTCCATTACTCAGGTCGATCTGACGCTGTGGAACAGGATAGTTAACATCTTTAGCCGCTACAGTTGAATGGTTGTAGCAAAGTGAGCCCCAATCCATTGTTTCCTCATAAGCATC
>PMNJ01000053.1:0-161 GCA_003162595.1 Bacteroidales bacterium | reverse complement strand
GTTTCAATCTGGCATTCAGCAAGAAGCAAAAGAACGTCAGCGAACCGGATCATACGGTAGCCATTGGCTGTCCAACCTGATGTCCAGTTACCAACCTCTGTATATTTGCCTTCCTGTGATTTTTTATACACCTGTTTTTTAGGACTGTAAGGTCCTGCATA
>PMNJ01000188.1:13672-32639 GCA_003162595.1 Bacteroidales bacterium | reverse complement strand
GGACAAACCAGAGTACATTTACCGCATAGCATGCACTTTTTCAGTTTCTCCCGCACCTGTTCATTTTCACCACGTTTAATAAGTATATTAAGTTCCCTTAGACTAAAACCTGTAAAATTTCCGGTCGTACATGTTGCAGAACATCCACCACACTCGATACAAAGTCTGAAACTTGGCTCTCTGTCAAAAATATACTCGGCTATCCTCCTGTCGTTAGATTCATAGTCTATCTGTCGTCCTGTTGATATGGTAAAACCGAATTTATCCATATTATCAATTATTATCTTTAAGATAATCAATTACTTCTACCACAGCTGCCCGCGCATGAGAAATTGTTTCGGTAATGTTCATCGGTGCTGTACATGTTCCGGCATAAAATACTCCTGCAATATTGCTTTTATTGCTGCCATAATGATTGTCAGTTGCAGCAAAGAATCTGTTTTCACCCGTTCTGAGGCCACCAATACCTGCTATTTTTTTCCCGCCTTCTGACATCTCCATACCTGCCATCAACACAAGCAAATCGAGTTTCATTTTAAGCGGTCTGCCTGCAAGTGTGTCCTCTACCTTAATTAAAAGTTTGTTGTCAATCGTTTCGCTTGCTTCCGATACTTTACCCCGGATGAAACTTACTCCCCATTTTTCCTGGGCTTCACGGTAAAGCTCCTCGTATAATGCTCCACCCATCCTCATATCCATATAGAAACAGAAAACTTTCGATTCCGGAAGAAATTCTCTTATCTCAATTGCCTGTTTAACTGCAGTAACACAACACAATTTAGAGCAATAAAAATTACCAACTTTTTCATCGCGTGATCCTACACAATGTATTATTCCAATTTTTTCCGGTATGGTATTATTTGTTAAAGAAATCTCTCCTCTTCTAAACATCTCTTCGAGATCAGCTGAGGTAATTACGTTATCATAAATGCCATAACCATATTCCTCTTTTCTTGCACTTTTAAAGAGATCAAATCCTGTTGCCACAATTACTGCATCTGCAATCAATTCTCTTCCTCCGCTCGTAATAATTATAAAATGATCTTTGTGCCTGTTAAACTTTTCAATCGAGGTATCAGTCATCAGGTTAATTCCATTATTTGCAGTGATTCCATTAAGGTATTCCTTTACCTCTGAGCTCCTCCTCCTGTCGGGGAAGAGTCTATACCATTTATTCAGGTGTCCGCCAGTCCTGGAATCCTTTTCAATCAGGCTCACCTCAAATCCAATTTTTGACAACTGACCGGCAACTTCAAGTCCTGCCACACCACCGCCTATTACTACAACATGTTTACCCATTTAAAATCAGACATTTATTAAGTTATGTTTCTTTGAATATGAAGGACTTATATCGAGATTATATTTGTCTTCAGGGGAATAATCAATTCCTATTTTATTAAGAACAGGTTCACAGTCTGTCTGATGCATCTGAAGACCTAACTCCCACGGATCATAACCCAGAACCATACCTGCGACCTCCTCATAGGTAAATACAGGAATTCCTTCTCCATTCTGACCATATCGTTTGCCCTCCATCTCATTTATAACATACTGCCATCTGTCAAGGAACATAGGACAACCGGGACAGTTTGTAATTATCATATCGGGTTTAAACGGCTTCATAGATTCAAATTTTTCTTTTGAACAAGCGACAGAGAAACCCCTGTTTGCCTGAACAAGATACTGCCTGAAGCCAAATCCGCAACAGTGCCTTCTTTCAGGATAATCTATTATCTGTCCGCCCCATTCTTCAATCATACCGGTAAGAACATAGGGATATTCCGCACCACCGACTCCTTTGGATGGGAACATCTTGGCGTAATGACATCCGATATGATCGACAACTTTCAGAGGTTCTCCCGTTTCTTTATTTATAAGTTTATATTTTGCTTTTGCACCAATCTCTTTTCTGAATTTAAAGATCACATCACTAGCGTGTGCCAGATTTTTTGGTTTTTTGAATTCCCTTCCGGTTGCTTTTTTCAGTTGTAGTCTGACTTTTTCTTCAACTTCCGGGAAATGATGCCAGGTATCCAGAATCTCGGTGTATAATCCAAAAGAGGTGATACATGATGGCATAAGGTTTTCATATCCTGCTTCAGTCATAAGGGCAAACTGCCGCGCAACAACCGTCATCGTTGTCTCAACAGGTACTAAATCACTATGATAAACTATACCGGTGCAGGATGTATGACAAGGGTGCTCATACACATCCTTATTAAGCTCCTCGCGCATGATTTTTAGGAATGCTGTTTCTGATCCCGGAAAGAAATTCTGTCTTACACAGCTTCTCACATAATAATATTTATCATCAGCAATCTCTTTCTGATAATCGTTCCAAACAGCTTTTTTCCCTTCAAGTATCATCTCGTGAATATTTTATCTTGTGTGAGAACCATTATTAGTTTTATAAATATGCTGGAAGTATTCATTTTCAATACCATCATCCAATTGCATATTTAACTCTTTTGCTTTTTTCTTTGAAAACTCCTCAATATTCTCAAATCTTCTCATCCCTCCGGTAACCTTAAAAATCTCCCTGATCTCATCCATCGCCTCTTCAGGAATTCTCCTCAATATCCCCGGTCCATCACCCTGGTAGTTTGCTCCCATTTTTTTAAACACCTCTTTCCAGTTATCCTGAATCCAATCCCAGACAGGCCCCTGTTCGGGATGCATTGACGTACCTACTCCTTCGAGATAAAGACAATAACCGTATGTAATCATCCAATGGCCTACCGTCCTTTTCAGAGCCAGCTGCTGTCTTCCTTTTTCGGATTCTGTAAAAAATCCGAGATCCTGCGAAAGCGATCGCAATGCCATAATTATCAATCCCGGAGCGTTACCACGGGGACATCTTGTTTTGCATGACATACATTCGCCACAATACCAGATTGTTTCTGATTTTAAAAGTTCAGTTATTTTTTCATCATCCTTAGTCTGAACATCGTCAACTATTTTTCTGGGATCGTAAATATAGAACTCGGCAGCCGGGCAGATAGCAGTACATACGCCGCAGTTCATACATGCATTCAGTCCTTCCTCAAACCTTACATCTTCCAGCAGCAGATCGTACAGTTTTCCCATCAGCCTGATTAAAATGAGAATTATTAATATTTTAAAACAAAGATAACTTGTGCATAAAGAGGGGAAAAGAAGCTTAAAGCCTATTTATTAGGGGTATTTATACGTATAGAAAGGCGAAAGGCAAAATGAAATCAGCTTTTTAAAAGTTTCTCAATGTCCTCAACCAGTTTTTCAGGCACTGTTGATGAAGAGAATCTTTTCACAGGGACACCGGTGCGGTCAATAAGAAATTTAGTGAAATTCCATTTTATTCTTTTCCCTAAAAAACCCGGTAACTTGTCTTTCAAAAATTTATATATCGGATGGGCATTTGTGCCATTCACTTCAATTTTTGAGAACATTGGGAAAGAGACGCCATAATTTATAAGGCATCCCTCTGATATTTCCTTTTCAGTACCTGGTTCCTGATTTCCGAATTGGTTACATGGAAACCCAAGAATGACCAATCCCTGATCGGTATAATTCTTATAAAGGGTTTCCAGTCCCTCATACTGAGGTGTAAACCCGCATTTGCTTGCAGTATTTACCACCAGGACAACTTTCCCCTTATAAGTATCCATGCCAATCTCTTTACCCTGAAGGGATTTTGCGGTTAATTGATAAAAATTATTATCCATTTTTTTCTTTGGCATTTCTATTTAAGTTTACTCTTTATATCAATCATTTTCAGTACATTATCGACATCCGTTTTATCCTTTATTACAAAGGTGACAGGCCTGATTAAACCATATCTTTTTGCCGTTTTGAATTCTTCTTTTACACTCTGAGGAAGATTGCTGTTTTCAATTATGGTTTCAGCTTTGTTCCCGAGATAGAAGGTAATCCGAAACGTATCAGTTAATATACTGGACCAAAAAACTGTTTTCTTTTTACGTACTAGTTTGAACAACCATTGTTTGCCGTCATTATAATAATTCCAGCTTCCTGCGGCATCGGGATAGTTTTCAGACAAATATTTCATAATCGTTACCCAATGAATTTTTCTTTCCCCAATAATCGAAAAAATATAATCGTCAGTTGGGATTACTGATTTGTCAGAAAGAATCACTTTTTCATTTTCAGACATGATAATATGAATTTATCAATTTCAATTTATTAACAGCCATTTCAAAGAAAATAACCTTAATTTTTGATAAGATTTATTTAACCTTTATTTATCTTTCACACATCGGAAACCAACAGCAAAATCGACCCAACTCGGGGTTAGTCCATTCCTATAGTGTGTGTCTGTACACACATTGGCGCTGAGTGCCAGCTTTCTCCGATTGAATTTACCCGTTGCATAATTAATTCTGGCTCCTCAGATTTAAAAGAGCTTCGGGTGAGTACTTAAGAACTCCCGAAATTATACTGCATTCTTCCAGATCCTTGCATTCTCCACATGTTTTAAATCCTTTTGAGGTGGCACAAACTCTGATCTGGCACATGCTCCAATGTCCTAACTTCACCCCTTCCTCCCTGCATCCGGTGCAGTTTATCAAAGCCGGTGACATATCAGGTACATTATAAAGTGTTTTCCACTTTTCCGCAGTTATCTTTCTGAGTTCATCATCGTTTTTAACTGTTGCAATTCTTGCCTCACAGGTGGCACAGTTTAATCCGCAACATGCAATGAGTTTTTCCATAGCTAAAAATTTAAAGTAATTTAAATTAGTTAATGTGTAATGACGAATTATTAATCAATTTTCCCCTATCAATTTAATAAATTTCTGGAAACACAAAACAAAAATGAACAAAAAAAACGTATCGCCTTCCTGGAATAAAATTCTCTGAATGATATAGCGGCATTCTCACTATTGGTGAATTTTATGCACATGCAGGTGGAGAAGGCTCACAGATATTATTTACCTAAAACATACCATTTCTTGAGAATTTTAATCAGAAACGTTGCATCCAGCGTCTCTTTTTTTTCAATAGAAAGGATTACCTTTGCCATCTATTTCTTCTGTTTTAAAATAACGATATATGTCTGATCTTGAAATATACTTTGATCACTACCGCAAAAATATTATCGGAATTGACGAAGAGATAGTGACACCATTTGGGAACAGAAAACTTATTTATGCTGACTGGATAGCCAGCGGAAGGCTTTACAGACCAATCGAAAACAGGATTACTGATGACATTGGCCCTATGGTAGGTAACACCCACTCTGAATCAACCTCTACCGGGAAAGCAATGACAGATGCATATCATCTCGCACAGAAAATAGTTAAGCGCCACGTAAATGCCAATGATAATGATATTTTGATCTTCACAGGAACAGGAATGACCTCGGCAATTGCAAAGTTTCAGAGACTTCTTGGTTTAAAGGTTCCTGAACAGGCAATTAAGTTCTGTTCTTATTCCCATGGAAATTATAAAAACTGTAAGGACATTCCTAATGACAAACGTCCGGTTGTTTTCTTAACACATACTGAACATCATTCNNTCTGATCTCACGGTAAGTCCGGAAGCTTTACGGAAAGAGATAGTCAAATATCAAGACCGTCCATTACTAATAGGCTCATTCAGTTCATGTTCCAATGTAACCGGCTATTTCCCTCCATATTATGAACTGGCAAAGATAATGCATGAGAATCATGGATATTGTTTTGTAGATTTTGCAGCTTCAGCACCATATGTTGATATTGATATGCACCCTGCTGATAAAATGTATCAGCTTGATGCAATCTTTTTCTCCCCGCATAAGTTCCTTGGGGGTCCCGGTAGTGCAGGAGTCCTGATTTTCAGCAAAGAACTGTACAAAAACGATATTCCTGATAGTCCTGGTGGTGGAACTCTAAAATGGACAAACAGGTGGGGTGGCTACAGCTATATAACAGATATTGAGGTAAAAGAAGACGGGGGAACTCCCGGATTTCTTCAGGGAATTAAAGCTGCCCTCGCGATCAGGCTGAAGGAAAACATGGGTACTTTAAAGATGCATCTGAGAGAAAATGAGCTTATAGAATTAACTTTCAGCGAATTGTCGAAAATAAAGAATTTACATATTCTTGCTCCGGCTATCAGAGAAAGATTGGGCGTTTTTTCATTTTATGTTGATAATATACATCACAACCTTTTTACCAGTCTTCTTAACGACCATTTTGGGATACAGGTTAGAGGTGGATGTTCCTGTGCCGGTACTTACGGTCATTTTCTTCTGAATGTCGACGTTAAAATGTCAAAGGAGATCACAGATAAAATTGATGCCGGGGATCTTTCAATGAAACCAGGCTGGATAAGATTATCTCTGCATCCAACTATGACCAATGATGAATTATTATATATTACCGACGCAATAAGGCAGACTGCGGAAAAAGCAGAAGAATGGGAAAAAGATTACTGCTATGACCGACATACAAATGAATTCACTAACTGCAAATTCATAGGGCAACCCAATTCAGGTTACTCAGACTGGTTTAAACTAATATGATTAAACATATTAGAACCAATACTGTTATATTCTCGACGATAGAATCTAAAAATTTAGACAGGAGGTCATAGAATGAATTATATTGATACCATATCAACGGATGTGTTAATAATCGGAGGCGGTCCATCAGGATTAGCCGCTTCAATTCATCTCGCTGATATCTTAAAACAAAGAGGCCAAAGCGAAAGAATATTACTGATTGAAAAAGGCAGTTCTATCGGTAGTCATATATTATCAGGCGCTGTGATAAAACCATCTGTTTTTAAAGAATTATTGCCCGATGTTGAATTCTCAGAGATTCCCTTCAATGCTAAAGTAATTAAAGACAGCATGAAATGGCTCACTGAAAAAAGAGCCATAACCGTTCCATTTCATCTGCCATACATGAGTAATAAAGGCAACTACGTCGCCTCTTTGGGTCAGATATGTAAGTATTTAGCTGTAAAAGCGCAGGAAAAAGGTGTAGAAATCTATCCTGGTTTTGCAGTAGACGAGATATTGTACAAAGATGGAAAAGTAACCGGCGCCAAAACCAAAGATACAGGTCTGGATCATCAGGGACATCAGTTGGAAAACTTTCAGGCAGGTGCTCGCATTGAAGCTAAAATAACCATTTTTGCCGAAGGAACCCGGGGCAGTTTAACCAAAATGCTTATTAAGAAGTTTAACCTCAGCAAGGACAGGAATGAACAGGTTTACTCATTAGGTGTCAAGGAATTATGGACAGTTCCTCAGGGTAACATAGAGGCTGGTCATATTTATCACACAATGGGTTACCCACTCAATTTTGATGAATTTGGAGGAGGCTTTATTTACGGATTAAAAGATAATAGAGTAGCCGTTGGTCTTGTTGTTGGACTCGATTATAAAGATCCATCTTTCGATGTTCATGATGCATTCCAGATCTGGAAAACCAATCCTTTTGTTTCTAAGATTTTAAAAGGTGGCAAATTGGTGGAGTATGGTGCTAAGACTCTTCCTGAAGGAGGACATTATGCCATACCCAAATTGTATGTCGATAATGCATTGATTATTGGTGACAGCGCCGGCCTGGTTGCTATGCCTGCCCTAAAAGGTATACATTTAGCTATAAGATCCGGAATGTTGGCCGCTCAAGCCATAGCCGACTCTTTATCAAATAATGATACATCTGAAAAAAGCCTTCAGCAATATGAGATCCTGGTAAATAGCAGTGCTATCCATAAAGAAATGTATGCCGTTCGTAATTTCAGGCAGGGATTTGCAAAAGGTCTGATCATTGGCGGAATGAATTTTGGAACTCAACTGATAACAGGTGGAGCAGGTTTCTTTGGCCGACTTAGATCTCATGCTGACAGTCAGACTACACTAAAATTAAGCGAATTTAAAAAGAAACCTTTTAAGGAGCGGTTTAAAGGCAAATTGGAGTTCGATAAAGTATTGACATTCGATAAAGCAACCGATCTTTACTATTCAGGGGTATACCATGATGAGGAACAGGTTGTACATCTTCACATTAATGACATGGAGAATTTCAATGCTGTTAACATTGAACAATATGGTGCGCCTGAACAATTTTATTGTTCATCTGAGGTATATGAGCTCCATACAAACAAAGACGGTAAGAAAGAACTTAGAATTCATGCNNCCAAATGGTGGCAATGGTCCGGATTTTCAAAATATGTAACGTTTTAAAGATACTGCTCTAATGGCTCTGACGATAATAAGTTTAATAAAACAAGTCCCGCTCCCAAGCGAGATGAGAATGGGTGAAGACGGACTAATGGACCGGACAAAAGCAAAATCAATAATAAATATTGATTGTCAGTTTGGTTTGGAAGCCGGGATGCAACTAAGGAAACAGTATCCCGATGCAAGATTGATCGTCTGCTCGATGGGTCCGAAATCATTTGAGACTTCCCTTAGAACAGCTATTTCGATGGGTTATGATGAAGCTTATCTCCTATCCGACCGCAAACTTGCCGGAAGCGATACTTATGCTACCGGCCTGGCAATTTCTACCATGCTTAAACACTTAGGATTTACTAAAGAGTCCAAAGATCCTTTTATTATTTTAGCCGGACGGCAAACCAGCGATGGAGATACGGCACATGTTCCATCGCAGGTAGCCGAAAATATCGGAATTCCTCAAGCCACTTTTGTTGAGAGTGTAAAAGCTGACGGTAACGGCAATGTGATTGCAAAAAGGATTATTGAAGGTGGATACCAGATACTGAAATTACCCATCCCCTGCGTTATATCGCTGACTCCAACCGGAATTCCTCCCCGTAAGCCTTCATTAAGCGGTGCTATNNCTGATTGCCAACTTAAAAAAAGGCGGGAATGTTCTGGAGAAGAAGGAGAAGTTAGCTAAAAAGGAAGTCGAACATCCTGATTTTCCTGAGAAAGACTTCAGAAACGGAGCCAGAGGAATTATTACCTGGGCCGAGGTAACTAACGGCAAAATCTCAAGACCGTCACTCGAACTGTTAACTCCGGCCAGAAACCTTGCAACGCAGTTAGGCAACGACACAAAAGTTCTTACATTAGTTATAGGGAAAAATGTTAAACCACTGGCTCAGACCCTGATCGAACATGGTTCAGATGAAGTTATTATTGTTGAAAATGATAAGCTAGAGGAATATCTTGTTCTCCCATTTTCATCAATTTTTGCACAAGTGATTAAGAACAGAAAACCGGAAATTGCTCTTTTTGCTGCAACAACTTCCGGACGGGAATTAGCTCCGAGAATAGGCATGAAAACCAATAGCGGAGTAACAGCAGATTGTACCGGACTCGAAATTGGAGAGTATGTCGATAAAAAAGAAAAAGTGATTTATAAACCCATTCTGGAATCGCGGCGGCCTACCTATGGCGAAAGTAAACTTGCCACTATTCTTGGATTTGTTTGTCCTCAGATTTCAACTGCCAGGGCAGGTACATTTGAAGTTCCGAAACATATTGAAGGAAGGCGAGGTATTGTTTCAGTTTTCAACCCTGTTTTAAACGATAAGGATTTTGTTGTTGAAATTCTGAAAACAGTAAGAGGTGAAGGCGGATTACAAAATCTTTTCGACGCTGACATAATAATTTCCGGAGGCAGAGGCGCAACAGGTGATAATCTGGGTCTCATAAAAGCGCTTGCGGAAGCCTTAAAAACACAGGGTATAAATGCTGAGTGGGCCAGTAGCAGACCGGTAGTTGACGAAGGCATTGTTGAGTATGCCAGACAAATAGGACAAACTGGTAAAACTATTCGGCCTAAAGTATATGTTGCCGTTGGTGTCTCAGGCGCTATTCAACACATTGCAGGTATGAAAGAATCTGAAAAAATTATTGCTATAGACCATAATCCCAAAGCTCACATTTTCCATTATGCAGATTTTGGAATCGTGGGTGAATATACTGATATCATACCGGAATTAATAGAACGGGTTAAAGCAGGCTTTAAATTCGGTGTTGAAGCAAAGAAACTTTAGTAGGGTGATCGAGAATTGAAGCTCTTCGCAGCAAACAACAGAGAATGCGCTCGCGGGGATTCAATTCCCTGAGAGATTTTTAAATGACCAGCAACTTGAATCCAAGAACATTTACAAGTTTCTGGCCCGGACAAAATACCTGGTAAGCTGTCGGCCAGACTTTAGAGAGATATCCGTCCTGAGCCTCGCGGAACTTTATTATTAACTCATCCATGGCAGGAAGGTATTTTTCATCCTTATAATTGTACTCCAGAGCTCTTATAATTTGTGTAAGGTCATTGAACTTTCCAAGGTTTTGCGTCATACTGTCGAGTTTTTTTTCAAGCGTCTTTATTACAGCAGGATTTAACGGTCTGAAAATGTAAAGTTGAAAAAGAAAATCCTTTGCTTTTTTTCTGAATTTATGCAACATTAACGGGTTCAGATTATTCCTGCATGACAGGTAAATATCCATAACCACATTATATGAAATCTCGAGTTCTTTAATAAGAAGCCTGGGGTCTATTTTATTCATTGATTGAAATCGTATCCTATGGCCCGTATTAGTCAAGAGAGTATCAATTTGTTCCAGTGCTGTTTTTAGTTTATCAGGATCTTCTGTTACGGATTTATGTTTCTCGAGTAAAAGGTTGAGGGTTGGATTTTCATTCAGTCGGGAAAAGATAGCCGGATATTTTTTTCTCAACTCCTTAAGGGTTTTTCTTTGTACAGATGTTTCGCGCCAGGAACTCATTATTCTTCCAACTTCCCTCAGGGATATGATATTCCTGTCGTCATATGTTTCTACCAGCTGAGGAGCAGTAAGTTTAAGTAACGCTCTTGATTTCTTCATCAGAACACGAACATCATGAACTGTGGTCTCATCAGGTATAGCAGATTTTTTCAGTAAAAGTTTTGATTCTCTGATATAACCGGCAAGAGCCGGTTTGGTCTCCTTCAATTTCACATAGTCAAGTTCCATCAGAATAACTAAAATTTTGACCCTACTGATAAAATTACATATTATATTCTAAACTGACAAAGTTATTGTGTGTCTGTCTCTGTGGTTCTCAGTGCATCCTCTGTCCAACTCTGTGTAACTAAAAATAAGAACTGTCACAGAGTGACACAGAGAAAACACAGAGTGACACAGAGAAAATNNATATTTGTAACAATATATTAACTTCAATCTACATATAAAGAGTTAAATTTGCTTTAAACTAAATCTTAAGAGATTATAATGAGTAAAATAACCAGAGGACAGAGGATCGGGATTCTTACTGCCGGAGGTGATTGTCCGGGTATCAATGCAGCTATCCGCGGAGTCGGAAAGACTGCAATAGTTAAATACGGAATGAACCTGGTTGGGATAAGTGATGGATTTACAGGGATGATAAATAAAGAATACAGAGAACTTACAGAAAGCGATCTTTCCGGTATACTCACTCTTGGCGGGACAATCCTCGGAACATCAAGGGAGAAACCTTTTAAGAGCAGCGGGAAGGGGAAGAATGAAATAAGTAAACCTGTTCTTATAAAAGAGCATTATGAACAAATGGGCCTCGATTGCCTTGTTTGCATAGGGGGAAACGGCACTCTTAAAACTGCTCACCTTCTATCGCAGGAAGGTCTTAATGTCGTGGGTATACCAAAAACAATTGATAATGATGTCTGGGGCACCGACCTGACTTTTGGATTCGATTCAGCTGTAAATATCGCGACCGAGGCGATTGATCGGTTGCACTCAACTGCCAACTCCCATAAACGGATAATGATAATTGAACTTATGGGACACAATGCCGGTTGGATAGCATTGTATTCAGGTATTGCCGGAGGAGGAGATGTGATTCTGATACCCGAGATTGAGTATGATGATAAGAAGGTTGCGGAATATCTTTTGCACCGTGTCAATGAGAATAAACCATATTCAATCGTCGTTGTCGCAGAAGGTATAAAGAATCCTATCAAGGACAGTTGTTCAGCTGCTCAGTCTTTAAGTAAAAGAATAAATGAACTGACGGGCCTGGAAACAAGAGAGACAGTGTTGGGTTACATTCAGAGAGGAGGCACTCCCTCTCCCATGGATCGCGTACTGGCAACAAGATATGGCTCCGCAGCCGCTGATTTGATTGCAGAAAGAGACTTTGGCAAAATGGTTGCACTGAAAAATACTGAAATTGTATCAGTTCCCCTTTCCGAAGTTTCAGGAAAAACAAAACTTGTGGATCCAAAAGATCCACTCGTGATACAGGCACAGAAAATGGGTACAAATTTCGGTATCTGATTCTTCAACAAACATTTGTTATTCAATTGAATAGATAGAATGAAAAGGTTGATTTTTGTCCGGCATGGAAGAGCAGAAGATGATTCACCGGAGATTTCTGACTTTGAAAGATCACTAACGCTGAAGGGAAAAGTTATATCAAGGCTGATGGCCCGCAAGCTTGTGGAAAAAGAAAAATCTCCCGGTACAATTCTGACCAGCCCGGCTTTCAGGGCCCTTGAAACAGCTTTAATCTTTGCAGGTGAATATGGTATCATTGCTGATAATGTCATTATGAACAGCAACCTTTATTATAAAATGAGCTTGCAGAATCTGCCGGCAGTACTCTCAATTGTCAATGAAGATACTGATGTTGTAACCCTTTTTGGACATAACCCTTCATTTACACAGATTACAAACAACCTGTGTAGGGGAGGTTGCGATTTCATTCCTAAAAGCGGGGTAGTCTGTATCTCCTTCAATATTATGACATGGTCGGAGATCGGTCGCAATAATGGTAAGATGGAATATTTTCTAATCCCTGAAAAATACTATGAATAAAAAATACATTCCGAAGGAGATCAGCTGGTTGTCTTTCAATGAACGTGTTTTGCAGGAAGCTGAAAACAAAGAGGTGCCCCTTCTGGAACGGTTCAAGTTTCTTGGTATTTATTCCAACAACCTTGATGAATACTTCAGGGTGAGGGTTGCGACTCTAAAAAGGATGTCGATGTTTGGTTCCAGATCAAAGGAGATACTTGGGTACAATCCAAAAACGACTCTTAAGACAATTCAGGCAATTGTTCTTGCCCATAATGAAAAATTTGAAAAAATATATAGCGGACTTCTTCACGAGTTGGCAAAGTATAACACTCATATTATAGATGAGAAACAACTAAACCAGGAACAGGCTGAATTTGTAAGAAAATACTTCCATAAAGAGGTAAGAACCAGGATCATGCCTTTTTTAATTGAAAAGGACACCAGTCTGCCTAATCTTACTGATGATGCAATCTACCTGGCAAT
This sequence comes from Bacteroidales bacterium, assembly GCA_003162595.1. Lineage (GTDB taxonomy): Bacteria > Bacteroidota > Bacteroidia > Bacteroidales > VadinHA17 > LD21. The sequence continues at coordinate 19,408 of PMNJ01000188.1, read as the reverse complement.
CTACCTGGCAAAAACTGATACCCAGAAACGAAGATATGCTCTTCTTGAGATCCCATCTAATGTGTTACCCAGATTTATAATACTTCCTGAAAAAGATGATGGTAAATATATTATTTTCCTGGATGATATAATCCGCTTTGGGTTAAAGTGAGATATTCTTTATATTCGATTTTGACGATATTTCCGCCTATACCATCAAACTCACAAAAGACGCAGAACTTGAAATAGCAGATGATATATCAGAAAGCTATATTGATAAACTCTCAAAGAGCTTACAGCAACGCAAAAGGGGTACACCCGTTCGTTTTATTTACGATCGCACCATTCCTCAGGATCTTCTGAAAATCATAACTAAAAAATTGAATTTCGGACCGGATGATGTTACTATACCAAGTAACAGGTACCACAATTTTAAAGATTTCATGAATTTTCCGAACCCGGGTAAGAAGAAATTATTTAGTGAACCGCTTATTCCAATTCCACACCGTGATATTCAGGCAGGCAGGAGTATCTTATCGGCGATAAAGAAGAAAGACATCATGTTGTTTTTCCCATATCACCCTTTCGACCATTTTATTGACTTGCTCAGGGAGGCCTCGATTGATCCTTATGTAACATCCATTCAGATAACACTCTACAGACTTGCAAGGAACTCAAGCGTCATTAATGCTCTTTTAAATGCGGTCAGAAACGGCAAATCGGTGACAACAGTTGTTGAACTTCAGGCCCGGTTCGACGAGGAAGCCAATATTCTGTGGGGAAATAAACTACGCGAAGAAGGTGTAAAAGTAATTTATGGAGTGCCCGGATTAAAAGTGCATTCAAAACTTTGCCTTATAACCCGTCTGAAGAATAATGTGGCTCAACGATATGCTGCTGTTGGTACCGGCAATTTTAATGAAGACACAGCAAGAGTATATACAGACCTTCTCCTTTTGACTACCGACAAGAAGATCACAAATGAGGTTTTTAAAGCATTTAACTTTTTTAGTGTAAACTATAAAAAGGATAATTTTTACCACCTCGTACTTTCGCCTTTTTTCCTGAGAAATAAAATAATTCTGTTGATTGAAAACGAAATCAAAAATGCAAAAGCCGGGAAAAAAGCTTTCATATACCTGAAACTTAATAATATCACCGACGGTGAAATTATTGATTGTCTGTATGAGGCCAGTCAGTCAGGTGTAAAAATCAGGTTAATCGTAAGAGGAATGTTATCGCTTATCCCTGGTGTTAAAAAACTGAGTGACAAAATTGAAGCTATCGGAATTGTTGACAGTTTTCTTGAACATTCAAGATATTTTATTTTTTGCAATGGAGGAAATGATCAGATTTACATCTCTTCGGCAGACCTGATGACAAGGAACCTTGATCACAGAATCGAAGTTACATGCCCGATTTACGACAAGAGTATTAAATGCGAAATAAGGAAGATATTTGATATCCAGTGGGAAGACAATGTTAAAGCAAGAATATTTGATACTGAACAGTCTAATACATTTGTCAAGCCGGGGAAAAACGTAATAAACCGATCTCAGGTTGAGGTTTATAAATGGCTTAAAAAGAGTAATGAAAAGACCAGTTAGGAACTGCATCTTGTCATCTAAATGTTCGTTACTTGTTGCTTATTGCTTGATGCTTGTTGCTTGTTATAACCAAACCAGCAACCAGTAACAAGTAACCAGTAACTTATTTCGTTTTTGTCTTTTGTCTTAAATTTAAACTTATGAATTACTATGCACTTCTAGTCGGAACAGTTTTGATAATAATCTTTTCCTGGTTTTTATCTCTCAGATACAAAAGGTATCATGGTATTGCCAGGTTCTTTGCATTTGAGAGTGTTTTCATTCTTGTTTTATTAAATTACAAGACATGGTTCACCAACCCGTTTTCCCCGTTTCAGATAGCGTCATGGCTCCTTCTGATTCTTTCAGCTTATGTGGTCATTGCAGGCTATTTTCTGCTTAAGAAAAAAGGTAAACCCGACAGCAACTTCGAAAATACGTCATTGCTTGTGAAATCAGGTATTTACGGTTATATAAGACATCCATTGTATCTTTCAATATTCCTGCTGGGTACAGGAGTAATGCTAAAAAATCCGGAGCCGGTTCAACTGGTATTGGGGGGTATCAACCTCATAGCCGTTTACATCACGGCACGGATTGAAGAAAATGAAATGATAGCTAAATTCGGAGATAACTACCGTCTTTATATGACAGAAACCAAAATGTTCATTCCATTCATAATCTGATTAACCTTAAACCTCAACCTAAACCTTCATTTTTCCTTGCACCGTTATGCTGTTATGCCGTTATGCCGTTGTGCCGTTGAGCCGTTGAGCCGTTATGCCTTTATTATTTTGAAGTAATCCAGGCAATTACTTTATCTGAGGTTGGTTTATCTTTTGAGTATACAACGTCAACAAGCTTTCCGTTTTCATCTATAAGATATTTCTGAAAATTCCATTTTACTTCTGAGTCCATAACACCATTCTTTGCTTTAGAGGTGAGCCATTGATAGAGAGGAGCCATATCATTACCCTTGACAGAAATTTTTTCCATCATTGGAAATGTAACGCCATAATTTTCTGAACAGAATTTTCTGATCTCTGCAGCCGTACCCGGTTCCTGGCTTGCAAAGTTATTTGCGGGAAAGCCTATGATTACAAAATTGTCATGGTACTTCTCGTACACCTCCTCAAGATCCTTATATTGTGGAGTAAATCCACACTTTGAAGCTGTATTTACGATCATAACCTTCTTTCCTTTGAGTGAACTGAAATCAAAATCGCCGCCTTCAAGGGTTTTTACCTTGAAATCATAAAATCCTGTAGTCTGTGAAAATGCTGAAACAGAAAAAAGTATCAGCGAAAATAGTAAGCTTAGTTTGTTAGTTTTCATATCTAAAAATTTACTTTTACAACTCTAACAATGTGAAGAGAGCTATGTTCAAAAAAATTTGTAAACGAATAAGAATACTCATATTACTGATCATTATTACAGTTTTTTTTCCTCATTCAATATTTCCGCAAGGGACAGATGATACCGGAAAAGATGATTTTGAAAATTATAAGAAGATGAATGATAATGAACAGAGACTCATTGAATTTAAAGATACTGATGAATCTCTGAAATTAAAGATAACTCAGCTTGATGTCATTAATAAAAGCAGGAGGAAAAACAAAGCATTGCCGGTTAAACTTGACATTCTTGCTTCAAGGGTTGCAAATAGGATGTCTAAGGAAGCTGCTGATAATGAGTATATAGGGCATTGGAATATGGCAGGTGAAGAACCTTATCTCAGGTATGCTTTTGCCGGAGGATATGACCATGTTTCCGAAAACGCATACGGAGAATGGTCATCAGACAATTTTAGTGTCTCTCTAATCAGCTCCCTGATGAAATCAGGACATGAAAAATTCATGTCTGAAAGGGCACCGTATGATGGTCATAAACAAAACATAATTGATAAGTCACATAATTATGCAGGTATAGGATTCTATCTCACAAAAAAACAGTTCAGGTATTATGAAGAATTCATTGACAGGTATTTTGAATTCGAGAATATCCCTTCGGAGGTTAAAGCAGGTGATCCGTGCGCAATCACAATAAAGACTGATGGCCAAAGCTTTCTATATTATGTTGTTATCTACAGGGAAAATTGGCCGCATCTTCTTTCACCGGCACAAATCAACAAAAAAGGGAGTTACCCTGACTTCACTAATCAGAAGTACAAAGAAATATTTGCATGGGAGCTTTCACGTTACAGGAATGGCACTACTTATAAGATCCCTCTTGGGTTTACAGAGGAAGGATTATATTATATTCAGATCTTTTCGGATAAAAAAGAGTTAACAAAACCGGCGTCTCTCAATACTAAGGGAAAGACGCCGGAAAGTGGTATTGTAATTAAAGTTAGCAGATAACCTGTTATTTTACAATTTCATTGGTGGAGGTCATAGTCATTACCACAGGGAAAGACATATTCTGATCAGGTATTTCAATATTCCCTGTCATCTTTGAAACAACAGTTTGTTTAATAAAATAACCCTCATTTACGGCAAAAAACAATGTTTGGGTACCGGTAAATGGTCCGCTTGTATGTATTTCCATTCCCTGGGATTGAGTGGTCATTTTTCTTGTGCCTGAAAGTATTGCCGAAATCTTTGCACAATCAATTCCATCGATTTTTTCAATTCCTTCAAATTTAAAATTAGCTTCAACCGGCATCCATATTGTATTAGCCGGGGCTTTGCTGTCGAGAGTATCATTTGAGGTCCAGGTATCACCTTCTTTAACAGCATTTTTCGGCAAAACAGGGAAAAAGTTCATAAATGACTGATTTATAGTACTTTCCCCACTTCCTTCAACTGTATAGACAATTTTAGAAGCACCGCTAAGATCCACTATTTTACCTGAAGGTGAAATTACCATATTAAATATTTTCCCTTTCACATCACTAATTGGTCCGCCAGCGCTTCCCTGCGGTGATTCAACATTCTGAGCCATAGTATCGATCGATATTTCCAGATTCAGGTTCTCACCCTGGTTACCAATGGATTTTACCTGGCATCCGAGAGTCATTGATATATTAACCAGCATCGACTGTCCATTTACATCCATATCCTGAACCACTTTAGTGTCCGAAAGATATTTTACTGATTTGGCTGCTGGATAGTTGTATTCAAGTTTAACATCTCCTTTTTTAAGAGTTTGGTCAGATTTCTTTTGTGAATAGCTGAAAGAATATACGCCGGATAATATCAGGACTAATCCAGTAACAACTAAATCTTTAACATTAAGATTTTTCATTGGTTAACAATTTTGAATAAATATTCGAATGATTAAGATGTTCATATAAACAAATATCACACTTTTATTTTAATTATCTGATTACATAGACAACATAATCTTAATCTTAAAGAACATAATTTTGTAATCAGAAAAACACTTATAAAGGGAAGCATAACCGGCAAATTTAAAAGGCTGCCCCTTTTAAGACAGCCTCTTTTTTTTATTGGGATTGCAGTCTGACAAGCATAATAGTATATATATATGATATTCAGCGAATAAACATTTTAATTAAAAAAAAGAATAATAATTCTGCCTTTTAAAATTCAATTAATAGTCTTAGATAATTGAAATAATCTCACCGGGTGCGGAAATGGGGATTAAAATTATCAGATTATCTTAATAAAGTTAAAAGGTACTTTTAAGACCGAAGAAAAAAATGTCCCTTGTTCGAGTATATCTTCATCACCATCTTTGTAGTACCAGTCTATTTTGAGTTTTTTCTTATTATTCTTGAGATGAATATGTATAATTTTATGAAAAAAATCAAGTAAGTGCTTAATACCTTCACTGTTAATATATTCAAAACAAATTTCAAAGTAGGTAATATCAGAAGCATTACAAAAATATTCATTTATCCATTCATCAATTGGATTAAAGAATTCTATGGCATTTTCGGGAATTAACCGACCTGTCATTTTAATAATCCCTTTCGGGTCAAGAATGACCTCTGGTGTGTTTTTTGTGGGTAATATTATTTGTTGGTTTTTAAACATAGTATTATCTTTTATAGAAAATTGTTAGTTGATAAATATATACCTAAACGATGTGTATGTTCCCAATTTTCAATTTTTCATGGTATCCATCAATTATTTATAGCATTTGCCTGTTCAGCATAAATTGGCAAAGTAAATTTAAAATCGCTCCCTTTCCCAACTTCACTTTC
>PMNJ01000188.1:13319-13533 GCA_003162595.1 Bacteroidales bacterium | reverse complement strand
AGCAATTGGATTGAGAACATCAATTGCATCCTCACAATTATTTGTAAAATTTAATATTTGAGGGTCAAATGGAATTTTACCTTGTTTCGCTCTTGCCCAACTTAAAATGTTTTCCAGTAATTTAAAAGAACTTTTTGCGGATTTATTAATATTATTTGCGATATCTTCAATTTCGTCTGTATTGAGTTTGCGAATATCTTCTATTAATACTTCT
>PMNJ01000188.1:0-13303 GCA_003162595.1 Bacteroidales bacterium | reverse complement strand
TTTTGAAATGCAAGTTCCTTATTAGCCATGCTTAATTCATCTGCCCGTTTTTCTTTTTCCTTGTTTTGAAAGACAAGTTCTTTATTAGCTATGATTAATTCATCTGCACGTTCTGCTTTATTTATATTTGCAATGATTAACTCATCTGCACGTTCTGCTTTCTCTCCTTTAGCGATGACCAACTCCGCTTCACGTCTTTCTTTCTGTTTGTTTGCAATGACTAACTCCGCTTCACGTTTTGCTTTCTCTTCGTTAGCAATGGCTAACTCTGCTACTCGTTTTGTATTCTCTTCCTTAGCGATGACTAACTCTTCTGCATGATTTTCTTTCGCTTCACAGGCAATAATTAATTTATCAGACTTTACTTTTTTATTCATGTCATCATTTCATAAAATAGCTGTAAGAGTGAAAATCAATTATATTTAGTTGGATATTGATTGTTTTAAATTAAAAAGAGATTTTCACCGAGTAAAAGTACATCTGTTAATTCCGAAATACATTACATAATTGCAAAAAGTAATTACATTATTCACAGATATTTAAGTGGACAGAATTGATTTAAAGTAGCACTTCGTTTTGAAATGGAATGAAGACCTTGTTGCTTAACTATTTTTTTATTTTATTTAAACCTAATTTGTAATAATAGTTACAAACAAACGGACATTAGGTTACACCAGCCAGAACAGGGGAGGTTGATACCAAAAACAAAGGGTTTTTCGACCCCATATTTGTTTACCCACTATTGTTTATCAATAAAGTTCTGAATTGGCTTCTGAATACTATTTTGTGACGCTGATTCCTGTTTCTCTCTTGCATGTCTTAAAATATACCCTGACTTCCTTCTTGACTTCTTGTCTTTTGATCCTTTGGGACGTCCGAGGTTAATTCCGTCAACCTCTTTTTTTCGTCTTAGAGCGATGCGGGTGCGTTCGGAAGGGCATTAAATTTAATTTATAACCTATTTCATTTTTTTTCATTTCTCAATTTTCAAACCATCAAGTATTTGTATAGAAGAAGCCGTACCTAAATCCTGTGGTTCAGACCATTCGTTTACTTCCCAAACGACTTTTTTGTCGGGTGTTACTTCTATTACCTGCACTGTACCAGACCAATCCAATGTGTTTTTCAAGTGCCAGGGACACCAGTTGCAAATAATTGTGTTCCCGTTTTCCAGCCGGCTCACTCCCTGAAAAAGATAACAGTTAAAATCCGTAACATTTTTTTCACTGAATTCCCAAACTATTTCACCTTTTTTATTCACTTCCGTTACAGTTGATGGAAAAGAAGAGATAAGCGTATTTCCGTTTTTCAAACGCGTAGCTCCCCACAAGTTACTGATTGCATACGACCAGATTTCTTTTCCTTTCAAATCGTATTCGGCTACTTTCCCGTTATCTGAATGTGCTGCAAGCAAAGTATTATCGGGTGTTAAGCGAACACGGCGGAATTGCATATGACTGGATTTTGGATTTCCAGTGGGAAGAATAATGGTCTTTTCAATTTTATTCGTTTTCGTATTAATAAACATTGCTTTGGCAGGGTTTCCGTTTTGAATAATTAAAACTTTCTGTAAACCGAGCGCTTGCACTGAGTGAATTTCGCAACCCTTTTCAGCATCAATGTTCCATATTATTTTTTTGTCGGGCGTAACTATGCTGGCACCCACTTTTCTACAAAATAGAATATTTCCATTCGTAAGCATAGTTGCATCGCCCAATTCTTCCATTTCGCCTTTCTCGTTATTAAGCGGAATTCCGTACGACCATGCAATTTTACCATCGCGCACTACAAATATAGTTTGAACCGGTTTTCGATAATCCCATTCACCAGTATATAAAAAAGAATGTTTCGATAAATCAACTATTGGTGTATTTTGAACTTTATCGAAATCTACAATTCTAAATAACTGGTTAGTATGGCTGGAACCGGGATACTGGATAATTGCCACATTGTTGCCAAATGATTTGTCGCCACCAAGAACATCAAAACCAAAACCACTGTTTTTGTTGATAATTCCGTAAGTTCCATTTGGAGTTTTAACCAAGGTAAACAATTGATTATCTTGCCCAAGATATTTATTCTGTTGAATAGTATCATGGTCCTTTAGCGAACTGTTTTTAACTTCCAGCGAAAGATCGCTACACTTTGCAATTATTTGATAATAACCACCTTTTGCTTTCTTAAAAAAGAAAAGTTGGTTTTCATTTCCAGTTGAATCGTTTTGCTGAAGAATCAATCCAGGTTCAGCAATGTTCGTTGATTGTTTGATCTCCAAAGCTTTTTTGCTGTGGCTTGCAATAATCATGTAACTTCTGCCTTCTTTTATTTGGGCAAAAATCTGGAACGAAATAAAAATAGCAAACGCGATGCTTAGTAATAATTTTTTCATAGAGATTAATTCTTAGTTATTGCTTTAAATATTAATGCTCCAATCCCCCGGGATTTTCCGGAAATCCAGGTTCATCGAGTATTTGTACGGCAGTTGCCGGACCAAGATTTTTCCAATCCCAAAGTACCCAAACTACTTTTTTGTCAGGAGTAACTTCCACTAATTGAGGCCCTTTTCCACTATCACCACGCGAACAAATAATTGTATTACCATTGGCTAAGCGAGTGCAGCTTTGGGTATTGATAAACCGGCATTTTTCAGGCAAATCGCCTGGACGTAATTCCCAAACAGTTTCGCCTTTCGGGTTTACCTCACGGGTTAAAATTTCTCTTTCGTCGGTTATAAGTGTGTTGCCATTCCTCAAACGAATAGCAGCCCAGGGCGAAGGTATATCATAGCGCCATATTTCGTTAAAATTTTTATCATATTCAATAACTTTGCCCATTGTTAAAAATGGAACAAGATAGGTACCTTTTTCTGTTACGCGAATCCGGCGGAATTGGGCATGAACATTAGTAGAATCGGTTGGTAAATTGCGCTGAATTTCAATGGAGTTGGTCTTTATATTATAGACCATTAATTTCGCAGGAATTCCATTTTGCGCAAACAAAACTTTATCTAAACCAATTGGTTGACAGCCATGAATTTCAGTTCCTTTTGGGGCATCATAACGCCAAACTACTTCTTTTTTAGGCGTTACTACAGCAATATATTGCATTCTTGAAAATAAAATATTCCCGTTCGAAAGTAGCCAGACATCATCGTATTCGCAACCACCGCCTGTTTGATACGTCCAAATTATTTTCCCTTTATTTATCAAATAAAGAATGTTGTAGCACTCACCAAAATAGAGCATTGGATGTTGGGCCAATCCATTTCCGGGAAGATTTTCCGGTACTGAAAATACTTCGGGCTTAAAAGGTTCTACTTTTGTTTCGGATGAACCTAAGTCAGGTACATCTTTCGAAGTAAACAAATGGAGAATGTCCATTACAGGTTTTGCAGTTATCTTTTGAGTATTTTTTACGTTCTGACCGTAACATACCGATTTTAATGTAAGTAAAATAATAATTCCACCTAGGAATACGAATTTGAATAGATTCTTTTTCATCTTTGAATTTAATTAATATTTTTTAATATCATATTTCCACCTGAATTTAAGCCAGTTAACAGAGTATCAGTTTCATTTATATTCATAACTTTATTTTATTGGTTTATATTTGAAATTCTTAAACTTTACACTCCCTTCGCCGATGGAACAAAGGCCGATTCGTAAACTTAAAAATCCACTTAGCACATTATGATTCATGGAAGAGACCTCAACCGAATTCTCTATTTTATTCCATTTAATACCATCAGTACTATAAAACATATCTACAGTATTGTTGATATTCTTAAGTCTTAGAAACACATGATTTTTAATCACTTTGCTTTCTGATACGAATTGCCAGCCTCTGAGATTAGCCAAAACATTCTCGTTGTTGGCCAAAATGCCCGAATTATAATTGTTGTTATAAAAGAGAATCAAACCACCGGTTGCATTACCTTCAATAAATAACTCTACTTCTGCTGTGTACGAATGGTCTGACGCTATGCATAGCAACGGTGAACAATTACCCACAGAATTTCCTTTTGCCTTAATAACCAAAGAGTTGTCAACTAATTGGAATCGATTGGTATCGTATTCACCAAAGAATTTCCAATGTAGTTTTAATGATACTCCATTAAAGTCATCATTTAAAGAAAAAGTTGAATTTGAAGCTATTCCCGAAGGCGTTTTGATTGGTTGGTCTGTTTTTATGCCAACAGGTGTTTTAAACCAACCATCTTTCGACCATTCCACAGGTTGAAGAAGTGTTTGGCGTCCCATATTATAATGCCCATTTTCATACCCATGAAAAACTATCCACCAATCTCCTTTAGCATCTTCGAATAAAGTACCATGCCCTTTCGACCACCATCTTTCAGAATTATTGATAGTTCTTTCAATAGGGTTAAAGGGCGAATTTTCCCATGGGCCAAATGGAGATTTTGAACGTGCGGAAACTATCATGTGGCCAGTAGCAGGCCCGGCGGTACCTCCCTCGGCGACGGTTAGATAATAGTAATCACCACGTTTTGTAATCTTTGGCCCTTCCAGGCAAAAACATTCAATCGTCCAGTCACGAGGGATTGGCCATCCATTATAAACATGTTTTGTTTCCCCAATTACAGATAGGCCGTCATCAGATAAAGGAACGTAACCGCCGTTGGCAGAATATAAATAACGTTTTCCATTTTCATCAATAAAATGACCAGGGTCGATGTTATTAATTTTCAAATCGATGGGGTCACTCCATGGGCCATATATTGAATTGGCAGTTACAACATATATTTCATTGTTCGCCGGGAAATAGATATAATATTTGTTTTTGTACTTAACTAAATCGGGCGCCCAAACCGAACCAATATATTTGTGCAAGGCATTTGTAACCGGAGTCCAGTTAATCAAATCTTTTGAATGCCAAATTAATAAACCCGGATAATATTCGAACGAGGAATGAACTATGTAATAATCGTCGCCATCGCGAATTAAGCTAGGGTCAGGATAATCTCCTGCAAAAATGGGATTCGCATAATACCCTTCTCCTTTTACATTGGCACTCGTTTGATACTGTGCATTTGCAATAATACTCAATTGAATGATGACCATTGTAATTACTACTGTTTTTTTCATGTTTCAACTTTTTAAGTTCGAGAATTATTTTTAAGTTCATTGAATCACGCTGAATTTTAAAATTCTCTTTTGATGGGTATTATTAAATGAAAGTAAATTCAAATTAGTCTGAGAAATCCAGGTTTTGCACTTAGCGACCAATCCTCAGCATGAGAATTACTTATAATGGCAGACATTAAATAGTAATAATCGATAATTTTATACATGTGAAGTTTAATAAGAATAAATTTAATTAAAATTTCTGATTATCAAGCCTGTCATTCGCTCCATGATTTGCAGGATTACTCGCTCACTTCGTTCGCTTGTGATTCTGGTTGGGGGTGACTTAAAAGAAAAAGCCTGTCATTCGCTTCGCTCATTTACGGTCTTTGTTTCCCTTATGCTTATGAAAGCACGCTTTCAACGCAACGGAAAAACAAAGCCCGGCACTTTCGTGCCAGGCTTTTTCTTTTGTCGGGGTGGCAGGATTCGAACCTGCGACCCTCTGGTCCCAAACCAGATGCGCTAACCGGGCTGCGCTACACCCCGCTTTGATCTCCGACGCTTCATTGAAAAGGTTACTAACCGGCTCCGCAAAGCCTTTCGAGGATAAATGAAGCGCAAAAGTATTATAAATTTTCTGATTTCATAATATATCAATAGCAATTTGAAAATTTTCTTTGAAGACACCGTAGCTATACTGGTAGATTAAATTTGTTTACCACGACAAAACCAACTTAATAAACAATTTCATTTGCCCTTCTACTCATATCCGGTAACAAGATTACTCATGCGGACAAAACTGAACAATATCAGTGAAATTAAAAGTATTCGGAGTTTAGGGAATAATTATACAAAAATCGTTGTCTAATAATCAACAATCTGTGTTCAATTTATTTAAAGTTGACTTTTGAATTTTCGATCCAGACATCAGTTTTATGATATTACTTAAAGATAACACCTTCATCAGATGATTTCACTAAAAAGGGGTTTGTGTAAAAACTTAAACTTATTCAAATGAAGAAAATTATTTTTCTCTTTTTGGCTGCTAGTTTTTATATTTCGTGTTCAAACAAAATATACAATACATCCGGCTGGCAAACCAAGAAAGTCACAATAGATGGAAAATTATCCGAATGGTCTAACCCGTTAAGATTTTATGACCAGGAAACAGGAATCAGTTACAATATTACCAACGACCACAATAACCTCTATTTTGTTTGCAGCATATCAAATGATTTTCTGCAGACAAAAATACTCCGTTCCGGTCTAGAATTCCTGATAGACACTCTCGGTAAAAAGTCCTTTAATGTAGGTATTAAATATCCAATTGGAAATGTATCAGTTACAGATATAAAACCCGATTATCAGCAAACAAAAGATAGGCAGGGCGAAAGGCCTGACCGTTCTGCTTATAAATTAAAACTTCTTGCACAGGCAACAGAAATACAGTTGACCGGGTTTAAACAACACCTGGGGAAAATTATACCCTTGTCAGCAATAAACAACTCAGGAATCTTCGCAGCTATTGATTTTGATAAAAACGGTATTATGAATTATGAAGCCGTTATCCCGTTTTCAGCTTTCTACAGAGATAATCTGGTTCCATCTGACTCAAACAGAATATTTAACTTTCAGATTAAAATTAACCCGGTTCCCGGATCAAATAGTGGTTCCGGCAATGGTGAAGGAAGCAGAGGAGGCGGTATGCGCGGTGGTGGAATGGGCGGTGGTGGTGGCATGCGCGGAGGTGGAATGGGTGGTGGCGGAGGAATGCGAGGCGGTGGAATGGGCGGAGGTGGTATGCGCGGTGGCGGAATGGGTGGCGGAGGAAATAGCTATCAGAGAAATTCTAATACGTCAGGAACGACAAAGACAACAATACAACTGAAACTTGCTTATAAATAATCAGAATTTTACCGGTACATTTAGGAAAGAAAACTGTCTTTCCGTGCCGGCTAGTACAAACTTTGCCTTCTTTCTATAAGAGTTTCATCCGAGATATAATCATCATATTCCATCTGCTTGTCAATCATTCCTTTCGGTCCGATTTCGATCACCCGGTTACAGACGGTCTGAATAAACTCATGGTCGTGGGAAGACATCAGAATATTTCCTTTAAACCTTATTAAAGTATTATTAAACGCCTGGATTGACTCCAGATCCAGGTGGTTCGTAGGGCTGTCAAGAAGCATTACGTTAGCATTTCGTATCATCATGCGTGCAATCATGCATCGGACTCTTTCTCCTCCTGAAAGCACATTCACTTTTTTGTTGGCCTCTTCTCCTGAAAAAAGCATCTTTCCCAGGAAACCCCTCAAATACAGCTCACTGGTATCTTCCGAATATTGAGCCAGCCAGTCAATCAGGCTTATATCCTTTTCAAAAAACTTTTCGTTTTCAAGCGGAAGATAGGCTTTTACTATCGTCTGTCCCCAGGCGAAAGAACCATGATCAGGCTGTTCGTGACCTTTCAGAATTTCAAACAGAGCAGTCATGGCACGGGAATCTCTTGACAAAAAAGCTATTTTATCATTCTTGTTGACGGTAAAATTAAGGTCTCTGAAGAGGAGCTTCCTATCAGCTGTTTCGCTCAGTCCCTTTACTGTCAGGATACTATTCCCAGGTTCACGACCTGGTGTAAAAATAATACCTGGATATTTACGAGTTGATGGTTTGATCTCTTCAATATTCAGCTTCTCGATCATCTTCTTCCTGCTTGTTGTCTGTTTTGACTTCTTTACGTTAGCCCTGAATCGTGCAATAAATTCCAGCAGCTCCTTCTTCTTTTCTTCAGCTTTTTTGTTCTGGGTAAGTTGTTGCCGGAGAGCTAACTGGCTGGACTCATACCAGAAGCTATAATTACCTGAGAATTGCTGCACTCTGCTAAAATCTATATCAATGATTTGTGTGCATATTGAATCAAGAAAATGCCGGTCATGCGACACTACCAGAACTGTATTTTCAAATTCGGACAGGTAATTCTCTAACCAGTTTACAGTGTCAAGATCAAGATCATTGGTCGGTTCATCAAGTAGTAAATTATCAGGTTTTCCAAACAGAGCCTGAGCAAGCAACACTTTCACCTTCTCTTTCCCGGTGAGTTCCTTTAATAGCTTATGATGCTGTTGTTCTTTTATCCCCAGGCCGCTCAATAAACTGGCTGCATTGCTATCTGCATTCCATCCGTCCAGTTCATTGAATTTTTCCTCCAATACAGATGCCCTTAATCCATCTTTATCTGAAAAATCTGATTTTGAATAAAGACTTTCTTTTTCCTTCATGATACTCCATAGCTGTGTATGTCCCATCATAACAGTATCAAGAACAGTGCATTCATCAAATTCAAAATGATCCTGTTTAAGAACAGATAACCTTTCTCCCTGTCCAAAAGAAACTGAGCCTGTACGGTATTCAACAGCTCCGTAAAGCATTTTTAGAAAAGTTGATTTTCCGGCTCCGTTTGCCCCTATTATTCCATAACAGTTGCCCGGTGTAAAAATGAGATTAACATCCTGAAATAAAATGCGTTTCCCAAACTGGATACTTAGATTTGAAGCTGTAATCATTTAGAAGAATATCTGATAAATAACTGAGTATAAAAGCCTGCAAAAATAAACAATAAAAATCAGGTTGAGGTTAAGGCAGAGGTTTAGTATCTTTTATTCTTAACCTTAACCTTTCAAAATCTTTAATCTGATCTTTTTCGGGTTTTTGGAAGTCGTTTTTTTAACACGATAAAATGGATTTTATTCATTCATAGACAAAAAAACCTGGCACTAACGTTCCAGGCTTCTGCTCATGATCACCCTCATCACCAAGACTACCAGGATACCCTGAAAGCAGGGTATCCTGTAATTTAAAATATCATAAGAAAAATCTTCACGACGAAACGCTGGTCTGATATTTATCAAGACCAACTTTTTCTTCGAATGTCCTTACAAACTTCGTGAAAAAAGTTGTATAATCGGTCTGATCTATATAATCATACGTCTCATCAGGGGTGGAAGGAATGTCTTCGAATATAGCCTCTCTGTCAAATTTTACCTCAGATCCGGTAAAATCGACGCGTTCACCTTCAATCCGGTTATAAAAATGCCAGTTTTTTCTTTTATGTGTTTTTAAAATTTCTCCACCAAAAATGTCGTGAATCAGCAGTGATATTAAACTATCCTGACCAATTGGCCGGTTATCTGGTGTCAATTTTCGGTCTGATTCGAGTTCCAGACTGCCTTTAAGTGCCTCATACACAACCTTTTTATTAAACATATTCTATTTTATTACGTATTAACAGATAATTTTCAGGAACTAACTTTCCCATTTAAAATTCCAGCAGATATACATCAAATATTATATCGGTAAGTTAAACCCACAGAATTTAAAATGTGTTACAAATATTTTGAAAAAAGTTGCATGATTCACAGGTTCAGCATTATGCCCGATCCCATATCATAATATATGCTCTTGCCAGACAAAACCAAATAAATCATTTCAAATGATGTTTTTGAAATCATTCAGGTTGAACCCATCCGGATTATCATTGGTGATTTTGCGGAAATTAAAATAGTAGAGGTTACCTTCAACATCAAATAACATTTCGAAGCATTTTCCTGCACCGCCATCCTGAGGAGCACCTACATGAAAATGGAATAATGTATTAACCGGACTTCCGGACAGCTCTTTCTGAATCTCGGAAGTAGAAAGAAGTTTAACTTTATACTCACATACTGCCTTAATTTTTTCAGGGGAATCAGCATTTGGTGCCATTTTAGCTTTGTTAAATAATAAAACCTTTTCTTTATAACCTGTTTTATTATAGTATTTCAATCCGTTCAATGAAATGAGGAAACGATCTTTTTCCAGATTTTTTAGTTGTATCTGCATGAACTTGATAATTGAAGGTATAACATATTCATAATCAGCATCCAAATCGCCGGAGTATGAAATAGGTATACTGCAGAATTCCGGCATCTTTGTCAAATTACCTGATGCGTCTCCAAGTACCAGGCTTATATAGCTGTAGCTGACGCCACCCGGATCCTTATCGTAAGCTCCCTGCATCAGCACTATGAAAGAATACTTCGGGTCATTCATTCTTTTTGAAAACTCATTCTGATCAATAAACTCATATTGTGTTGCTTTCCAGTATTTCTGAACTGCATCTTTAACAGGAGCATTAAAAAAACTAACCCCGCTTTCCATCACAACACAGGTTTTGGAGCTTTTAAACATTTCTACCTGTTGCTTTGTTGCAAGAGGATTATTAGCGGTTACCCCAAGGCTGAAGATCAATAAAAAAGAGATGAAAGAGAATTTTTTAAATATTTTTCCCATAGTAAATACTGATAAAAGATGAATAAAAAATAGTTTCCTCATTGTAGTGTTTTGTTAGTATTAACATGCAAAGGTCGTTTTTGTTGTTTTTTGTGTCACTCCTTACCTATCGTCACTTCTCTGAGAGTTGTTTTATCGGCTCCAAAAATGATTTCATATAATTCAACTGTATTTGAAGAAGCTTTTACTGCCTGAAGGCTTTTAAGTGCATTCAGATCTGTTAAAGCATCAGTACCTTTTGAGATCATAGCTGCCAATGCGTCGACAGACTCGCCAATTTTCCCGGTGGAAGTATATCCAAAAGTATCTATAGATCCATTTGTGAATTTCAGGTTGACTTTCTTTGAATTCACCCCCTCTCGTATTCTCATATATTGAGGATTAGCGAGATCTGGCAGGTATAGGACTGTTGCTTTTACAATCCTGTTAGTCTCAGCATCTCTTTCAACATGCAAAAATGGTTTTACTGTATAATACTTTAAACCAGTTTTTACGGTGAGACCGCTGTTTGAATAAAATTGAACAGGCGCACAACCGGTCAACGTGAAGATAGCGACACTAACAAATAGAGCGATCATTGTGTTTTTCATAATATTTATTTTAGAGGTTGCAGAAGGTGGAATAAAGTTAAACAAATTTTTTAAAACACCCAGCCTAGAATCCTTTCTTCGGCATATTATCAATATCTTCTTTAGAATTATTACCTCTGTTTGACATTTTACCAGAATTGAAAAGGTACGTGAATTTAAACCAGACAGGTGCGACTGAGAATCTTATATTCCCTTCTGAATGGCTATAAAAATCTGCGCCTTTGATTTCTGACCCCTGATAAGTAAATGTTTTTGAGAACGGAAGGGCGCTTGAAATCCCAATTTTAATTTTTTGCTTGAAGGTTTTTTCGAGGGAAATGATATAGAGTGCATCACTGAATGTCATTCCCTGTATATCAATTAATGGACCGCTGTACTGAAACTGTAATGACGCAACTATATCGTATTTGAAGGTCGCAATAGCAGAAAGGCCCGATTCGAATGCAATTCTGTGTCTGTCAGGTATATCATATTGCTCTGCGAGGTTATTGCCTTTTGAATATACATCAGTCAGTTTAAGATATGGATTCAGAGCAATTGCATTATGAACCTTCAATGCTCCGGCCATCCGGATGCCATAACCATGAATATTTCCCAGATTGGCCACCCTGGTTTCAAAAATACTTGTATCATTAATAAAAGTATAATGATTAATTGCGTCAGATCTATCAAGATAGAATAGTTGCAGAGAAACATAATTATTCCCAATGTTTTTCGAATAATCAATTGATAAATTCTGACGGAATTCCGGCTTCAGGTAAGGATTTCCGCTCTGAACAGAATAAGGGTCATTGATGGAAATGTATGGATTTAAATCATATATGTTTGGACGAGAAACTGTGCGATTGTAGGATAATTTTATATTTTGTTTCGGAGTGATCTTATAGTTTAAAGTTACATTTGGCAATAAAGCAAAAACATTGTTGTCGAAACTATTGGTTAAACCCGATGTTGATCTTTCGGCTCGTATTCCCGTACTCAGAGTATATTTTGAAAAATTATATGTTATAGTTCCATATAAAGCATAAATGCTTTCGTTATATTTAAATTCGTCCGACTGCCGGTCCTGCAATAATTGTGACTTGATCTTAATCCCTGCATCAAATCTGAGCTTTTCGGTGATCGGTGAAGTATAATCAATCTTAAGGCTTACCGAGTTTTGTTCAGGTTTTACAGTATTTACCTGCTTTGCCGGATAATTAACGGGCAAACTATCTGTAGTTATGTAGGTTGTACTATTAACTGCATTAAAGTTGAAATAGCTTAAATCGAAAGCAATTTCCCTGCCCGGCTTATTAAATAAATGTTTGTAATACAGCGAGTAGAATGACGAACGATTAATATCTGCATCCTGCTTAAGAGCGGACCAGTTCTGATCACCAAATGTATCTCCCGTTACCTGCATCTTAACTTTTCCACTATGTTCGCTTGAATATGGATTGTAAAAAGCATAAAAGCTAAGTTGGTTCTTTTCGTTGAATATATAATCGAATCCATAATGAAATCTATGTGACCAATATTTTTGCCGTACAACCTGGTCAGACATAATTTCTGTGGTTCCCCGGGTATCCTGAAAATTACGATTACTGCTTTCGACAATATTAAAATAGCTTAAATCACCATCATAAGAGGTATATAAATTAAGTTTGTTGAAACTGTAATTAAAGTTGTAATCAGGAAAAATATACGTCTCCGATACTGAAGTTGGCATTTCTAAATGAACCTGTCCATTTATTCCGGTTTCTTTATTTTTTTTGAGAATTATATTAATGACTCCTGTAACATCTGCATCATATTTTGAACCAGGAGTATTTATAATCTCCACTTTATCAATCTGACTGGCATTAAGTTGACTTAAAAAGTTTCTATCACGTTCCTTGCCATCTACCAGTATAACGATGTGCTGATTCCCTTCAAGTGAAATGTTTTTCATTATATCTACCTGTACCCCGGGAATATAGCTCAGCATATCGACCCCGTTATCTGAAGCATCGTACATTTTTTTATTCATATAGTAAATGGTTTTATCCGGCTCGGTTTTCGCTTTCATCCTTTCACCAACAACAACTACTTCTCCAAGGGTTACAGATTTTTGCTGTAAAAGGATAATGCCCGTATTAAAGTCATTTTTCAAATCAATGTTTTTTACCATACGGCTAAATTCGATTGCACTGATAATAAGGGAATATTTCCCGGCAGGAATTGATCCTATTTGAAATTCACCATCCAGATTGCTTGAAGTTCCGGTAATCAGTGTCGAATCTGATAGTCTGCGTAATGCTACTGTAGCAAAAG
>PMNJ01000225.1 GCA_003162595.1 Bacteroidales bacterium | reverse complement strand
GAGAGACGGGCGGTACTTACTTTAGCGTTCATAAATACATATAATGATTTCCGATGGTATGTTTTTTGCCACCAAGGCTCTAAGGCACAAAGATTCACCAAGTATTATTGTTTACAAATAGGGTCTTAGTGCACCTTGACGTCTTTATGTCTTTGTGGCAACAGGTTTTAACTTTTTGTTTTTAAAGAGTTATCAATTCGTACTCTATATTTCCAAGGCCTATTTTCACCGCATGTTCAAGACCAGCCTGCCAGAATGTTTCCGGATGTGCCTTCCTGAATTTATCTTCTCCCTTCATGTCGCTCTCATTGTGGTCATCGCAGATCCTGCTCCCTGGCAGGACCGGTGCTGCTTTTACAAGATCGGCGCATGCCTGATCAAGAGCAACCGGATCAAATGAAGCGGCTATTCCAAGATCGGGTACCAGAGGATAATCGTTGAATCCCCAGCAGTCACAGTCGGGTGAGACATTCATTATGAAATTAATATGGAAAGATGGTTTGTCTTTTACAACAGCCAGTGAATATTCAGCAATTCTTTTACAGACTGTTTCTGAAGAGTTCTGCCATACAACTCTTGCAGCATCGTACTGGCATACAGCAACACATTGTCCGCATCCTACACATTTAACATAATCAATATGTGCTATTTTATCTTTACCAACTACTACGGCATCGTGGGCACAATATTTCTCACATACCCTGCATCCTGTACAATTCGCTTTAAATATCTCAGGTGACGATCCGGAATGGAGAAAGAGCTTACCACCTACTGAAGCACAACCCATACCGAGGTTTTTCAATGCTCCGCCAAATCCGGTCATTTCGTGACCTTTGAAATGGTTCATTGAAATAATTACATCAGAATCGGCTATTGCGCTTCCTATCTTTGCCACCTTACAGTACTCCAGATTCAATTCAATTTCGCGGTAATCAGTTCCTTTTATTCCATCCCCTATAATTACAGGACAATTTGTTGTCAGCGGGTTATATCCATTCTCAAAAGCAGCCTCAAGATGCATTGGTGCATTTGAACGTCTTCCAAAATAAAGCGTGTTGCAATCGGTCAGAAATGGAATAGCCTCTTTTGCTTTTAAAAATTTGACCATCCGCGCGGCATAATTCGGCCTCAGGTAGGCAAGGTTTCCGGGTTCTCCGAAATGCAGTTTTATTGCAACTATCTTTCTATGGAAATCAATTTTATCAATTCCTGCTTTGACAATAAGCGCTTCAAGTTTTTTAAAGAGGTTTTGTGATGGTTTTGTCCTGAGGTTGGTAAAATAAACTTTTGATTCAGACATACAATGTATTTTTTTATACCGACAATATTTTAGCTAAATCCACAAGGTCGTGATTAACATCTTTATGAAGTTTTACAGCTCTGCGGAAGGGGACGAGTGTTATCTCTCCGTTCATTATACCAACCATTACACTCTTCTGGTCATCAATNNACCTTCTCAGCCATTGCAAATGCGCCACCTTCCTGATGACCTTCTGCAACTATAATTATATTGCTTGTTTTCTTGCGGGTATTACCGGCATCTATCATCGCTTTCAGATCTTGTTCCGCTCCCTTTATTTCGGGGATGATGATTGCTTCGGCACCTGTAGCAATCCCACTATACAGAGCTATGAATCCGGCTTCTGCACCCATCACTTCAACAAAAAACATCCTGTTATGAGCGCTGGCAGTATCTCTTATTTTATCAACTGCTTCAACCACGGTATTCAGAGCAGTATCGTACCCGATAGTATAATCGGTACCATAAATATCATTATCAATTGTTCCAGGGATACCGACAAAGGGTATATCATATTCTTCGTTAAATAGTCTGGCACCGGTAAATGATCCGTCTCCGCCTATTACCACGACTCCATCAATCTGAGCTTCCTTCAGGTTATTATAGGCTTTCAGTCTTCCTTCGGGCGACCTGAACTCCTCGCATCTGGCAGTTTTAAGTATTGTTCCGCCTCTCTGTATAATATCGCTTACACTGGATGACTGCATAGGTATGAAGTTTGCATCTATCATACCCTGGTAACCCTGACGTATTCCCATTACTTCCAGTCCGTTATAAACTGCAGTCCGTACAACGGCACGGATTGCTGCATTCATTCCCGGGGCATCTCCTCCTGATGTCAGTACCCCGATTCTCTTAATTTTTCCCATAAATAATTATTGTAAAATAAGGCACAAAGGTAATACAATTTTTTAAGCCTTACAAATGACGGAACATTCCAATAGTCAGATATTTGAAATGATATCTCTTATGTTTTCAATTAGCCATTTAGGTGTCGAAGTTGCTCCACAGATCCCTACCGAGTTTTTATCTGTGAACCACGATTTATCAATTTCTTCATGACTGGAAACAAAATGTGTATCGGGATTGATATTTTTACAGACTGAATAGAGCATCTTGCCATTAGAGCTTTCCCGTCCGCTGACAAAAATTATAGTATCGTGTTTTTTAGCAAATGCTTTAAGATGTGGTTCTCGATTTGAGACCTGACCACAGATCGTTTTATTTATTATAAGATTTTTGGCAATATCCGAAATTCCGTTTTCTTCCATTTTTGTACGAAGTATTTCTATAAGGTTTCTGTATTCTTTAACGCTCATGGTTGTCTGAGCAAAAAGATATACAGGCTTGAAAATGTCGATTTTCCTGAAATCATCAGGTCCGGATACAAGGATACCTTCATTATTAATCTGGCCAAGCAATCCGACTACCTCAGCATGTCCGGGTTTGCCAAAAATCACAACTTGTCCTTCACCTTTCTTTGTTCTGATCCATGTCTCCCTGATTTTAGATTGCAGTCTTTTTACAATCGGACATGTAGCCTCGATTATTGTCAAATTATTTTTTTCAGCAATTAAGTATGTTTCCGGTGGTTCTCCATGAGCCCTGATAAGTACTTTGCAATCCTTCAGATTTCTGAACATCTTGTGATCTATTGATGCCAGCCCGAGAGAAGAAAGCCGGTCCACTTCTTTATCATTATGGACAATAGGGCCAAGCGAAAAAACCTTCTCCCCTTTAAGAAGCGCTTTTTCTGCTATCTCAACGGCATTTTGCACTCCAAAACAGAACCCTGACTGATTATCAATCTCAACTACCATTTCTCTTCTTGTCAATGATCTCTTTTATCCATACCATCTGTTCATCAACAGTCATTCTGCTGTTATCGAGGATAATAGCATCATCAGCTCTTCTGAGCGGGCTGATATCCCTGTTTTCATCAGCAATATCACGGGCAATAATGGTTCTTTTAATTTCTTCAAAGTCGATGTTCACTCCTCTGCTCTTCAGCTCGTTGTGTCTTCTCTTAGCCCTGATATCAATAGAAGCTGTCATGAAGATTTTTATATCTGCGTCCGGAAAAACTACTGTACCGATATCCCTCCCGTCCATTACAATTCCTTTTGAAGCACCTATCTGTCTCTGTAACTCAACCATCCTGGATCGTACTTCAGGCATCTGACTTATTCTGCTTACGAAGGAAGTCACTTCCATGCTCCTTATCTCCTTTTCAACATTCTCGGAGTTCAGAAAGGTCTCATATTCGTCTCGATCGGGATTAAAAATAAAATCTATATGAATATCTTTAAGTTCAGAAAGGATCCCATCAGTATTCAACCATGTGATACTGATAAATTTTCTTCTCATGCAAAAGAGTGTTACGGTACGATACATTGCTCCGCTATCAATAAAGATATAGTTCAGTTCTTTTGCAATTAATCTGGCAAAAGTGCTCTTTCCGCATGACGAATACCCGTCGATTGCTATGATTAGTTTCTTCTCCATATATATCTTATTAGCTCAATGCTCAGAGCTCAGTGCTCAGTACTAGTCTGTGCGCTGTGCCCTGAGCTCTATGCAAAATATTTTGCAAAGGTGATAAATAAACCGCTATAAGACAAGTCAAAAAAACTCAGGGCTCAGGTTTTGCCCTGTGCTCTGTGCTCCTTTAATTCCTATTCTTTTTATAAAAAAGATCAGGTCTGGCAATTAATGAAACATTAGTCGAGGATCCTGCAAGATGATATGTCGCTCTTCCAAACTCAATATTCAGGAATGAGGTATTAATACCGAAACCCCACGAGAAACCTATAGTAGAAGGTTTTGATTCAATTTCCAGCTCTTTTCTTCTCTGGTAATTATATCCTGCACTAAAATAGAAGTTTTTTTGAGGAATAAGTTCAACTCCCAGAATGATATGTCTCATGGAATTCTCGAGAAAGCCGGATGAAACCTTATTTTCTCCGGTTGAAACAGGATCCTGATATTGATAAGTAAGATCAAATTTTTCAAGATGTCTCAGCGTTAATGAGAATCTGAATGGAGCATGGGCCAGAGTTTGAGAAATACCGGCCTGTACCTCAAAAGGTAGTTTCTCACGTGGTTCACCTGCATAGGTAGTAACCTGATACCCTGCATTTTTAATTACAAGACCCGCTGAAAAATGATTGATGCTGTTATGCCATGATGCACCGATATCGAATGCGAATCCAAGAGAAGTGTATTTCTCGAGTTGGGATAACACGGGTTTAAAATTAACTCCTATTGAAAGAAGTGAATCAATCTGATGCGAGTATATAAATGAGAGAGCATATTCAGCTGCGCTGAAGCTACCTGTAATTGTTCCTGAGGCATCTGTCTCTGTGAAAGAGCCATAATTAATGTATGTTAAACCAGCTGCAAAATTTCCTGTTCCGGGAAATGATCTTGAATACATGGCAAGCCCGTAATTTATGCCCGCGAAATAATTGACGTAGTTTAATGCAAGGCTCTTGTTCATTCCTGAATTTAGAAGGGCCGGATTGTGATATGCAAGGTTGAGATCGTTCCCTGATAACGATACATTCGTTCCTCCAAGTGATGAGACAAGTCCGGAATGTGTAAGGTTCAGGAATTCGTATATATTATCACCACCTGTTTGGGAAAAGGAAGGAGACACGATTACGATGAATATGACAAAATTCAGGACTTTTTTATTCATATCTACAGATGCACCTCGAATATAGTATGATTTATGTAAACGGAGAGGATGTGTAAATTAGTATTAATGAACAATATATAACTATCTGATGATGATCAGGCAGTTTTACCGGTAAGAGTGAGTGCTTCGTCAATACTCTTATTCATTCCATTCATCTGCGACATAAACAAGCCGGCTATTACTATGACCATCCCGGCAATATTCTGAACTGTCAGTTCATCGCCCATCAGAATGAAGGAGAAGAAAGCAGTGAAAACAGGAATACAATTTGAAAAAACATTTGCTTTGGTAATGCCCATGTTTTTTACTGAGTAGGCGAAGAGTATGAAAGCTCCACAAGATGCAAAGATAGAAAGTTCGATTATCGGTTTGAACATATCAAAAGTGAAAGGTGTAGAGATAAAATGTTTAAAATCGAATATCAGGAAGAGTGGCAGAAAGAGAATTGCACCGATTAAATTCTGAACATTTACAATATACACAGGAGTGTATGTTTCAATCAGGCGGCTTAAGGTAAGATTATAACCTACAGCCGACAGCACAGCAAGTATCAGTAGCCCTAATCCTTTAATATTAAATGATAAGCTTCCATCTGTATTAAGGATAAACACCAGGACTCCCATAAAAGACATGATTATTCCTGCATAATTTATTGCTTTCAGCTTCTCTTTAAAGATCAGCCATGCACCTATTGTTGCAAAAACCGGTATTGTTGATATTAGTACTGAACATACAGTTGCCGAAACGTAAGTAAGTCCGAAACTCTCACCGAGAAAGTAAAAGAACGGTTCAAACAAAGCCAGCATAAGGAAAAGTTTCCGGTCGGTTTTTTTTATCTTCATATAATTCTTAGTAACAACCAGAAACGTCGTCATTAGAATTGAAGAAAACAGAAGCCTTATAAAGACAATTGTGATAGGATGGAATGTCTTATTGGCAACCTTGAACCAGATAAACGAAAATGACCAAAAGATCATTGATAACACAACTGCGATATATTTTTTTACCTGCTTGTTCAATTTGGCATTCCTATAAATTGATATGAATTTAGCGCTGCGAATTTAAATCTAAAATTGATATTTTTGGAGATATATCCGAGATTTTTTGACTGGAGTGTATAACCTTTGCAATTTAAAATAATTATAATCATTTTATGATTTTTTTTTCTTATCCCGGGTACTCGGGATTGCGATCTTAGTGGTTAATGGATTTCTAAAGATAAAGTGCATGTCTTTCGACTACATAGAATATTCATCTTCAATAGATTTAATAAATATCAGTAAGCTAGCTAGTTAAAACAAAATATTCTTTCGAATGAGCTGAATATATGATATTTTTGTGATTTGATTGTGAAACATAAATTATTATATTTGCCGCCTCATATGGTTGAAATGAACAAATTGAGATTTATTAAACAATTAAGAATAAGTTAATTAACTAATATCAATCTTAGATGAAGATTCTGGTTTGTATAAGTAATGTTCCCGACACGACGACAAAAATCAAATTTGCCGAAGGAAACAATTCAATCGACACAACCGGTATTCAGTGGGTTATAAACCCATGGGATGAATTATCGCTTACCCGTGCCCTCGAACTTAAGGATGATGCTGTAAACGGAATAAAAGCTGTTACTGTCATTCATGTTGGTACGGCTGCCTCAGAGCCAACTATACGCAAAGCCCTGGCTATCGGAGCTGATGATGCAATAAGGGTAAATGCAGTATCGTCTGATGCCTGGTTTGTAGCTTATCAGATTGCCGAAGTGGCTAAAAAGGAACAGTTTGACCTGATTATTTGTGGTATTGAATCGAGCGATTTCAATGGTTCAGCGGTAGGAGGGATGATCTCTGAATTCCTGGGGATTCCTTCTGTTTCAGCTGTTTCATCCATAAAATTTGAAAATGGGCAACCGGTTATGATCAGGGAGATAGATGGAGGGAAAGAAGTTGTGACAGTGCCGGCACCATTTGTAGCCATTGTCCAGAAGGGTATTGCCAAAGAGCCGAGAATAGCAGCTATGCGCGGGATTATGATAGCCAGGTCAAAACCCGTAAAATTGATTGAGCCGGTCGCTGTTGATCCATTGACTCAGATTGTGGAATTGGAAAAACCTGCACCACGGGCAGCCTGTAAATTTGTTGATGCTGATAACCCGGTACAGCTTCTTGATCTTTTGCAGAATGAGGCAAAAGTAATCTGATAATTAGTTAAAAAACAGTAAATCAAAACGATATGTCAGTATTAGTATATACAGAGAATTGGGACGGAAAATTCAAGAAATTTTCATTTGAACTGGTATCTTATGCAACAGGTGTCGCAAAAATGCTAAATACAGTTGTGACAGCGGTATCAATCGGAAAGGTTGATGAGAGTGAATTGTCAAAACTTGGCAATTATGGAGCCACAAAGATCATAAGCATTAATAATGAACAGCTTGCAGTATTTGATAGTCAATCCTATACAAGCGTTATCGCTGAGATTTCCGTTATAGAAAATGCATCAGTAATAATAATTTCGAATAATAATACGGGTAAGGCAATTGCTCCCAGGTTATCTGTTCGTCTTAAAGCCGGCCTAGGTTCAGGTATAAGCAGATTACCATTAAGTCTTGAACCATTCACCGTTTATAAAAGGACATATTCAGGGAATGCGTTTGCTCATCTGGTTATCAGATCGGATATTAAAATACTTACTCTGGCACAGAACTCTTTTGAACTTGTTGAAACACCAGCCAATGCGATTATTGAGAATCTGAATCCTTCTGTTGACGGATCATTATTGAAAACTGTGTTGAAGGATGTTCAGAAACAATCAGGTAAGGTACTTTTGACTGATGCAGATATAGTTGTATCAGGTGGAAGAGGTATGAAGTCGCCCGATAACTGGCCTCCTTTGGTAGAGCTTGCTACATTGCTTGGAGCCGCGACTGCATGTTCACGTCCGGTATCGGATGAAGGTTGGAGACCTCACGAAGAGCATACCGGACAAACTGGTAAGATCATCGCTCCGAATCTCTATATTGCTGTGGGTATTTCTGGTGCAACACAGCATCTGGCAGGTATCAGTTCATCAAAATACATTGTTGCCATAAACAGCGACAAGGATGCTCCGATCTTTCAGGCAGCACAGTATGGAATAGTTGGTGATGCAATGAAGGTTCTGCCAAAGCTCGTGGAAGCAGTAAAAGAAATTAGAAAATAATTTTATATAAGCAATTGTTAACAACCTGCCACAAGTCGCTTGGAAATCAATTTATTTACCCCATCCCAAGGGGGAGTAAATTGATTTTCTTCGCTCCCCTTGGGGTCGGGGTAAAACGAAGAAAATCAATATGACAAAACAGATAGTATTTGCAATTACACTCCTGATAACCTTAGGGGCATTTGCTTATACAATCAACAGGATTGTAAAGTTTTTTAAATTTACCAGACCTGCATTCCCCATAAGAGACATTGGAAAAAGAATAAATGTCATGCTTACAGTTGCCTTTGGTCAGACAAAGATATTCCGCCGGCCTGTCATTGGAATATTCCACGCTCTTGTCTTCTGGGGTTTTTGCGTTATTATTTTTGGTAGTATTGAAATGGTTATTGATGGTCTTACCGGTACAGTCAGGGTTTTAAAATTCCTGGGGCCCGTTTATAATATAATCATAGCTTCTGGGGATATCTTTGCTCTTCTTGTTGCCATTTCAATAGTCATTTTTCTAAACCGCAGACTCTTTTTCCATATTAAGAGATTTGAAGGAATCGAAATGAAAAAAAGTACTCATATCGATGCAAATATTGCCCTTTCAATAATCCTTCTTTTGATGATCTCACTTCTTTCTATGAACACAGGATATATTGAATATAAGTCAATTACAGGGGAGCTTGAATTCGGACTGTTCCCGGTAAGCAGTGTTATTGCGGGTTTTATTACCAATGGACAGGCAGAAAGCTTCAGATTAATGTATGAAGCATCATGGTGGACACATATTCTTCTGATATTTCTATTTGCAAATATTTTACCCTATTCCAAGCATTTCCATGTGTTCATGTC
>PMNJ01000131.1:238-11192 GCA_003162595.1 Bacteroidales bacterium | reverse complement strand
AAAGAGGGGCAAAACACTGCACTCCCCCTTCTTTTGCTGGCAAGAGAAGGGGGTTCGGGGGGATGAGTACATGAAGAACGTATAAATGATTTAGTCTATTATTATTCATTCCTGATAGTCATTTAAAATATTAATGAGAATGATGCATCAAATCTTTAAAATGCCAGTCATTTGAGCAGGAATGGAAATATTTATAAATTGCATAAAAATTAATTGTCATGGAAGATTCAAAAATGAAAAAGCATGTAACAGTGGTTGGAGCGATACAAATTGGCTTCGGTATACTCGGTCTGGTTGGGGCTATTTGTGCCTTTTTCCTTTTTACTTTTTTGATAGGAGTAGTGGGTAATGAAGAAGTTCCAACTATGTTATTTAGAATTTTAAGAATCTGTGCACCTCTTCTAATCGGATTCTTGTCAACGCTCGGACTGGTTGGGGGAATCGGACTTCTCTCTTATCAGCCATGGGCAAGGTACGTGGTAATAGTTGTCTCAGCTCTGGGATGTCTGAATATTCCTATAGGAACGCTGAAAGGTGTTTACGCTCTATGGGTATTATTACAGGATGAAACCGTTAAACTGTTCGAAAAGAAATAAAATTTTAAAAAATTATTGAGTAGAGACGCCCAAATCGGGCGTCTCTACGTATTTTTGCCAGGTAATTAACTTTAAAGTTATGGCAGACGACAATAAAATCATTTTTTCGATGTACAGGGTGGGGAAAACATTTCCTCCTCACAGACAGGTACTTAAAGATATTTCTTTGTCATTCTTCCTGGGTGCCAAGATCGGGATAATTGGTTTGAACGGATCGGGAAAATCAACTCTTCTTAAAATTATTTCGGGAATGGAAAAGGAATACCAGGGGGAAGTTACCTTTCTTCCGGGTTATTCAGTGGGACTTCTTTCACAGGACCCGTTGCTCGAGGAAAATCGCAGTGTAAGAGAAATAGTTGAGGAGGGGGTGAAGGAAACCATGGAGATTATAAAGGAATTCGAAAAGATAAACAACAGTTTTGGCGAACCGGAAGTATATGAGAATCCGGATAAAATGCAGCAACTTATGGACAGGCAGGCTGTGCTTCAGGAGAAGATTGACTATTCTGACGGCTGGAATATAGAACATAAACTGGAACGTGCAATGGATGCCTTGCGGTGTCCTGACGGTAATGCGAAGGTTAACATTCTTTCAGGGGGAGAAAGAAGAAGAGTAGCCTTATGCCGCTTACTATTACAGCAACCCGATATACTTCTTCTGGATGAACCAACAAACCACCTCGATGCCGAATCGGTTCAATGGCTCGAGACCACACTTAAACAATACAACGGAACAGTGATCTGTGTCACCCATGACCGTTATTTTCTTGATAATGTTGCCGGATGGATTCTGGAACTTGATCGTGGTGAAGGAATACCCTGGAAAGGCAACTATTCTTCGTGGCTTGAACAGAAAGCAAAAAGGCTTGAATCGGAGGAAAAGGGAAATGTTAAAAGAAGAAAAATTCTTGAGCGCGAGCTTGAATGGGTAAGAATGTCACCCAAAGCACGACATGCGAAATCAAAAGCAAGGTTAGGCGCTTATGAAAACCTTCTTAATCAGGATGTGAAACAGAAGGAAGACAAGCTTGAAATATTTATCCCGAACGGACCCAGACTTGGTGATAAAGTTATTGANNGGAAAGACAACTCTCTTCAGGATGATAATGGGACAGGAAAAGGCGACGAATGGGACATTTAAAATTGGTGAAACTGTCACACTCGGATATGTTGACCAGGCACATTCAGCAATTGATCCTGCGAAAACTGTCTATGAAGTTATATCAGGTGGCCAGAACGATGTGATGGTTGGAACCCGCCTGGTAAATGCCAGAGCTTATGTTGCCCGTTTTAACTTCACCGGAGCAGATCAGGAAAAAAAATGTGGTGTCCTCTCAGGAGGAGAAAGAAACAGGCTGCATCTTGCTCTTACTTTGAAATCCGGGGCAAATGTTCTTCTACTCGATGAACCAACAAACGATATAGATGTTAATACTCTGAGAGCCATTGAAGAGGGCCTTGAGAATTTTGCAGGATGTGCCGTAATTATTTCACACGACAGGTGGTTCCTCGACCGGATCACAACTCATATGCTGGCTTTTGAAGGTAATTCAAAAGTTGTCTGGTTCGAGGGTAATTATTCCGACTATGAAGAGAATTATAAGAAGCGGGTTGCTGATACAACTCCGGCCAGGATAAAGTATAAGAAGTTAGTGTAGCGGTGACAATTGCAAGGGATTGCTTCTCCCGCTTCGCGGGATCGCAATACCGGAGGTAAATAAAATAAAAGACCGGGAAGAGCGTTAAGGACTTGCCAGGATAATATGTTTAGCGATGGGATGATTTTTAAAGATTAAGTGGTTAAATAGCAGATTTTAAGAAATATAGATTGAATTACAAAAACAGATTAACTGAATGAAAATAAAGAAAATATTGTCTTTCGCATTAACTCTTTTCGTCATTTTATTTACTATTCAAAATTCATCGGGGGCAGTCACTTCCAGGGATTCTTTGAATGTATCTTCATTTGGCAAAGTATATATTTATAACCGTACAACCACACCTCAGAATGTAATTCTGATGATTTCAGGAGATGGAGGCTGGAAATCGGGGGTTATTGGTTTTTCTCAGACATTTTCTGAGATGAATTCTCTTGTAATCGGAGTTGATATTCTGCAATATTTTAAGGATCTCAGGGAACGGACAGATGAATGTTATAATGTTGCAGCTGATTTTGTACAACTGGCGAGCTTAATAGAAAAGAAATATGATTTTCCTGATTATATACCTCCGGTAATTATGGGATATTCAAGCGGGGCAACACTTGTTTATGGTATACTGGCACAAGAGCGGCCAGGAACATTTATCGGAGGAATTTCGGTTGGTTTTTGTCCCGATATTGAGCTTCCTAAAATGCTGTGTGAGATTAATGGTTTGACTGTAACAGCTGATGTTCCGGGAAAACGATACATTCTTCAACCCGATGATAAACTCGGATATCCATGGATAGTACTTAACGGGAAGTTNNTCAAAAACGAAAGGTGCGGAATTAATCACTTTGCCGAAAGTCGGTCATGGCTTTTCAAAGTGGAGCGATTTTATGCCTCAATGGAAGGATGCTTATAGCCGTTTAATCGCAACATATGAAAAAGAGAAACCGGCAAAGGTCGATGCAGGTCAGGTTAAAAATCTTCCTTTAGTTATTACTAATTCCAAAATTCAGGACAGGCAGGCTCCGGTCGCCCTGCTGATTTCAGGTGATGGAGGTTGGTATGGTTTTGAACAGTCAATTGCTGATAATCTTGCCAAACAAGGAATTCCGACTGTGGGTCTGGATTCAAAAAAATATTTCTGGAAACGGCGCACACCTGAAGAAACTGCCTCAGACATAGCCAAAGCTCTTAATTTTTACGGGGAAGAATGGGGCAGAACAAAGTTTGTTCTTGTAGGTTATTCTTTAGGCGCTGAAATTGTTCCATTTATTGTAAACAGGTTGCCGGAAGAGACTAAATCAAAGATTGAATCTGTGGTGCTCTTATCGCCTGCCACAACTACCGACTTTGAGATACATATTTCAAATATGCTGGGTATGGGCAACAGGCAGAATACCTATAATACAATCGACGAGATCATCAAGTTGCAGAGCATACCTACCCTGATAATTTTTGGAGACGGGGAGAAAACAGAGATCCCTGCATTATTGAGCAAAACTTCCGTAATAATCAAAAAAATACCCGGGGATCATCATTATAAATTTAACCTGCCATTGATCATGCAGACAATGAAAGACAATAAGGCGTTCTGAAAATCGTACCTTTGGATTGGTTTGTCAATTTTTTAATAACAGAAAAATGCTATTCGGAGTAAACTTGAAAATTGAAAATGGTAACTTTGACTAACATTCTATGATTAAAGAGAACTCATCAATATCCATCCGGAATTTTTTTAAAGAAAAGGTCTTCATATTTCTTAATGAAAATGCGAGGCTCATTACCAAGTTTCTTTTTACTGCCCTGTTTATAATTCTGGCTGCATGGTTTACATTTCATCAGAAGCGTGAACTGTTTCATGTAAGGAATCTTCTTTCCGAAGCAAACAGATACTGGGTAATTACCGGTCTGGCTCTGGTACTCTTTTATATATTTATCCAGGGAGCGATGTATGTGACATCTTTCGCTTCAATTAACACAAAACTGAAGCTTTGGGATGCAATTATCCTTTTTCTCAAACGCAATTTCATCAGCGTTTTTCTGCCGGCAGGTGCAGTTTCATCACTGGCATTTTTCAGCAATGAGATAGAAAAAAGGGGGATCACCAGAACACAGGTCTATTTTGCATCTTCCATTTATGCCTTTGTTGGAATTCTTTCTGTAGTTATAGTGGCAATACCAGCTTTCGTGTTTGTTGTATCAGGAGGGAGCATAGGGATGGATAAATGGTACGCGCTTGCAGCCGTTATGGCTATCCTGTTGTTTTTTGGTTTTGTTTATTATTCACTTTTGAAAAAGGGGAAACTTTACGATTGGATTTTAAAGATTTACCCTAAAGCGGAACTCTTCATTGAGGACCTGAAAAACAATAAAATAAACCAGAAACAATTTGTTTATACTGTATTAATCTCTGTCCTGATAGAGTTTGTGGGGATCGCTCACGTCTACATATCGATGATAGCTCTGAATTTTCAACCATCTGTCTCAACTGCCATCATAGCGTATATTGTTGTTGTAATATTCCTGATTATATCACCATTTCTTCGTGGGCTCGGGGCAATTGAGGTTTCAATGGTTTATGTTCTTACCCGTTCCGGATTCACTAATGCTGATTCAATAGCAATAACCCTGCTTTTCAGGTTTTTCGAATTCTGGCTCCCTCTTTTTACAGGCGTTGTGAGCTTCTTGTTAAAGGTAGATAAACTGATAATGCGGATTTTTCCGGCAGTTTTGATCTTTATTCTTGGTATTGTAAATATAATATCAGTATTAACGCCTGCACTTCCTGAAAGGCTCAATCTGCTGAAGGATTATCTGCTGGTTGATTTTGTGAGCTTTTCAAACAGCTTTGTGTTTATTGCAGGACTATTTCTGCTGGTCACAGCAGCTTTTATGTTAAGAGGATTACGAACGGCATGGTGGTTTGCAGTAGCTCTTAGTATTATTTCAATTTTTGGGAATATTGCCAAAGGTATCGATTATGAAGAAGCTACAATAGCGTTTCTGATAGTAGGTTCACTGATAGCAACAAGAAAACAGTACCATGTAAAAACAAATCCAAAGTTGGGAACAGTGGGATTACAGACTTCCGTGTTAAGTATGGCAGCTGTAATGTTATATGGAGTGATTGGATTCTATTTCCTTGATAAGAGGCACTTTCATATTGACTTCAATATTTTTCAATCCTTCAGGTACACGCTTCAGAATTTTTTTCTTGTAGGCAGCAATGATCTTATTCCGTATGATTCTTTTGCGCGTGATTTTATTTACCTGATCAAGATCAGCGGTTTTGCTTCGATTTCATTTTTAATCTATTCACTTGTAAGACCTTATGTATTCAAAATTACACCAACAGTTGAGGAAATATCAAGGGCAAAAGCCCTGACTCAACAATTTGGAAATTCTGCTCTTGATTTTTTCAAAACATATTCAGATAAATTTATTTTTGCGCCTTCCGAAATTAATGCATATATCTCCTACCGTGTCAACAGAAATTTTGCTGTAGTTCTTGAGAATCCCGTGGCAGAAAACAGTGAAGAGATGAAAAAATGCATTGTCTCTTTCGGTAAATATTGTTATGAAAATGGTCTTAAAGAAATTTATTACAGGGTGTCAAAAGAGAGTCTGCCCGTCTATAATGAGATGTCAAAAAAGAGTCTTTTCCTTGGTCAGGAGGGAGTTATTGACCTCGACTTCTTTTCGCTTGAAGGAGGTGAAAAAAAGTCTATCAGAAACGCCCTGAACAAAATAAATGAACAAGGTTATACGACACATATAAATACTCCTCCTCTCCGTGACGGTCTGATCCAGAAACTTAAAGCAGTAAGTGATGAATGGCTGAAACTTACAGAACGTGAAGAAATTATCTTTTCACAAGGGATGTTTGTTGAAAAAGAAATAAAGGAACAAACTGTAATATCAGTGGAAAACAGTGAAGAAAAAATTATTGCATTTTTAAATATCATTCCGGATTATGTAAAAAACGAAGGGACATATGATTTACTGAGAAAAACTGCCGATGCTCCCAACGGGATTATGGATTATATCCTGGTAGAACTATTCAAATATTTCAAAGACATTGGAATACAATATGTTAACCTGGGTTTTGCACCGATGTCGGGACTTAACGATCCCCACACTTTTACGGAAAAATCTATGAAGTTTGCCTATGAAAAAATCCGTTCATTTTCTCATTACAAAGGACAAAGAGATTATAAGGATAAATTTAATCCTCGCTGGAATGATAAATTTTTGATTTACAGTAACGACTACGATCTGCTACAGGTCCCCGGTGTATTGGCAAATGTGATCAAGCCCTGAAAATACTTTTTCAATCATCTGTGACAGACTCGAAAATTATTGGCACTTTTGCCTGGATAGTTACTCACAATATAATGAAGCGAAAAATAGCTTTTGCATGTTTACTGCTTTGCGTTCATCTTTCTTCTTATTCTCAGAGCTTTACAGACAGCAACCTTCCCATCGTACTAATAAATACTGATGGAGGGGTTGATATCCCCGATTCCCCAAGGGTTTTCGCCAATATGACAATAATATACAGAGGAGATGGTTTACGTAATTATCTTACTGATCAGAATACTCCCGCATATTTAAACTATAACGGCCGCATAGACATTGAAATACGGGGTTCAAGTTCCCAGACCTTACCAAAAAAACAGTTCGGCCTTACGACATTCAAGGCTGATAATGTTACGAAGCTAAATGTAAGTCTGCTGGGTATGCCTAGTGATAATGACTGGGTTTTAAACGGACTTGGCTACGAGCCATCCCTTATACGGGACTATCTATGCTATAATTTATCACGTATGATGGGAGAGTACGCAAGCAGAACTGTCTATTGTGAAGTGGTATTAAATGGTTCGTACAACGGCCTGTATGTTCTCCAGGAAAAGATAAAACAGGGATCAGACCGGGTTAACGTCATGAAGATTGCTACAACAGATAACAGCTTCCCAAACGTCACTGGAGGATATATCACAAAAGCTGATAAATCGAATGCGGATGATCCTGTAGCCTGGACAATGTCAAGTTTTATAGGGACAAACGATGTGACATTTATTCATACACTTCCAAAACCGGAAGATGTAACCCCACAACAAAACGACTATATCCATTCTCAGTTTGAATTGCTGAGCTCAACTGCTTCATCTGGTAACACTTCATTAGAAAACGGATACCCTTCGGTTATTGATATCCCGTCTTTTGTCGATTTCATGATTATAAGTGAATTGTCAGCCAATGCCGATGCCTATCAGTTCAGTACATATTTTCATAAAGACAGGAACGGGAAACTGAGAGCAGGACCAATCTGGGACAATAACCTGACTTTTGGAAATGACCTGTTTATCTGGGGTTTCGACAGGAGCAAAACAAACACATGGCAATTTTCTAACGGAGATAATGAAGGGCCAAAATTCTTCAGGGACCTTTTCGCTGAGCCGAAATTCAGATGTTACCTGTCAAAAAGATGGAATCAGCTGATCCAGCCTGGTCAACCCTTAAATTTTTCGGTTATTGAAAACCTGATTGACCANNAATCTTGGTCCATATTCAAATTGCAGCAATGTGGAAATGCCACCTCTGGTGATTACAAAAATTATGTACAATCCTAATACAACAATAGATTTTCCAAACAGCAAAGACCTGGAATTCATTGAAATAACAAACACCGGAAATAAAGCTGTAAATTTAACAGGAGTTTATTTCACCGGGACGGGATTTGTTTATCAGTTTCCGGCATATTCTGAAGTTTTCCCAAATTCGACCATACTGCTTGCAAGCAATTCAACAGCATTCATGTCAAAATATGGATTCCCGCCCCTTGGACAGTTTACAAGGAATTTATCAAACAGTGGAGCGAAACTTGTTCTTGCCGACGGGTTTGGAAATGTAATTGACAGTGTCAGTTATTCAAATCTGCCACCCTGGCCTGATGCTGATGGTAACGGGTCCTACCTGCAAGTGATCGATCCTTTTTCAGACAACAGTATCGCATCTGACTGGATTGCATCCACTAATATCATCCTATCCGTGAAAGAGACCGATAACAATACGAAGTTGAAGTTTTATCCCACTCCCGTAAAAGATAATGTGACTATTGAATCTTCAGGAACAATTAAAATTGTGGGACTATTTGATTTCCAGGGAAGGTTAATACGAAAAATTGATGTCAATTCTGCCATTTATAAACTTGACATGAGTTCTTGTTCCCAGGGATTTTACCTGATTCAGGTAATTACGCCGGGAGGGAATTTCATGCAAAAAATTATCAAAAACTGAAGTCACTCACTTCAGTCACACAACAAACTTATAGATTTTCTGTTTATAGGAATGTGTATTTGAGAATTGATTCGTCAAAGAACTAAAAAAGGTGGAAATAGCATTGTAAAACATGGGGTTGACTTAAAGTATTTTGTGAACCTTCGCGGACTCCTTAGTGTCCCTTTGTGGTAAAAGAATAAGCCATTAACCACTAAGGATCACAAAATACAACACATAGTAACATAAAGGTAAAATGAAGTACTGACACCTTTTTTGACACCCCCCTATATAGATTGAATGATAACAAGAATCTCTGTTTTAATATTTGTTTTTTTATCGGTGATCCTGCAACCGGGAATTTCTGAGAATGAAACAGCAAAATCAGCAACTATAAGTGGTTTTATAAGGGATGCCAAAACCGGAGAATCACTGACCGGCGCTATCATTTATCCCAGAGAGAATCCGGCAACAGGAATTACTTCAAATTCTTACGGATATTTTTCACTTACACTTCCTGTAGGGAAATATTCATTAATAGTTCAATTCCTGGGGTATAAAACCAAGACTGTTCCTTTGGATTTAAATGAAAACATAAAGTTGACTTTTGATATGGATGAAGAATCTATAGCCTTAAAAGAGATTACAGTTATGGGTGAGAAGAATAACATAAATGTGGTTCAGAATGATCTTATTTCAAAGATCAATGTTAAGGAAATTCAGAATATACCAGTTATTCTTGGCGAAAAGGATATCTTAAAAACCATTCAGCTGCTGCCTGGAGTAACACCTGCCGGGGAGGGAAACGCAGGTTTTTATGTACGAGGTGGGGGCGTTGACCAGAACCTTATCCTGCTTGATGAAGCACCTGTATATAACCCTTCTCATTTACTTGGGTTCTTTTCCACTTTCAACTCGGACGCAATTAAAGATATAACATTATATAAAGGCGGTTTCCCGGCTGAATATGGCGGGCGGTTGTCATCAGTGGTTGACATAAAAATGAATGAAGGCAACAATAAGGAATTTCATCTTTCAGGGGGAATCGGAATTATCGCTTCCAGGTTAGCCATTGAGGGGCCTTTATTTAAAAACAAAGGTTCCTTCATGATTGCTGCTCGCAGAACCTATGCTGATCTTTTCCTGAGACTTCTTCCAAAGCACGGAGCAGATTCCACTGCAAGTAAATCAACTCTTTATTTTTACGATCTGAACATGAAGGTCAATTATCAGTTTTCGGAAAAGGATCGGTTGTATTTTTCATGTTATCTTGGCAGGGATAATTTCAATCTTGGAGGAACGGTGGGCCTTAATTGGGGAAATATCACTGCCACAACCAGGTGGAACCATATTATAAATGATAAAATCTTTTCCAACACTTCATTCATTTTTAATAAGTACAGTTATAACTTTAATGTCGCTGTTGGCAGTAAGACCATGAATGTAATATCTCAGATTCAGGATTGGAATCTGAAAGAGGATCTTAATTATTATCTGAATTCAAACAATACAATCAAATTCGGTTTCAATTCCATTTATCATACTTTCGTTCCAAGTAAAGTCGACAGTACTGTTTTATTCCATGTCAAATCTGTCGATAACCGTTATGCACTTGAAAATGCACTTTACATTTCCAATGAACAGACAATTTCTCCTCATCTGAAGGCTACGTACGGATTGCGTTATTCACTTTTCAGTTCAATCGGGCCGGGTACTGTTTACACTTATGATCAGGTAGCAGATGTTGTTGATTCGGCGACTTATCCAAAAGGAAAAATTTTCAATACTTATGGAGGATTTGAGCCAAGGTTACTGGTGAACTATATCATCAACGACTCAAGCTCGGTTAAAGTTTCTTATGCCCGCACCCGGCAGTATGTACATCTGTTATCAAATACAACTTCTTCAACCCCGTTTGATCTCTGGGTACCAAGTAATATTAATATTTTACCGGAAATTGCGGATCAGTACACCCTGGGATATTTCAGGAATTTTTCAAACAACATGTATGAGACATCAGTGGAAGTTTACTACAAAACCCTTCAAAACCAGATTGATTACCGTAACGGGGCCAACCTTATCCTTAATAACAAAGTGGAATCACAACTGGTTTTTGGAAAAGGCTGGGGGTATGGAGCAGAGTTTTTGATCAGGAAAAAATATGGCAAACTGACCGGCTGGATAAGCTACACTCTGTCGAAAACAAAAAGGCAGTTTCCTGATATTAACGGGGGTAATGTTTTCCTTGCAAAACAAGACAGACCAAATAACATAGCGATTGTAGGGATATATGAACTNNGTCGATGGCATTATTGTACCATATTATACCGAAAGGAACGGTTATCGGATGCCCGATTACCACAGGTTGGATATTGGTCTTACCCTTCAGGGGAAAAAAACAGCCACATATGAGAGTAACTGGAACTTTTC
>PMNJ01000131.1:0-168 GCA_003162595.1 Bacteroidales bacterium | reverse complement strand
ATGCAGGCTGTTCAATTATCTCTTTTCCGTTTTGTTCCTGCCATTACTTATAATTTCAAGTTTTAAAAGGTAACAGAAATGAAAACAAGAAATAAAATAAGATTTAAAGATGCTATCCGGCTTGTTTTATCATTTGTGACATTGCTGGGATTTTCCGGTTGTCAGAAA
>PMNJ01000058.1 GCA_003162595.1 Bacteroidales bacterium | reverse complement strand
GTTAATTTTACTGATCTGAAAGTTGTTCTTAAAGCCGCTGTGGACGCAACACATCCGGCCGTTACCTGGAATTATGGAAATTTCCTGCAGGTAACTTTTGATTTTCTTATTGTAGCTTTTGCTGTTTTTCTTGTTATTAAAGCAATTGTTGCTTCAAAAAGGAAAGAAGAAGCTGCACCTGCTGCGCCTCCTGCTCCCACAAAGGAAGAAGTCCTGCTTACTGAGATCAGGGATTTACTAAAGAAATAGTCTGAATCCCATCGATGGATTTCGTACCCATACTATCTTATTAAAAACATTATTGTAGAGACGTTGCATGCAACGTCTTTACTTTTTTTAAACAATATCGATGTTTTTGCATTTAATCCTATAAATTTACCCTACAAATTAAAATGAGTATCAGGAATCACGCATAAAAATCAATTGATTTTCAAGCGATTTGCAATTTATTATTCATGATTGCCAATAGTCATATAAATTAAAATTGCTTTCTGATGAAGTCAATATCACTTCCCATTATTTCTTTGACAATATATCTTTAAAACTCAATTTAAAAAACAGACTTATCGATGAACAGATTTATTGTTATTCTCTATTGCCTCATTTGCATTTCAAACGCTTCTTATTCCCAGTATAAGCTCGATATAGAAATTTCAGAAATAAGGAATAATAAAGGGAATATTATGTTGCAGCTTTTTGACGGAAAGGAAAAAGTTCTGAACCAGAGACAAAGTGCGATTAAGGATAATAAGTGCCTGTTTTCTTTTAACAATCTCACCCCGGGGAAATATGCCGTAAGATACTATCATGATGAAAACATGAATGGTAATATGGAAACAAACCTGGTTGGAAAACCTACAGAGGGTTATGGATTTTCAAATAATATAATAGGGAAATTTGGTCCTCCTCCGTTTGAAAAATGGCTTTTCGAAATTGACGACGACAAGAAGATTGTACTGAAGCCAACCTATTAATTTACCTGTGAATTGACTATGGTTAACATCATCAGATCTTATTCCCTTTCATTTAGGGAATATCTTTAAAGTCCTTTGTTAACCTTTGTTGTAAAACCTAAATCCTTTAACCGCAAAGGATCACAAAGTATAAACCTAAGTAACAAAAAGGAAAAACAATACAATCAAGGTCATTTTCAACTTTGAAACTTAAAACTTCAATCCGGAATTCAAAAAATGGAAAGGAAAATATTAATTTGCACCTCAAAAAACGGGACAAAACAAATTATTTCAAGTCTTTAGTTCAAATTTTGAAATATTTACAAGAATAATAAAAGATGACCGAAAAGAAATCGGCTGTAATCATTGGAGCAGGTATCGGAGGCATTGCGACTGCAGTCTACCTTGCAAAGAACGGATATAGTGTTGCTGTTTTTGAAAAAAATTCGACACCCGGAGGCAGGTGCGGTCAGTTAATTCTCGAAGGCCACCGTTTCGACCTTGGAGCAACAATGCTCATGATGCCTGGGATCTATCGTGAGATATTTGAATCACTTGGTATCCCCCTGTTCGAAAATAACGATATAAAATCACTGGAGAATCTCTACAAAATATATTTTGACAATAATGACATTTTAGCTTTTTCCACAGATAAAGAAAAAATGAGGATCCAGCTTGAAAAAATAGAAACAGGAAGTTTTGCAAAATCACAAAAATATGTTGCAAAGGGGTATGAGATTTTTCAGATCGGGATGAAAAAGCTTATAGGACGCAATTTTAATAACATCTTCCAGTTTGCTAATTTCAGGAATATTGGTATGCTGATAAAACTCAAAACCTACATATCAAATTGGAGGTATGCTAAAAAATTCTTTAACGATACTCATTTGAGGATGGCTTATACTTTTCAGAATATTTATGTTGGGCAGAGTCCGTTTAATTCGCCGGCATTGTTCTCGATGGTACCGGCTGCCGAGCTTACGGAGGGATCGTTCTTTCCCATAGGTGGAATGTACACTATAGTTGAGAATTTATTGACTGCCGCATACAAATCAGGCGTACAATTCCATTATAACAAGCCTGTTAAACTAATAAGAGTGTCCGGGAAAAAGGCCGATAGTATCATCCTCGAAGATGGATCTGAAGTTAAATGTGATATTATTGTTGCCAACGCGGATCTCCCTTATGTTTATCGCAAATTATTGCCTGACAGGGGAAAATCAAGAAGGCTTGACAGGTTGAAATATTCTTGCTCTGCCATTTGCTTCCACTGGGGGCTTGACAAGGTTTATCCTCAGCTTGGACATCACAGTGTTTTTCTTTCAGACGAATTCCGTGAAGGACTCGAAAAGATTTTCAAAGACAAATCAATAAGTGATCATCCGAGCTTTTATGTACATGCCCCGGTCAGGACCGATCCTACCGCTGCTCCGGATAACCATGATACTCTTTCACTTATTGTAGGGGCCGGCCATGTTGATAAGAAGAAACAACAGGACTGGGATAATCAGAAAAAGAAAACAAGAATGGCTGTGATTCAAAGACTCAAACAATTGGGGCTGGAAGATATTGAAGAACACATTAAATTTGAAATTTGTTATACACCTGAAAACTGGGAAAGCGCCTGCAATATTTCGAGGGGTTCAGTATTCGGAAGTCTTGCTCATAATCTCCTCCAGATGGGATATTTCCGTCCTCATAATCAGCACAGTCGTTATAAAAACCTTTTCTTCGTTGGTGGCAGTACACACCCGGGCAACGGGATTCCAAATGTATTGCTGTCAGCTAAATTGACAGCCGAACGAATTCTCATTAACTAATATCTTTGACAACAACAGAATAAAATCTATGAATTCACAAAAAAGCAAATTTTTAGAAATATTTAATTCTATTGATTTCAATCAGATCATAGATCATCCGAATATCCTTATAGCTGCCAATTTCTGGGACGCTGACAGGTTTTGCGCTGCAAAAATCTGCTATAAATTCATGCGTGCAATCGATGATCTCATAGATAACTATAAGGCAAAAAACAAACTGATTGAACCTTATGAAAGGAAAGAATTTGTAGCCNNTATAATTTCAAAAGAATGCAATGTCCTTCAGGGAGAGCTTATTGAGACTATTGAAAAATTCAGAATCCCCCTTTGGCCTATGGAAGTTTTTGCAAAATCGATGATCTACGACATTAACAATGACGGATTCCCAACTCTGGATGCTTTTCTTGAATATTCCGGCGGGGCCTCAGTTGCTCCGGCCTCAATATTTGTGCATCTGAACAGCCTTCAGATAATTAACGGCTGTCATGAGAGCCCTCAGTTTGATGTAAAATGGGCCGCAACACCATGTGCCATTTTCAGTTACCTGGTTCATATCATAAGGGATTTTCAGAAGGATCAGCTAAACAACCTAAGTTATTTTGCTGATGACCTGATTCTTAAAAATCACCTCAGCCGGAAGGCCCTTCGCACATTTGCAGATGGGACGCCTGTGAATAGAAACTTTCGTAACCTGATAAAACAATATTATTCACTTGCCGACGAATACCGTTTGAAAACATATGATATAATTAAAGAAATCAAACCTTCTCTGGAACCACGGTATCAGTTAAGTCTTGAGATTATTTTTGATTTATACCTGATGGTCTTTGAAAGGATCGACATAAAGAATGGAAAGTTTACGACTGAAGAACTCAATCCTACACCCGAAGAAACAAGAGAAAGGGTTTATAATATAATTATGAATTTTAAGAGTTTTTAAACTTCAAATTCATACTATTCGTATCTTTAATAAGGTTATTTTTCATCTAAACCTTAAATGAGAAAAAGCATATTATTAGTTTTTGGGTTAGTTCTATTATTGTCTGCTGGCTGTGTATCACTTGGGAAACTTACCCGGCATGATTTTGACTCAGGTTTTTATAAGTTAAAAGTCCAGGGAGCTGCCTCATCGCGTGTTTATGCAGAAGTCGCTGAAGATTCGATTATTGTATATCCGGTCACTTCTGACGGAAAGAAGGAATTCCCGAATACTTCCAGCTCCATAAGTACCAGGGTCAGCAGGATCAAGAAAGACAATTATTTTTACAGGAGCTCCTTTACAAATAATTCTGTTGATATCGACTTAACATCAATTATATTTAAATCGAGGCATAGCAGGGATGACGTTCCGAACCAGTTTAGTGCTGATCTGGATATAGCAGTTTA
This sequence comes from Bacteroidales bacterium, assembly GCA_003162595.1. GTDB lineage: Bacteria > Bacteroidota > Bacteroidia > Bacteroidales > VadinHA17 > LD21. Next base: position 23,085 of record PMNJ01000058.1, on the reverse strand, counting down.
CGCAGGATTCCGAAAAGATTTTTATAACATAGTATCTCCTGTTCATCCTTTTCATGAAGAGAAGTCTTTTATCAGACAGATTGGTTTTGATCTGGGAGTCTTCGCCGGTATAGGATCTTCACCAGTTAATCCTACAGTAACTAATAATAAAGTCAGTCAGGAGTATGATGCAATGATTTTTCAAAAAGGATTTGCTGGTTTCATTTCAATCAACAAAATTTCAGTTGGATTAGCAGTCGGGTTCGATAACCTTCTTGACAAAAGTAAATCTTCATGGATTTACAATCAAAAACCATATCTGGGTCTTATTATAAGCGTTTCAGGTTTTTAATTGTTTTGCATTTATAAAATATTACTTGCCATGTGTCCTAAAATTAAACTAAGCCTATTGATAATCTATATTTTTTCAGGAAATGCCTTTCCTCAGCAACCAGATCCATTTTCCCCGGACTTCAAAAATCCCAAAGAAATACACGGTATGAAACTAGTCTGGAATGATGAATTTAACAAACCGGGAAAACCCGATTCAACCAACTGGATCTATGAAACCGGATTTGTCAGAAATCAGGAATTGCAATGGTATAAGCCTGACAATGCAAGATGTGCCAATGGATTACTGACTATTGAAGGAAGAAAAGAAAAATTTAAAAATCCTGATTTTATTCCCGGAAGCACAAATTGGGAAACAAACCGGGAGCACGCTGAATATTCTTCAGCAAGTATTCAGACTCATGGTCTTAAACAATGGCAGTTTGGACGGTTTGAAATACGGGCAAGAATTGATACTGCATGTGGTGCATGGCCAGCCATATGGACTCTCGGAATTTCTAAGAATTGGCCTTCGAATGGTGAAATTGATATTATGGAATTTTATCGCGTTAAAGGAGTTCCGACTATACTGGCAAATTTCGCCTGGGGAACAGATCAGCTATGGGTAGCAAAATGGGATGATCTTAAAAAACCACTTTCTGATTTTACGGTCAATGATCCGGATTGGACTAAAAAATTCCATATCTGGCGGATGGATTGGAATATGGATACCATTAATCTGTTTTTAGATGATCAGTTACTGAATACCACATTACTTAATCAAACAATTAATCCAGATGGTTTCAATCCATTCCTTCAGCCACATTATCTTCTTTTAAACCTGGCAATCGGCGGAAATGGAGGAGATCCATCAAAAAGCAGGTTCCCTATAAAATATGAGATTGACTATGTAAGAGTCTATCAGAAAAAATAAAAAAGCTGTCTGCTAAGTATTTATTGTTCAGCCTTTTCTTTGTGTCACCTTGTGTATTACTTTGTGCCCTTTGTGTCTAAATGAATTATGTTTTAACACAAAGGTACAAGAAGAACCATACAAAGGCTCACAAAGGAATAACTGTAAATCTTATGATTTGATTCGGAACATTTTTGGTTAACTCCTGTTTACATTGTAAAAAGCAGTTCTGGTTTTAACGACCATTATAATTATTACTTTTGCATTTCAATTGTAATCTGCTGTATATGACATCTGATGCCCTGTTACCTGTAAATGAGATGGATGGTCGACGACTCTATTATACTTTCATTGCGGGCGCAAGGAAAGTTATTGAACATCAGGTTGAACTTAATAAAATTAATGTATTTCCTGTGAATGATGGTGATACCGGAACTAATCTTGCATCTACTATCCGGGCAGTAGTTGATTCGATTCACCCTCACCGGTCATATAAGGTTACGGCCGACCTGATTGCAGAAACAACACTCGTTAATGCCCGAGGAAACTCAGGAATTATTTTTGCACAATTCCTTTACGGTATGAGCACTGAAACCGGCAATTTTAAAACAATCACAATTAATCAATTCGCCGAAAGTATCAAGAATTCTGTGCGTTATATATATGATGCGGTAGCTGATCCCGTTGAAGGAACCATGCTTACCGTGATCAAAGACTGGGCAAATTATATTTATGATAACAGAAACAGAATAACTGACTTTAACCAGCTTTTTATCAGTTCCATCGATGTCCTGAATAAATCTCTGATAGCAACCAAATCAAAACTTGCAGTCCTGGCAAAAGCTAATGTTGTTGATGCCGGAGCCCGTGGTTTTGTGTTTTTTGTTGAAGGGATAATCGATTTTATTACAAATCGTAACCTCAGGGACCTTATCCAGGTCAAAGCAGAAACCTCATTGTTTGAAAAGATAGAAGAATCGATTCCCGAGAAAGTCGATTTCAGATACTGTACCGAAGCGCTCATAAAAAACAGTTCAATCAATAATAAATCTTTGTTGCCGCTTCTCGAAAAATATGGAAACTCGATCGTTGTTGCTGGTTCGGATAAAATGAGGCGTATACACCTGCATACGAATAACCCGGCAGAACTCTTCAATGAACTCAGAAATACAGGCACTCTTGCCTTCCAGAAAGCCGACGATATGATCAGGCAGAGTCAGGTCGTCTATAACAGAAAATGGAAGATAGCTTTAGTCACAGATTCAACATGTGATCTTGCACAGGATATAATCGATAACTATCAGATAAACATGCTGCCGATAAATATTAATTTCGGAGAGAACCATTATCTGGATAAAATCACGATCCAACCTGAACAATTTTATGATCTATTAAAAGGAAACAAAGACTATCCTAAATCTTCACAGGTTAATGAAAAGAGCTTTACCAGCCTCTATTCGCATCTGGCTTCACATTATGATTCAATAATCGCCATTCATTTAAGCGACAAGTTAAGCGGAACTTTTAATAGCAGCCAGAAGGCTGCCAAAGCAATAAGCGAAGAATTAAATAAGCCAATATCCGTTATTAATTCTAAAAATCTTTCGGGCGCCCTCGGACTTGTAGTTTTAAGGACTGCACAAGCCATTGAGGAAGGATATTCCCATGATCAGGTCGTCAATATGGCTGAGAAATGGACGAATAATGTCCGCATTTTCGTCAGCGTCAAAACAATGAAATACCTTGTCAGGGGCGGACGTGTTTCTTTTGTAAGTGGACTTATTGCCCGGATACTTAATATTTGCCCTATTGTTTCTATTGATGAATCCGGAAAGCCAATTCTTTTTGACAAGACATTTAACCAGAAGGCAAACATGGAAAAAGTGATGGGATACATCACTAAAATCAGTAAGGAAAATTCAATATGGAACTACATTGTTTTGCATGCAAATAACACTGATGCAGCACAATGGTACTCAGAAAAAATGGAAACTCTCACAAATAAAAAGCCGGCTTCCATAGTGAATATTTCTCCTATTATTTGCGCCAATGCAGGTATCGGAGCTGCCTCTGTGGCTCTTCTTTTTGACTAACTCTCAATAAAATGAGTTTCCAAAATATCTTTTTACAGGGTTTTCTTCTGATAATGATAATGATGACACTCTTATGGGTAGTAAGCATCATTGTTAAAAATGTAAGTATTGTTGATCTCTTCTGGGGTTTTGGATTTGTTCTGGCATCCGTGTTTTATTTCCTCAAAACAGGTGGATCAGAACCCAGGAAAACAATTCTGATTGTTCTTGCAGCCATTTGGGGTATGCGCTTATCAGTATATCTCGCCAGACGGAATATTGGTAAAGGAGAAGATTTCCGGTACAAACAATTCCGGAAAAACTACGGGGAGAAAAAATACTGGTGGATAAGCTTTTTTCAGACATTTCTGCTTCAGGGTATTCTTATGTGGTTAATCTCCGCACCTCTCCTGGGGGCTCAGTATTATGGACAAAATAAACCATTGGGCATTTTCGATATTATAGGAATTATCCTCTGGATAATTGGTTTCTGTTTTGAAGCCGGAGGAGACTTTCAGCTTGCTCGTTTCAAATCAGATCCCTCGAACCGGGGCAAAGTGCTGGATAGAGGATTATGGCGCTACACCCGACATCCTAACTATTTTGGTGATTCTGCTGTATGGTGGGGTTATGCCTTTTTATGCCTGGCTTCCGGCAGTTGGCTTCCTATCCTTGGATCGATTCTGATGACGGCATTAATAATTAAAGTATCCGGGGTCGCTCTTCTGGAAAAAAGTTTAAAAGAACAAAAACCTCACTATAAAGAATACATTGAAAAAACCAGTGCCTTCTTACTCTGGTTCCCGAAAAAGACCTGAATACTTAAAAGAGATTCCTTCCCTAACCAAAAATCCAAATGGGAAATCCTGTTCTTCGATAGACTCCTTTTTATTCCCATTTATGCCCCATAATGAATATCTTTATAAGGTTTTCAGATAAAACTTGTTTTTATTCTGAAACTCCTAAAAACTATGTATGCATGAAATTGGTTAAAAGGTTTTTACTTCTCTCAACCATTATAATTATACTATCTGCAGGAATAATAAAGGCCCAGGGTTTACCAGAAGATTTCATAAATCCTCCTCATGAATTCTCAATAATGCCATTCTGGTTCTGGAACGATACATTGAAAGATGAGGAAATTATAAGGCAGATAGCCGATTTCGGGGAACATGGGGTTTATGGTTTTGTAATTCATCCCCGTATCGGGTTGCCTGAAAATGTAAAGTGGCTCTCAGCAGAAATGATTCATTCGATGAATGTGGCTATACAGGAAGCTTCCCGCAGAAAGATGTATGTTATACTTTATGACGAAGGAATGTATCCTTCAGGTTCTTCGAGTGGCCAGGTTGTTGCTCGAAACCCTGAATACGCTGCACGCGGTATTGCTAAAATTGATCTGAAACCTGGCGAAACACCAGATCTTCAGGGAAATAAAAAATTAATTACCATAATCGATCGCCCAAACGGTGCCCGGGTTGCCATAGTTGACCAGCCATCAGGCGGTAACATCAGAGGTCTTCATTATATCGGGGAAGGAAGTCAACAACTGAAAGAAGAGTCTCCTCCTGCCGGAGATATCCTCAATCCTGATGCCGTAACATGTTTTATGGAGCTTGTCTATGACCGTTATGCCAATGAGTTTGGCAAATACTTTGGTACAACAATCACGGGAATATTCACAGATGAACCCTCTCCTCTCGGACGCAGTGGTGTAAGCGGAGTTGTACCCGGGAATATTTCCCTTCTCCCACAAATAAAAGAGATTCTTGGCTATGACATAACTCCTTTTCTTTCGGACTTGTGGTATGATGATAATTCCGATTCAAAAAAACACAGGATCGATTATAACAGAGCTGTTAATATATGTCTCGAAGAAAATTATTACAAACGGCTGGGAAAATGGTGCAAGGACCATGGTATTTCTCTCATGGGTCATCCTGCCGGTTCGATGGATATAGGCGCTGAAAAATATTTTCAGATCCCTGGACAGGACATTGTTTGGCGCTACGTAGAGCCAGGACCAAAGGCACTTGAGGGACAAAATTCAACAGTAGCAAAATGCGCCTCAAGTGCTATGATTCACCTGGGGTTACGCCGGAATTCAGATGAGCTTTATGGCGCATATGGACACAACTTTACATACGACGAAATGACTTGGCTGGCTTTCTGGTGTTTTGTACGGGGGCAGAATTTATTAATACCACATGCATTTTTTTATTCCATTAGAGGGCCCAGGTTTGATGAACGCCCTCCGGACGTTGGCCCAAATGCCTCATGGTGGAGTAAATACAGAGAATATGCCGATGCCTGTCGCCGCCTTAGCTGGCTTAACACAGATTCAAAGCAGGTTTGTGATCTGGCAATCCTGTGCGAAGCTTCTTACCTGCCAGACAAATCTGCAAAGACCTGCTACCAGCACCAACTTGATTTCAACTACCTCGAGATAAGGCATCTTTGGGAAGATGCAAAAATTGATTCAAAGGGTGTCCATATCGCCGGAATGAATTATAATGTCATTGTTATTGATAGCCTCTCAGATATGCCTCAAAAAGCAATCCCATTTTTGAAAAAACTTGCAGAAAATGGCAGGCTTATTATTAATAAATCTTCTAATTATTCCTCCCTGTTTAAAGGAAGTGTGGTCTATCAGTCACATGATAATATGTTAGCTGAGATAAAAAAGATGATATTACCCGACTTTGGTCTGGGTACACCTTCCAGGGATATAAGATACAGGCATGTAGTAAAAGGGAACAATCATTACTATATTATTTTTAATGAAGGATCAGATGATGTATTGACAAAGCTTATAACTTCAGTGAAGGGTAACTATCAATTTTTAAATCCATCTACCGGGGAAGCTGTTAAATCAGGTGAAGATGAAATTGTCCTGTTCAAACCTTATGAATTAAAAATATTGAGAATATTCAATTAGAATCTATTTTCGCCAAATCAGACTTTCATTTGGTTAAAGAATTCTTAAATATTCAATTGCATAACTAAATTATTCGTTATATATTTAAAAAATTAAAGTCCAATTATAAATGATTCAGAGTTTATTTTTCAAAACAGCAGTTTAATAACGAATAAATTAAAAATTATGAAAAGGATTGGCTTAACAATTATGCTCCTGGTTTTATTCCTTTCACTTCCCGGGCTTGCTCAGAACAAACCTGACTATTCGAAGATTGATATGATGATTATCAAGGGTGATTACCAGAGAGTAATTGACACCTGTAAACAAATCCTTGTTTACGATAGTCTTAATGCTGAAATCAGCTATAAAATGGGGCTCGCATATCAGGGCTTTCTATCAGATGATAAGTCGCTTGAGTGTTTTGTAAAAGCTGCAAATATCTCTCCTGATAACAACAACTACAATTTCACTGTTGCAAAAAGCTTTTTTAACAAAGGCAAGATTGGCCAGGCCAAACCAATTCTCCTGAAACTTTGTGCCGCCGATTCCATGAACTGGCCTTATGCCTATTACCTTACAGGCATATTAATGCAGGAAGAGAAATATGATGAATCAATCCAAATATACTATCGGTTCTACAGGAAGGATTACTTCAATTATATATTTACCGATAAAATTGGTTTCGCATACCTGAAAAAAGGAGATTCCAAAGATGCCATTAGTATGTTTAACAGGTCATTAGCACTCAATCCCAAAAACACTAATGCTCTTAAAAACCTGGCATACCTGTATGCAGGAACCATCGGTGCCGATACTGCATTGCAGTTACTGACAAAAGGGATAGAAATCGATCCTTCAGACATTGACCTTTATGCACGGAGGGCAGCAATCAATTATACTATTTATAATTATAAAATGGCGTTAAATGATTATCTGAAAATATTAAGTACCGGTGATTCATCTTTTTTCAACCTCAAGAGAGCCGGAATAAGTTTCGCGAATAATCGTCATCCGGGAGAAGCGGTTGAGTATTTGTTAAAAGCTTACAGGAAAGATTCTTCAGATTATGAGGTGTCAGGTAATCTGGCACGAAATTATGTGTTGCTTAAGGACCCAAAAAAAAGTGTTTATTATTACAGGAATGTGATAAAATTGTTAACCCCTGTAGGAAACCAGATAGGTATAAACTATATTCTACTCGCTGAAGTATTGAAATCCGACAACCAGTATACCGAGGCAATTAACACATACATAAAAAGCCAGGAGTTCAGGACTGATAATGATGTATATATGATAATTGCAAATCTCTATGATGAAAAACTTAACGACACTCCTAAAGCCATATATTACTATGAGTTATATCTTGATAAAATAAAGAACTCCAGGAATAAGCACGACAAAGACTATGCTGAATCTATCACTAAGCGCATTGAATCTCTTAAAAATACAAACCAGACAAATAAAAAGTCATATTCTATCCAAAATGCTAAATGATAATTCAATCTGATCAGAAATATTTCATCGGTATTTTAAGTTGGGAATTATATTTGTTTTGTAATTCTTACTTTAATAATTTTATTGTTGCTTAAAACATCAATATGAAAAGATTTGGAAAATGGTTGTCAGGAATTATTCTAGCCCTCTTTATAATTTACTCTGTTGGGCCCAGACCCTCAAAGCCTGATTTTTCCATACATGAGATTAATCTCCCGGTATCGCTTACCGATCTGGAGAATAATATAAACAGGAGCGAAAATGCGATAAAGGGAATCAAACCCGATAACCAGGCAAGAATTATTTGGGCTGATTCTTCTAAAAAAGAGAAAACAAAAATTGCATTTATTTATCTCCACGGTTTTTCTGCCAGCCAGGCTGAAGGCGATCCTGTTCATAAGGATCTTGCAAAAAAATACAATGCCAATCTTTATCTTTCACGGCTCGCTGAACATGGTATTGACAGGGGTGACAGCTCTATGATCAATCTTACCGCTGGAGCATACGAAGCTTCAGCAGAAGATGCTTTCTCCATTACAAAAAAACTAGGCGATGAAGTTGTGGTTATCGGTACTTCCGCAGGCGGGACCCTGTCTCTCTACCTGGCTTCACGGCATCCGGAAATAAAAGCAATCGTCCTATATTCGCCATGTGTGAAGCTTTACGACAATACCGCGATGATCCTTGACAAACCCTGGGGGTTGCAGATTGCAAGGATTGTTTCAGGCGGACCTGTCAGAAAATTTGAATCAGAGAGCAAGGTTCATGCAAATTACTGGCAACTTGATTACCGTATAGAAGCTTTGCTAGCTCTTCAGAGTCTGATTTCAAATACAATGAAACCAGAAGTCTTTTCTAATGTAAAATGCCCTGTATTCCTTGGTTATTACTACAAAAATGAGATTGAGCAGGATAAGACCGTTTCAGTACCCGCCATGTTAAAAATGTTTGATGAACTTGGCACTCCTGCAGCATTAAAACAAAAAAAAGCATTCCCCGAAGCAGGGGCACATGTGATTGGATCATACATCAGATCGAAAGACTGGCTGGGTGTTGAAAAAGAGACAGATACATTTTTGTCAGATATTGTGAAATTATAAGTGGGTTTAAATCAATATGATAAAATGAGAAAAAAGAGCTCATCTCTTATATTAATTCTGGTCGTCATTTCCTTATTTCCCCCGGGGTGCAAAAAGCAGGATAAACCTGGGGTTCCATTATCTGACATAGAGGGGAATACTTACAAAACTGTAAAAATAGGCACCCAGGTCTGGATGGCAGAGAACCTGAAAACAACCACTTTTAACGATGGAACTGATATAGCACTGATAACTGATGCTGATTCCTGGGACACTCTCACGACACCTGGCTTTTGCTGGTACAATAATGATGGAGCTTCATTCAAAGACACGTATGGAGCGTTATATAATGGTTATACAGTGAATACCGGAAAACTTTGCCCAACAGGATGGCATGTTCCTGAAAAAGAGGAGTGGCTGGTATTGAGGGATTTTCTTGGTGATTCACTCAAGGGAGGTGGAAAATTAAAAGAAGCAGGAACAACTCACTGGCTTTCACCAAATAAGGGAGCAGATAACAGCAGTGGTCTTACTGCGTTTGGAGCCGGTATAAGGTATTTTGAGGGGACCTTCGCTTCTGTTCTATCCTATACCTGCATCTGGTCTGCCACACAAGTTACCAATGATGATGAATGGTATACGGGCCTCTATTTCAATGATTCAGCCTTTAGCATAGACCACAGAAATAAAAAAAATGGATTTAGTGTCAGGTGCCTTAAAGATTAAATAACTTTCTATCTATAACTATATGACCTCAAATAAATTTTCTTTGAAATCAAGGTTCGGAAGTTTTAGGTTTGCACTGAACGGAATAAGCTTGCTTTTAAAGAATGAACATAATTCCAGAATTCATCTCCTTGCTGCAATAATAGCAATCATCATGGGAATAATTATGAAGATTGATCATTACGAATGGTCTTTGCTGATAATTGTTATTGGTGCAGTATATCTAACTGAACTATTGAATTCTTCAATTGAATCATTGGCCGATCGTATTGATCCCGAATGGAATGAACTTATCATGAGGGCAAAAGATTATGGTGCAGCAGCTGTGTTGATATCAGCAATTATCGCCATAGTTGTTGGGGGACTTATTTTTATTCCGAAGTTTTTAAACTTAATTTAAGCTCCATTCAAGATTAACTGATATGAAACGAAGAGATTGGGTTAGAAGTACAACCATTGCCGGTACAGGTTTGCTGTTCAGCAGATATCTGGCTGGTTCTGACCTTTTCAGGTATGTGCCTGCAAGTGATTTCCTGAAAACTGACTTCGGAACCGGTTTTAAGTGGGGTGTGGCAGCAGCTTCATATCAAACCGAGGGCGCCTGGAACCTGGATGGCAAAAGCGAATCGAACTGGGACCATTTCTCCCGTATCCCGGGCAAAATAGAAAGAGGAGAAAATGCAGATGTTGCAGCCGATTTTTACCACAGGTACGCTGAAGATATTGATCTGATTAAGGCTATGAATTTCAATGTATTCCGGTTTTCCCTCTCATGGCCACGGATTCTTCCGGAAGGAACCGGTACCGTAAACCAAAAAGGTATTGATTTCTACCATAAAGTGATCGATAAGTGCCTTTCTGTCGGCATCGAACCGTGGATCACACTCTATCACTGGGATATGCCGCAGGTTCTTGAAGCCCGTGGAGGCTGGGCGAATCGTAAGATTATTGATTGGTTCTCAGAATATGCTGAAGTGGTTACCAGGGAATATGGTCCCAAAGTAAAAAACTGGATGGTCATCAACGAACAACTTTCTTTTACCGGTGGCGGATATATGGAAGGGATATTTGCGCCTGGTAAAAAAAATCTTAACGCATTCCTGAAATCAGTACACAATTCTGTTCTCTGCAATGCCGAAGGAGGCCGCATCATAAGGAAAAATGTGCCCGTAGCAAACATCGGAACCACCTTTGCAAATACCTGGGTAGAACCGGTTGATACAAAGAAAAAGAATGTAGAAGCTGCCGCACGCATGGATGCAATAATGAACCGCCTTTTTATCGAACCATGCCTGGGGCTTGGTTATCCGGTGGATACTGTACCTATCTTAAGGAAAATGAAGTCCCTCTATAAGTCCGGGGATGAAACAAAAATGGTATTTGATTTCGATTTCATTGGTGTCCAGTATTATTTCAGAACAGTTGCCAGGAATTCAATAATACCTGGAATGAGGGCAAAAGAAGTTCTGGCATCCAAAAGGGGCGTCCCTGCAAATGAAATGGAAGGAGAAATTTACCCTGAAGGATTATATCAAATACTTAAAAAATACGCCTCATACAAAGGCATCAGGAATTTAATTGTAACTGAAAACGGAACCTGCATTCCTGATAAGCTTGAAAACGGAAGAGTTCATGATAAAGACAGAATAGACTATTTTAAAAATCATCTGGAGGCGGTGTTAAAAGCAAAAAGAGAAGGTGTAAATGTAAACGGTTATTTTGTCTGGTCTCCGACTGATAATTTTGAGTGGAACAAAGGATACCGGACACGCTTTGGACTAGTCTACATAGATTTCAAGACTCAGGAAAGATATATGAAAGATTCCGGTTTGTGGTTTAAAGAGTTTCTTAAGAATTGAAAACAAGAATTAAAATAGTACTTTTCATCCTGTCAACCATTTTTAGTATGGTTATATTCACTGGCTTAATTCAATCCAACCAGACTAAAGAAATCTATGAAAAATCAACAGGACTTCAATCAGTTGAAAAGAACTTCTCTTTACAGGAAAAAGTAAAATACCATTATGTCGGAATGGAAAAATGTGCTTCGGTCTGTCATAATAATGAAGAAATGGGCTTCCAGTATAATCTCATGAAAAACGGTCCCCACTCAAATGCTTTTAAAATTCTCGTTTCTGAAAAGGCATACAGGTATGCGAAAAACGCCAACGTTACAGGAAATCCACAGGAAAGTTTTGAATGTTTAATATGCCATATTACAGGTGGAGGACTCGATTCATCATTCTTTGCATCCACATACAGGAAAGAGGAAGGTGTGACATGCGAAGCCTGCCACAAAGGGCCATTCATTACAAAAGCCTTCAGACCAAAAGCAGAAGACTGCTTAAAATGTCATAACAATTCTGTACATCGGGTGCATCGCTTCAACTTTGAAGAAAAATCAGCAAAAATCGCGCATCCAAGACCGGTGACAAAAAAAGTATAGTAACATTATCTCTGGACCTTGCAACTAATCAAGAATTCATCCTGATAATTAGTGACTTGCTATATAAAGTAACTTACAAAAGTTTTAATATCTGGTGGTTTCTATGGAGTTTTGTTTAGACTTCATTAAAAATAATATTGTCCCGTTTGTATCTTTTTGTATTTGAAGTTGTTTAATATATATGAAAGTTAAATAAAATTACTATTGATTTTTCATTAATGACTTAAATTAAAATTAGTTGCAATTATCTCAAAACAAAAAATGATACTGATAAATAAGAAATATTTCTTTTCAATATATATCATTTTAGCGCTTTCTGCTTTCCTTGATTCTTATTCTCAGATATCAGAAAAAACAGTTATAGGGGGAATTGTTGTTGATGCAAAAACCGGCTTGCCAATAGCAGGAGTATCTGTATCACTTCAGAAGACTACTGTTGGAACAATTACTGACAATATGGGGAAATACAGCATTGAAACGAAAGTTCAGGCAGATAAAATTGCGCTTTCATTTTTGGGGTATCAAACGGAAATCAGGAATATATCTGAAGGTAAAGTTCAGACAATTAATGTCAGTTTAAAATTATCTTCAATTTCTCTAGATGAAGTAATAATAAAGCCTGGAAAAAGCGAATACAAAAACAAAAATAATCCTGCAGTTGATCTTATCCAAAAAGTAATTAAGAACAAGGATCTGAACAATAAAAAAAGCTTCGATTACCTGGAATTTAAACAGTACGACAAAATTCAGTTTGCGTTAAGTAATATACCCGAAAAGTTCAAAGAGAGTAAACTGTTTGGAAAGTTCAGGTTTGTCTTTGATAATATTGATACTACAAAAAGAATAGGTAACAGTATTCTTCCTCTTTTTATCAAAGAGACACTGTCTGATCATTATTACAGAAAAGATCCGGAGGCTACAAAAGAGGTAATCCGTGCTGAGAAAACGGTAAACCTTGATGAATATCTTGACAACAAGGGTGTTTCCGCAAATCTCAACTATTTATATCAGCATATAAATATCTACGACAATGAAATCCTGTTTCTGACTAACACTTTTGTAAGTCCTATCGCTAACAACGCGCCCATATTCTACAAATATTATATTGTTGATACATTGGCTTTAGGTAAAATCAAATGCATAAGGTTGTTCTTTGAGCCCAGGAATAAAACTGATTTTCTATTTCACGGACATTTATATATAACACTTGACAGCAGCTATGCAGTTTGTAAGATAGATATGGGTATTAATAAGAAGATGAATATCGACTGGGTTAAGGATATCTCTATTGTGCAGGATTTTGATAAGTTCGGAAAGAAATCCTGGTTGCTTTCAAAAGATGAAATCTCAATTGATTTCGGTATAATGAAGAATTCATTGGGTTTGTATGGACAACGTACCATCTCTTACAAAGATTATAAAATTAACGAGCCGATTGATAAAAAAGTGTTCGCTGGCCCTGCTGAAGTGGAAAAACTAGATCGCTCAGCTGATAGTTCAGGTTTCTGGGAAGCAAACCGGTATGTTCCCCTCTCTAAATCTGAAAATGGTGTTTATCTGACTATCGACAGTATTAAAAAGATCCCGGCATTTAAAAGAGGAATGAACATTATAACATTACTGACGACCGGGTATTTGAATCTTGGCAAAACTGAAATCGGACCTGACGAAAGTTTCTATAGTTTTAATCCTGTCGAAGGATCGAGATTCAGATTTGGAGGTAGGACCACAACTGCATTAAGTAAAAGAATAACTTATGAAGGTTATTTAGCTTATGGGTTGAATGATAGAATATTCAAATATAATGCAGGCATAACTTACTCGTTGACACCACGCACAATATATCAGTTTCCGGTAAAATCAATTAAGCTTAGTTATCAAAATGATCTCAAAATTCCTGGTCAGGAACTTCAGTTTACGCAGGGAGATAATTTATTCTTATCGTTGAAAAGAGGTGTGAATGACAAGTTTCTGTTAAATAATACTATCAGGGCAGAATATCTTAATGAATTTGAAAATCATTTCTCTTACATGCTCGGTTATAGTTTCACCAGGCAATCAACAGAAGGCAATCTCCATTTCACATTCAATGATTCCATTTTACTGGCACATTATATACCTGCAATAAATATCTCTGAGTTATATGTCAATCTGAGGTATGCCCCTAATGAAAAATTTTACCAGGGGAAATTATACAGAGATCCTTTACCGGGAAAGTATCCGGTAATTCAGTTAAGAATTGCAGGTGGTCTAAAGTCAATAAATAACGATTATAACTATTTACGCCTTCAATTTGACATAAGCAAGAGGTATTACCTCTCTGTACTCGGTTATACAGATGTCTCCTTTGAAGCTGGTAAAATCATTGGGAAAGTGCCTTTCCCACTATTGTTTATACACAATGCAAATCAGACCTACTCATATCAGAAGGATACTTATAACCTGATGAATTTCCTGGAATTCGTAAGCGATCAGTATGTCTCATTAAATATAGACCATAGTTTTAATGGTTTTTTCTTCAATAAAATACCTCTGCTAAAAAAACTCAAATTACGGGAGGTCGTTAGTTGCAAGGTATTATATGGAGGGATCACCAGAAACAATAATCCGGATTATCAAAGTACTCTATTTAAGTTTCCTACTGATAATAATGGAATACCTTTGACTTATTCTTTTGGAAACCAGCCATATATCGAGGCAAGCGTTGGCGTCACAAATATTTTTAAGATATTCAGAGTTGATCTTGTAAAAAGGTTTACATATCTCAGTCATCCGAATATATCAGGATTAGGAGTGCGTGTCCAATTCAGATTTGACATATGATCAACTTAAATTTATGAATTCATTCTGTATGGAAAGAAGTCTGTTTAATGGTCTGCCGCTAAAAAAAGTGTTATGGATTCTAATAAATCTTATACAGTGTGGATTATTTCCGGTTGCTAACAATGGTGTTGTTTTTTCAGCAAATTCACAGGTTTTTGATTCTGCCAATGTTCAGTACAAATATTTGGAAAAACCCAATCAGAACGATAGCCTTTATCTTAAATCATCAGACAACTTTTACAAAACTGATAGTATTTTTTCCTTCCGTTCATCAAAAGGATATTTTCCTTCACTGCTTAAAAACTTTGGAGAACAGATAACTGCACCTTTCAAGCAAAGTACAAAGCAATGGATAATGACTGGTGCCGCAATCGGCATAACTGCTGTCCTGATTCATGTTGATGGAGAAATAGACAAATGGGCACGCGTTCAGAAGACGGAGCATAAATGGGTAAACAAAACTTCTCCTGTCATAACCAAGTTTGGCGGCAACTGGGGAGTTTATTCAGTAATCGCAGCAGGAGCGCTAAGCGCCGCATGCAAAAATGAAAAGGGGCTGCAGACAAGCTTACTGGCAACACAGGCCATGATTACCTCTGGTGTCTGGGTAAATATTATAAAAATACTTACAGGCAGAGAAAGACCTATAGCTGATTATACTTTCAGCAAAACTGCAGGAGGTAGCTGGTACGGGCCATTTTCAAGATGGGACCAGGATCTTAAAATAAGAAAGCCGGTTTCTGAATTTGATGCTTTTCCTTCGGGTCATACTGCAACTGCATTTTCAATCGCGACAGTTTTTGCATCACAGTACAAGGATATAAAAGCAATCCCGGTTATTTGCTATTCGGCAGCTACTCTGGTCGGTATATCAAGATTAACTGAACATGAACACTGGGCTTCTGATGTATTTGTCGGTGGAATTATGGGATATTTATGTGGCAAGCAGGTAGTGAACCATTATAATAAAACACATCAGTATCCGGTTAATCCTTTATTATCAAAATCAAAAAATAAAACAGAACTCACATTTATTCAGTATTCTAATAAGGTTGGAATTCTTCTGAAATGGTAAGTGTAAATTGAACAAATGCATACAACATTTGTCTCCATACCGGACGGATTGTTAATGATAATTAACATTGCAATTAATGTTATTTAACATTTCTGATAAGCTATTTCCAATTTCTTTTCATTCTTTTGCGCGGTCTATTAATTAACACCTTTTTCAGGCAAATTATTCAATTAAGTTTTTTTATTATGAATTCATCTTTTATGAAACCTTTAATTTTTATCCTAATAATTCAATTTTTCTTCAGTATAGCTGTTAGCGCCCAATCAAAACCAAATACCACAATTTCAGGTAAAGTATTTGACAAATCCACTAAGGAACCACTGGAATATGCAACAATTTCTATAATAAACAAACAGTCGGGAAAGACAATAACAGGAACAGTGGCAGACGTTAAAGGGGCATTCAGCATATCCGATATTCCATTTGGCACGTACCAGGTCAATATCGAATTTATTGGTTATGAAAAGATAACGTTAGATAACATTGTCTTAAGCAGCGAAAAACATTCCGTTACACTTGGAACAATTTTTCTTTCCTCATCAACACATAATCTTGAAAGTGTGACGGTTGTAGGAGATAAACCGGTTATTGAAAATAAAATTGATAAAATTGTATACAATGTCTCCAATGACATTACTTCACAGGGTGGTGCAGCAATTGATGTACTTAAAAAGGTTCCGCAAGTAACAGTTGATATTGACGGGAATGTAGAATTACAGGGTAATTCCAATATTCGTTTTTTGATCAATGGTAAGCCCTCAAGTGTGTTTGGAAACAGTCTATCCGATGCACTTGCATCTATTCCGGCAAGTCAGATCAAAAGTGTTGAAGCTATAACCAATCCCGGGGCCAAGTACGATTCGCAAGGCACAGGAGGAATTATCAATATTATTCTCTATGACAATAAAATGCAGGGTGTCAATGGTAACATCAATTTATCGGCGGGTTCAAGATTGGAGAACGGCTCTCTGAATCTGAATATAAGACATAATAATTTTGGTGTCAATGCTTTTTTTAGTGGTAATGCTGCATTAAAATCACAGTTGCCATACTCACAGAATCGTTTTGCACAAGATACTGCAGCTAAAACAATTACTAACATGATTCAGACAAGTCGTACCGATTTTGTAAGGAATGGATTCCGGTCAGGTGTTGGTTTTGACTGGAATATTACAAAAAATGATATCATTACCGGTTCTTTGGGTTATAATCAGTTTGGCAACAGTAATCAGGGGCTTACAAATCAGGAACAACTTACAACGGATTATTCATCTAATCCTTTATCGGATATATTTACTTTGCGTAATTCAGACAGTCGGTCCAGGATTGGATCCGTAGACTATAGCCTCGACTATAAGAAGAAGTTCAAAAATGAAGGTCAGGAGCTGGATATTCTCTATGATCAAAGCAATGGTAAACCATATAGTAATTATATTCAGTCGCAATCATATGAAGGACAAACGGTTCCCTTCTCCGGATCGGCAAGCACAAACCCAGGTACAGATAGGGAAATTAATATATCCGTTGATTATACTCACCCTGTGAATAAAAACATCTTGATAGAAACAGGCGCTAAGATTGTAGACGAAAATATTTCGAGTGTTGCCAATGTAAGTACTTTCGATCCTTCCCTGAATCAATATGTAAGCGATGCATTACAATCATATCACCTGACTTATAAGATGAGGGTCTATGCAGGATATCTTTCCACTAATTTTAAATTGTTTGACTGGCTGAATGTAAAAGCAGGAGCAAGATATGAATATACTTATGTTAATATTGATTTCCCTAATACTTCCGTCCCGGCATATGGTACATTTGTACCCTCAGTTGTTCTATCTCATGATTTCAATAAGACCCACTCACTGAAACTGGCGTATAGCAAACGAATCGAACGTCCGGACTACAGGGAATTAAATCCTTTCATCAATCTGAGTGATCCATATAATCTTTCAACAGGGAACCCATTATTGAAACCTGAGATTGGGAATAACCTTGAATTAGGCTACAGCAGTACATTTAAAAAGGGAGGAAATATTTACATCTCATTAATAGAACGTATAAACACTCAGGATGTTAAACAGGTAACCACATTTTATCCTACATACCTGATAGGTGATTCAACTTATACCAACGTTTCTGTTTCAAACAATCAAAACATCGGGGAAGAATATAATACAGGTATCAGTGTTTCAGGTTCATATCCTATTACGACTAAATTGAATATGCGTGGTAATCTGATGATTTCTCAACGTTATACTGTAAGTAATGTTAGTATCGGTAACCAATCTACAGGATTCAGGGCCAGGTTAAACCTGAATGCAACTTACCAGTTGAATAAAAATCTGGTGTTTGAGTTATTTGGTTTCTATAGCTCACCTGTACAAAATATTCAGGGTAGGAATCCACAGTTTTTCATGTACACTTTTGCTCTGAGAAAACTATTCTGGGATAAAAAAGCCAGTTTTGGATTTACCGCAACAAATCCATTCAGCAAATATGTGAGACAGTTATCTACCGTTTCAACCGAAAGCTATACATCAACAAATATACGACTGATGCCATTGCGTTCTTTCGGGATCAGTTTTATGTATAAATTTGGCAAGTTGGAATTCAGCAAGACCAAAGAAGAGGATAATAATAATTTCATGAATGATACTTCTTCGAGAGTCAATTAATCAAAATAACAATTAGCAGGGATTCAACCCTGAAATCCAAAAAAGATGTCCGATAGCTGTTACAAAAAGAAGCACAGGTTATTGCAAAGACTCAAAAGGCAGATAAATTTACACCTGGTCAGATCGGGAAATTAAATAATAGCTTAATGTAAAAACATTTGATCTTGATCACCGAGAATTAATAAAAAGAGTCGTTTCTGAAAACAGAAACGACTCTTTTTATGCCTATATATCGCTTATAAAGTGACCTGTCAGTTTTCTGCAGAGTTTTTGTATACCATTTCGTCGGGTCGTTAATTCAAATCTATGATAAAACATTAACATTCTTTTAATATTTCTTAATTTAGAACAATTTAGATTTATAAAAACTGAGCCGGTAATAAATATAAAACGCTGAATGATCTTAAACTTAAATCTCATGAAAAAAAGGTTAATAAAAAGTTCAATTGTTGCGATTACGATTTTGCTGCTAAATTCCTGTGCCACAATGTTCTTTGGAACCAGTCAAAAGGTAAGCATCAATTCAACACCATCAGGGGCTGATGTATATATAAATGGATTAGCGACAAATAAACAGACACCATGTGAAGTTTCAGTAAAGAGAAAGGTCAAACCAGCTGAAAACAATGGGAAAAATCAATACAATTATGTGCTAAAAAAAGAAGGGTACGAGGATTATTTAGTAACAGATAATGCCAAATTCAACTATGTTTCTCTTCTGGACATATACTGGTTGGGTTTGCCCTACATTTTAGATGGACCCGATGGTGCAATATGGAAATATCAAAAGATTCAGAATGTTAATCTTCTTCTTGCAAATAAAAACACTAAGAATAAAAACCCAGGAAGCCGGACAACTGATAATGTTTCATCTAACCCGACGGCTGCAAATAATAAGACTCAGAGTAATAATGCCAGAAGTCGTACAACCGAAAATGAATCATCTAACTTAACGGCAGCAAATCCTGTAGTAAAAAATCAGAAAATTAGCAATGTTGGAAAATTCTATGCATTGATAATTGGCAATAATGAATACCAGGACCCCGAAATCCCATCGCTGGATGAACCGGTTAGCGATGCTACAAAGTTATATGACGTTCTTACAACACGATATACCTTTGAAAAATCAAATGTAACTTTTCTTAAAAACGCGACTTATGTGCAGATGATACAGGCATTTGATGATTTAAGCAACAAAATAACAAAGAATGACAACCTCCTGGTTTTTTATGCAGGTCACGGATGGTGGAATGAATTAAAAAGTCTTGGTTTCTGGCTGCCAATTGACGCCAAAAAAAGCAATACTGCTTTTTGGATACCTAATAGCCGTATAAGTGATTACATGAGCAGTATTAAATCCAAACACACACTTTTAATTGCAGATGCATGTTTTAGTGGAAGTATCTTTAAAACAAGGGGTTTAATTGATGCTAAACCTTCAATCAATAAACTTTACGAACTGCCAAGTAAAAAAGCTATGACAAGCGGGACACTTAAGGAAGTGCCGGATAAAAGTGTGTTTTTACAATATTTAGTCCAACGATTAACCGAAAATCCGGAAAGATATATTTCTTCAGATATGCTATTTTCCAGTTTTAGAGAAGCTGTTCTGAACAACGGACCGACTGAGCCTCAATATGGAACAATCCAAAACGCAGGTGATGAAGGTGGTGAGTTTATTTTTATACTTAAATGATCAGCGGGAACATACTTACAGTGATGTTTCCTGGCATAAAATATTCAAGTTAAAGATAACTGTCTGTTGCTGAAAATAGTATAAATTTGGGATAATGAAATTAAGAAACATCACCTGACAGGTCATACATGAATAGCCGTTATCTGAGTTTCCTGATAATATTGGTTTTTAAAGGTGCCATTTCATGTAGCTATCCAGGTACTTTTTCATCCATTCGACAAGGAATAATTATCAATGAACTTTCTCATTCAATAAACTTAGATGCAATATCTATTGCTCAGAAATGGAGTTTTTTCAGTCTGTCGAACTTATTATTTCACTCGAACGCTATTGATATACAGGATACTATATCGAAGGCAAAAGAGCTTGCTTCTGAAAAACCAGTGCAAGCTTTCAGCCCGGATATGTTGATTCAGGTAGGCGCATTCCTTCATGAATCAAATGCTTTGTCATTGAGAGAACGGCTTTCGGATTTGCTTAACAAAACTGTGGTTATAGTCCCTTCGGATGGTTATTTTAAAGTGAGGATAACAGGGTTTACAAGCTCTGAGGAGATGGAAAAAATCATTCCTGCACTTGGGCTGCTTGGAATTAAAAATATATGGGTATTCCGGGTTAAGAAGAAGGAAGATATAATATCACAGGTTGTTGTCCAGAGTGATACCTCTGTAAAAGCGACTAAGGATAAAATCAATGTACCTGTTGTTGCAGAAGATAAGCGTGTTTTAGCAGAAACAACTATTAATCTGCAGGTTGGGGTATTCCATAGCAGATCAGAGGCGTTACGTGCACAAAGGAGAATCACAACTAAACTTAATCTGCCTGTTGAGATCGTTAAGGAATGGGAATACTATATTGTAATTATTACCGGATTCAAAACAAGGGATGAGATCTTCAAATATTACCCTAAACTTGCAGCTTTGGGATACCCAGATAGCTTTATGATTGAGAGCAATAATGTACCAGTGCAGAAAAACTAAACAGCTTTGTATTCATAAAGGCTAGTTGAAATAAACTTCAAATCAGATCAAAGATGCCTGACTATTTCCTTTGCTGCCAAGTGACCGGATTACAGCCAGAGCTGCAGCAGTTGAAGTATTTGCTACCAAAACTTTCATCAAAAGAGAATTATCATTGATTAACTATCTATTCAATCTAAATAATACAGTAATTTTATTTTAGACATAAAGTTATTTTAATTAATTTAGTAGATAATAAAAAACCCATCAAATAGATATTCAAAAGCATATACTAATAACCTGTTAGACTAATATAGATAAAATGGTATTCTGATTTCTTGTATATTAAGAGGGATTTTTACCACTTATTATCAGAATATAATTTAACATAACTAAAACATAAGCGGAAATGAATAATCCATGGATTAAGTCCCTGTTGAGGTTATTTTTACCGGTATATCAGTATGAATCTGATTCCAGGAAAATCGTTTATGCCGGGTATTCTTCGATAAAAAAGAATTACCACGTCCATTTACTTCTGGATGGGAACAATTATCATACCTTTTTAGGGTGGCGATGGTATTGGAAGATACCAGATCTTGTAAAGTCCGGCAATATTGATATCGTTATTTCTGAAATAAGTCAGTATGCTTTAAATCATTTTCAGAAATATAATGGATTTATCCTGCCTGAATGGGCTATAATGAGAATAAATATTGATCGGCCGATAGGCGAAATCTGTAAAGGGAGTGTGTCTGATTTTTCAGATGTGAAACGATTAATCCGAAAATATAATCTGACTTATGATATACTCACTGATAAGGAAAGTTTTAAATATTTTTATGATAATATCTACCTGCCTTATCTCACTAAACGGCATGGTGACGAAGCATTGATTGAAGATTTAAGTACTTTTTGGAATTCATCTCCGCCACCGGTTTTGATGGTTATCAAGGAGAATGGGATAGTAGTTGCCGGTTCAATTGTTAGAAAATCCGGTGATTTATTCTACCTGATGCGTCTTGGCTTACTCAATGGAAACGATGAATACAGGCGTCATGGAGCGATTGGGGCCATGTACTATTTTAGCATAATTGAGGGGCAGAAGATGAACTGTCGGTATCTGGATGTAGGCGGCACACGACCATTTTTAACCGACGGCCTGACTAAATACAAAATGGGACTGGGCGCTGAGTTTTTATCAGAACCTTCTACGTGGAAAGAGTATCTCTGGTTTGGAATGAACGAGAATTCAACTTTTGCGAAAGAGTTTGTTCGCAATAATTCATTCTTGTATCTGAATAATGATCGCAAGCTGGTTAAACACGGGATATAATTATTATGCTTCGTTGATCCGCCTGGGTTCTGTGCTACAGATTTAATCTTTTCCTGAAAAAAACTGATCCCAGCCTAATGTATTGCTGCTGCTAAATCAAAAATAGAATAATTAAGTTTATGATAAAAGTGTTATGAGCAATCTATAACTGTTCCACCTGCTCTCCTGGCTACAGTTTTCCCTTCCATCTGAGTTAAGTCTTTGGCAGATGAATTTTGAAATTATATTAAATATGAAAAATAATATCCCTTATAACAAGAATGTGCTTAGATAAATTAGTAATACTGTATAATAAACTATGAACTTATTAGTTTTAATGTTAAGAATATTTCAGCTGTGATTTGGGAGGTAAAAATGAACAGAATAGGATAAGATAGAATAAAATAAAATAAAATAAAAGCAAAACAAAAAGACAACCCTTTTAAATTTAACTAACATGAAAAAAAATTACAGAATCTGGATTTCAGCATTTACAGTACTGGGATTTGTATTAATTCTTCCCAATAGTTGCAAGAAAGCTGACGATACGACCGCAGGTGTAACTGACAAAGACGGTAAT
>PMNJ01000291.1:279-3494 GCA_003162595.1 Bacteroidales bacterium | reverse complement strand
AGATCGTTTCTCCATCTCATTAATTGGATTGAAATATTATAATAAAACAGGTTTTAAGGATAAGGATTTGTTATTGAACAAAGATAAAATTGCGCCCAATGCTGATTCCCCGGAAAAAATTAAAACAGCCTACCCATATGTTGTGAAACTGATTTCTACCGAGGAAATAGAGAAGGCTATAGCAACCGGCCCGNNGAGATGATATTTGATATTGAAGGAAACATGTACTATTATAATTCAAGGAAGATTACCAACGATAACCCCGATGGTTTTAATCTGAAAGATTTTAATAACATAAGAAAAAGGAATTCTTAAAACAAAAAATTTATATAATGAAATTTTTAATAATTGGATTTCTTGCATTCTTTGGCTGGTCAGCATTATCAACTCACATTTATGTATGTAAGATAAAAGGATTCTGTAATGAACCTGTCACTGCTGTTAACAATGTTGTAAATCCTGAAACAGTTATTCCTCATGACAGTTTAAGTAAGCCCATTGTAGTTGAACAGACACCAGTCCCCGAAAGTCTGTTGGTCTATTTCGCTTTTGATAAATCAGATTTCAATCCCGGAACAATTTCTGCCAGGTATCTCGATGAATTAAATAAATATATAAATCAAAACCGGCAGGCAAAGCTTAGTATCACGGGGTATACTGATGCTATCGGATCCGATGATTATAACAATGCACTGGGTTTCCGTCGCGCTCAAAGTGTGCAATTCTATTTTGAAAGCAAGGGAGTACCTGCAAACCGGATTATTGCAGAATCAAAAGGTAAAAAGGAGCCTGTTGATAATAATAAAACTTCGAAAGGAAGGTCAAATAACAGGAGAACAGTAATAAAGTTTAATAACTAATATCATGAATACCTTAACCATTCTTTTGGCGCTGACTAAAAATGAGGCAACCTTCGAAATAATTTTAATGTTATCAGGTTCTGCAATCATTGGGTATTTGACTGCCTGGCTTTTTTATAAGGCCGTTTATGAAAAGAAGATCAAAATCATTGAATCAGAAAAGCATGAATTGAATAACCGTATTGTTAACCTTGATGCCGAGATCTTTAACCTGAAAGAAGATCTCAGTAATAAAGACAAAGAAATCGGAGATCTTATTATGGCTCACATTTCAGAACGCAAACACATGCTCGATTATAAAAGCTTTGGAATTGCATCAGAGTCAGAAAAGGATGATCTGAAAATGATCAGCGGCATTGGTCCTTTTATTGAAGAAAGACTGAATGCATTAGATATTTACACATTCAGACAGATAAGTAACTTTTCCCCTCAGGATATTGAAACAATTAATGATGCTATCGAATACTTCTCGGGGAGGATCGAAAGGGACGAATGGGTGGCACAAGCCCTGGACCTGGTACGCAATGAAGAATTAAAAGCTGATCTTTTCAGACGTATAAGTGAAAGAAAGAACAGGATTTATTACGATAGAATAGGTACTGCTAAAAAAGAAGAGGCAGATGATCTGACTATCATAAGCGGAATTGGAGGATGGATTCAGGAAAAACTTAATGCACTCGATATCTTTACGTTCAGGCAGATAAGTAATTTTACCAAAGAAGATATAATTACAGTCACTGAAGCAATTGAATATTTCCCCGGCAGAATTGAAAGAGACGAATGGATACTTCAGGCCCGGGAACTGATTAGGATTGCAGGCAAAAAATCTGATCTTCTAAAACGTATCAGGGACAGAAAGGGAAGGATTTATTACGACAGGTTAGGTATTGCGCATAAATATGAGGCTAATAATTTAACCCTGATCGACGGACTTGGATTGTGGGTTGAGGAACGTTTAAATACGCTCGGTATTTATACTTTCAGCCAGATCAGCAAGTTAACACATACTGATATTGAGACTATTACTGAGGTACTTGAATTAATACCCGGCAGGATCGAGCAGGATAAATGGGTAGAGCAGGCCCATGAACTTGTAAAAAATGAAATTCACAAACCATTGATTGTCCCTTGATCATAAGATGAACTATCTTAGGTGTTTAATCAAGAGAACAAAATATTTAAAATAAATTTATAGGTGAAACCAGACAAGATAAAATCGACATCTGCAAAAGAGAAATCTTCTGATTCTGATAACAGTTTGTTTCCTATAGTTGGTATTGGCGCTTCAGCCGGCGGACTGGAGGCAATAGAACAATTTCTGGAAAATGTTCCTGAAAACAGCGGAATGGCATATATTGTTGTGCAGCATCTCGATCCTACTCACAAAGGAATGCTGCCCGAGTTGCTTCAACGGGTTTCCAGAATGAAAGTTTTCCAGGTAAAAGACCGTATGGTAGTAAGACCAAACTGTGTCTATGTAATTCCGCCAAATAAAACCATGTCAATCAGAAAAGGGGTTCTTCATCTTTTTCAACCAATACAAGCCAGGGGACAGCGTCTTCCGATTGATTTCTTCTTACAATCGCTTGCTGATGACCGGAAAGAACTGAGTGTTGGTCTTATACTTTCAGGTATGGGCTCAGACGGCAGCTTAGGGTTACGTGCCATAAAAGAAAAAAACGGGATCGTTATGGTACAGGACCCGGAAAGTGCAAAATTCGACAGCATGCCACGCAATGCCATAAATTCAGTTCCTATGGATATTGTGGCTTCACCAAACGAATTACTGCGCAGGCTCACAGAATTTCTTAAACACATTCCTGTCCTGGTATCAGATGAGACTATAGAAATTAAGGATAAAAGTTCACTTGAAAAAATTAATTTACTTCTCCGGACTTATACCGGTAATGACTTTTCATTGTATAAAAAAAATACAATGTACCGTCGCATCGAAAGGCGGATGAATATTCATAAAATTGACAAGATAGCTTCCTATGTGACATTTTTGAATGAAAATCCCAAGGAAATTGAAATCCTTTTCAAGGAATTACTTATCGGTGTAACTAGTTTTTTCCGAGATGCTGCTGTATGGGAAAAGTTGAAAGAAACGATTATCCCGGCTATAATATCAAAACTCGAACCGGGTTCAATACTAAGGGCATGGGTACCGGGATGTTCAACCGGCGAAGAGGCTTATTCATTAGCCATAGTGTTTAAAGAAGCTCTTGAAAAAATCAATCCGCACGGAGGATTTTCTTTACAGATATTCGCTACAGACCTCGATAATGAAGCAATAGATATTGCAAGAAAGGGCATTTTCCCTGCAAGTATTTCTGAAGATGTTTCAGAGGAACG
>PMNJ01000291.1:0-125 GCA_003162595.1 Bacteroidales bacterium | reverse complement strand
CGGACAAAGACAGAAATAATTGAGAAAGAAGTCACTTCCGGACCAGCCAGAAATATTCAAACACTTGCCGATCAGCTTTTATTGCAGCATTATTCACCGGCCGGAGTCCTTGTAAATGAACATGG
>PMNJ01000259.1 GCA_003162595.1 Bacteroidales bacterium | reverse complement strand
ATCCGAAATAGTGTGGTGCGGCGATCGGAATGGCCTTTTTGTCATAAGTGCAGTATGATCATCTATCTTGCCGGCTACCGAATGTATTTTGGTGGTCTCAAGAGCCTCTTCAAGTGTGAGAGGTGGTATTATTGTCGGCAACCTCTTGGCTAACATGGTCTTCCCTGCTCCCGGGGGGCCAATCATAATTATATTATGGCCTCCGGCTGCAGCCACTTCGAGAGCACGTTTGACATTCTCCTGTCCGCGGACATCGGAAAAATCAACATCATACTTGTTTGCTTCACTGGCAAAAATCTCGTGAAGATCAACTTTTACCGGACTGAACTTTCTGGTGCCATTAAAGAAATCAACTACATCCCCAAGGTTTTTCATCCCATAGACATCCAGCCCGCCTACCACAGCAGCTTCTCTTGCATTCTTCAAAGGCACAATAACCCCTTTGAATCCCTCTTCCCTGGCCCGCAATGCTATTGGGAGGACTCCCTTGACCGGTTGAAGAGTTCCGTCGAGCGATAGCTCTCCCATCAAAACAAATGACTCAATTTCCCCTCTCGCTACTTTTTCATCGGCAGCCAGAATGCCGAGAGCCAGAGGCAGATCATAAGACGATCCCTCCTTCCTGATATCCGCCGGTGCCATATTAATAACCACCTGTTTTCCCGGCCAGTGAAGGTTGAGTGCACGAAGAGCCGACTCAATTCTCTGATGGCTCTCCCTCACAGCACTATCGGGCAAACCCACAAGAAAAAACTGAATACCACGCGATACATTAACTTCGATCGTTACGGTCACTGCGTCAATACCGGTAACGGCACTGGCAAATGTTCTTACTAACATATTTTTTTAGTTTACTAGCACATTAGGAAACCATAATCAAATATAGAAAATAAAAAGATAAAAGACAGGGCCGAGTGTAAAAAATTTGCATGTTGGGCAAATATAGCGAAGGAGACAACCTGCACGGGAGGAAAAGACAAAGGTCGAAGCCCATTCCTGCAACCATCCCGAAATAGCAAAAGTTAAAAATCGTTTAAAATGAACCTCTGAATGAATAATTGAACTATTTTCGCACACTTGGTACAGTTAATCAGAAAGCAAATATTAAATCAGGAGGTAAATTCATGCTCTATCGTCAACTTAGTAAAACAGGGATTGATCTATCGATTCTCGGATTTGGATGTATGCGGCTTCCGACCGTTGACCACAAACCTGAAAAGATTGACTATCCAAAAGCAACCCAACTGCTCCATTATGCAATAGACCATGGCGTCAATTTTGTTGATACGGCTTATTTTTATCATGCGGCAGTCTTCGGACAACGTGGTGAAAGCGAGCCATTCGTAGGCGAGGCTCTCTCGGGAGGATGGCGAAAAAAAGTTCATCTGGCAACCAAGATGCCCCTTTTTTATCTCACACGGAAGGAACAGATGGATACTTTTCTCGAGGAACAGCTGCTAAGACTGAAAACGGATTATTTAGACTTTTATCTCCTGCATGGCCTTAATGGTGAATTGTGGGACAGGATGAAGAAGCTTGGAGTACGCGAGTTTATGGATAAAAAGAAAGCCGAAGGAAAGTTCAGGTTTCCTGCATTCTCATTTCATGGACAAGCTGAAGATTTTATCAGGATTTGCGATGAATATAACTGGACATATGCACAGATACAGTACAATTATATGGATATTGATTTCCAGGCAGGATATAAGGGCCTAAAATATGCGGCTGATAAAGGAATCGGAGTTGTAGTGATGGAGCCGCTAAAAGGTGGCAAACTAGCACAGAAACTTCCCCCGGAAATGATGGCAGTATTCACTTCATCTGCGATCAGGAGGAGTCCTGCTGAATGGGCATTGCGTTTTGTGTGGAATGAGGCCGGTGTATCCAGCCTTCTGTCAGGTATGAACAGCACGGAACAGGTGGAAGAAAATATCAGAATTGCCGATGAAGGAATTCCTGGTTCTCTCGGCAAGGAAGAAATACTGATTTTTGATAAGTTGCGAAATGCGATGGGCTCAAGAGTAAAAGCAGATTGCACGGAATGCAGGTATTGTATGCCATGCGCATCCGGAGTAGATATTCCTGAGGTGCTGGCTGCTCTGAACAATGCTGCCATCTGGAATGACCCGAACCCGTGGGTGACAGGTTACGTCCGTATAAATGGCAAAGCTGGCAAATGCACTGAATGCAAGGAATGTGAGGAGGTATGTCCTCAGGAGCTTCCAATATCAAAATTAATGAAGGAAGCAGTTTCTCTTTTCAAGGGATGAAAAAATAAACGCAAGGCCCGACTGAGCGTAAAAAACTTGCCCGATGGAAAAATTTATCGCTTCGCCTTCAGCAAGTCTATGCCGAAGGATGGTTAGGTGTTGCTATGTCAAATATAAATTAAAGAATATATTTGAATAATGAAAGCTTAATAAATATGGGACATTTAAATTGGAAAGGAGAATGGATTTCAGATGAATCTCCATTTGATAAAGCCAGTGAGTATTCTTTGAAACAAGATTTAGTAAAAGAATTATCGGAAGTAGCTAAAAAATATCAGGGGAAAATTAAGGATACAACGATTGCAGAGGCAGCCATTGAACTTGCTAATAAATATACGCTTTTGAAATAGATGATAAAATTTACCGCTTCCGGGAAATCATGTCCGGAGTTTTATTATTAAAAGAGAGATTATGAAAACTCTGATTCTTGTTTTATTGCTTACCGTTTCCTCATTTTCAATAAATGCACAGGGAAGAAGTTCAACATTATATGTGGATGCGTTTAAGAGGGATAAAAATATGGAAAGAATTGGTACAGCATTAACCGTTATTGGAGGTGTCACACTATTTGTTGGTAATATATTGTATTGGAAAGTATATAATAATAGTGCTAATGGAGAACCTTCCGGAGATAAAGTGAATACATATCGCGGGGTTATGATAGGTGGACTGGGATTAATGTCTGTTGGAATTCCTTTATGGGCAATTGGAAAGTCAAAAGAAAGGCATATCAGAATTGATGCTGAATTGGTTAAGTTCAAAGGACTGGCCTCTGCAAACGGGATAGGAGTAAAAATAAGATTTTAGGTCCAGTTTTAAAGATACAATATGCCTCAAGAGGTATTGGGGATTATTTCAAATGCCCTTAAATATTGGGCCTGTGGGGTTCCTCTGACAAGGAGTATCTTCAGAATGTCAGGGCAATTTTGAATTACTCATCTGAAATACGTCATATTATAGGAAGGATTGCCCTCAGCAAAGACTCTGTAAAAGTTGCCGGAATAAAGGAAATCCTGGCCAAAACATTCAATGAAATTAAAGCACTTACTGAAGAAAACAATCAGTAATCATTTATAAACATAAACTTAATAATAACCATGGATTGTAACAGATAATCTGTAAAAAACAATATTTATGAAATTTGAAGATTTAACAAAAAAGAAGAAGGGAAGAAAAGCCGGGAGCGGACTCAGGGAACTGCTTAAACTCTACCTGTTTCTTAAACCATATCGCTGGAAATTTGCACTGGGGATGTTGTTTTTACTGATCTCAAGCGGAGCCAGCCTTATGTTTCCCAAGTTCCTTGGCAAT
Organism: Bacteroidales bacterium; assembly: GCA_003162595.1. Lineage (GTDB taxonomy): Bacteria > Bacteroidota > Bacteroidia > Bacteroidales > VadinHA17 > LD21. The sequence goes on along the minus strand of PMNJ01000259.1, from coordinate 11,033 downwards.
ATGGTCGATCTTGGAAACAAGGGAAAGATGATTTCCGAAATAAGTCATACAGGACTAATTCTTCTGGCTATCATTCTTATCCAGGCTGTATTTTCCTACAGCCGTATACGCATTTTCGTTGAAGTAACTGAAAAAACCCTTGCATCCATCCGTCAGCATCTGTATAACCACCTGATCAAGTTACCTATGAGCTTCTTTGCTGTTCAGAGGGTTGGCGAGCTGAACAGCCGTATTTCGTCAGACATTTCTTTACTACAGGATTCACTCACTTCCACTCTTGCCGATCTTCTGTCGCAGCTTATCCTGATAATAGGAGGAATAACACTAATGACAATAAGCTCATTCAAACTCACGATATTCATGCTGGCCATTTTGCCTGCGGTGGCCCTCTTTGCCTTCTTCTCCGGAAGGGCGATCCGCAAATATTCAAAGAAGGCACAAGGACACGTTGCCGAATCAAATACTATTGTGGAAGAAACCCTGCAGGGAATACAAAATGTGAAAGCATTTACAAATGAGTTATTTGAAATCAACCGCTACCGCGAAAAGACCAACGAGGTAGCTAAGGCAGGTATAAAAGGTGGAAAATACCAGGCTGCCATGTCTTTTATAGTTTTGGGATTCTTTACAGCCATGGGTGCAGTGATATGGAGGGGAGCCACTCTCATTGCCTCAGGACAAATGGCTGCAGGACAGCTATTTTCCTTCGTAATTTATTCGGGTTTTATAGCAGGGAATATTGCAGGGATGGCAGGTGTATATACACGGCTGCAGAAAGCTATCGGGGCTGCTGAGAAATTACTGCTGCTGCTCGACGAACCCGCAGAAGCTGTTGATGAGAAATATATACATGAACCTTCCAATACCTTGCTTGGACAGATTGCTTTCGATCAGGTGGCATTCGAATATCCATCCCGAAAGGAAAATGCAGTATTGCGTAATGTAAGTTTTAAAGTTGAACCAGGGCAACAGGTGGCTCTTGTCGGGCCAAGCGGGGCAGGGAAATCAACTATAGTTTCTCTTTTGCTAAAATTCTATGAACCAACGGATGGAAGTATTCTATTCGACAGCCGCGACAGCCGGAGTATTCCTATTACAGCACTGCGTGCACAGATGGCAATCGTTCCCCAGGATGTCTTCCTGTTTGGAGGAACAATTCGTGAAAACATTGCATATGGAAAGCCGGGTTCAGAAGAGGATGAGATTATTGAGGCAGCCAGGCAAGCCAACGCATGGGATTTCATACAGTCTTTTCCTGAAAAGCTTGATACCATAGTTGGTGAGCGTGGAATACAACTCTCAGGGGGGCAGCGACAACGAATTGCGATTGCCCGTGCAGTTCTTAAGAATCCAAAAATACTTATCCTTGATGAAGCGACTTCGTCTCTCGATTCTGAATCTGAAAGGCTGGTTCAGGAAGCCCTTGATAAGCTGATGAAAGGACGTACGTCACTGGTGATTGCACATCGTCTTGCTACGATACGTAACGCAGACAAAATCATAGTTCTTGAGAACGGAACAATAATTGAACAGGGCACTCATAATGAACTCCTTGCGAATAAAAACGGATTATACAAGACACTGACAGAACTTCAGTTTGCTGTGTGATTGAACCAATGCCATGAATACTTCAGCGTGGTTGCAAGCTTAAGGAAGCTTAATCCATGCAAACACTGGCAGCATAATATTTCTTCTCGATTTAATGGTTTCGTCATAAAGTACCTCAATTGAATCAGATATTTTATGCGGATTAAAGTCCTCATTGATACACCCTTTCAAAATCGAAGCTTCTTTTTGCCAGTATTTTAAATCTGTGAAAAATTTGGTTATCTGGTCGGTCAGGCTATTTTCATCAGGTGCAGGGTTTCCAACAGCGACAAAGTTATTATCCCTGTAAAACGGATAATTATCGGTTGAAATAATTGTACCCATACGTTTTTGATTTATTGATAAAACCGGAACCCCACATGCCAAAGCCTCAAGAGCAACACGTCCAACTCCTAATATCAACTCTGATCGGTGAATAATCCTTTTTACATCCGGAGCAAAGCCATAAACGATACATGCTTCCCTTTTTACCCTGGTATTTAATCTCTTAGCCTCTTCTCGTATCTCCGGTAAAAAGTCACCATCCCCTATTATTTTAATTGTAATATCCGGAAATTCTGAAAGAAGGGGAAATATTACTTTCTGAATCATTAAAAGGATAAGATTTGAATGGTTCTTATCAATTCTGCTTATATAACTTATTGAATAAGGGTCCTTCCCTGATTGATAATTAGAAATTGTAACCCAGTTTGGTATAATTACCGATTTATGTTTTATCTCCTCATATCTTGCTGATACTTGAAGTACATACTGACTGACAAAAATTATCTTTGTAGAGCACTTTCTTGAAATCCATGATCGAAGGTCATATCTGGTTCTTCCATGTATAGTTACAACAACCGGAATACCTGTAATTTTCCCTATTATGCATGCTATAAAAATCGGAAGCCTTTGATGAGCATGAATTACCTGGATCCTATTCTTTAAAGATAAATAACAGATTATAGGAATCAGGACAGGGATCAGATAGTCCCTTAGGGGGAGAGATATAAAACGTACTCCTTTATTTACCCAGGATTCCTGTCTCCCTTTTCCCGCAATAATAAATACACTATGCCCAACTTCCTCCTGTGAATTTGCCAACTCACGGACATGATTCTCAGCGCCACCGTAATCAAAATTTTTTATAAGATGCAATATCCGCATAATGATAGTTTTTCAACCGGAATTGCAATTCTCGAAAGATTGAATCCGCTCAAAAGTCTGGTAAATATGGGAATTTTTATCAATAATATATAAAATGCTGCAATTAATTAATCTGCTCAAAACAAGAACTAGTCCATTAAGAAAAATCCCGGAAAGTCTTTAGACTGACAGGGATTTTTCTTAATGGCATATTGATTAAATCCTACATGAGTATCTGCCTAGCATAATGTACGCAGGTCTTAACTTCTTTCACCGAATTTGACCATGGTTTAACATCATATTCAAGTTCAATGTCGCAGAAGATCGGCCATCCGTTCTTCTTTATCAGCAGAATAATATCTTCAACCGGAGTTTCACCCTGACCCCATACCTGATTAGTGTTGGCAGGATCTGTTTTCGGACCGGTTTTGTCCTTCATGTGTATACTTACAATACGATCGTGATATTTTTCGATAATGGTATTCGGATGAATTCCGGTTGAACCAAAAAAGTGACCTGAATCAAAATTAAACATCACTGCGGGTGAAACAGCCATAAAAGGGTCATAGCTGAATCCTGGTGTTGCAAATTGCATGTGAGTGTGAAATATTGCATATAAACCATTTTTTTCTGCAAAAGGTGCCATCTTCTTAACAGCTTCCATCCCCAGCTCTTCGCTTACACCCTTGGCTCCCAAAGCCTTAGCTGCTTTGAAAGCATAATCAATCTCCTCATCCGACCATCTTGCGGGAGAGAATTTGATAATATGAATTTTTATTCCGGCGTTTTCGAACAACTTACGGACATCATCATATTTTGACATGGGTAACGCAATCCGCCATGTTTTCATATCTTCATTATATTTTGCTATCTGAGCCTTTTGTTCCGCTGTAAGTTCAGGACGTTTCATAGCAGGTGGGGCGACAGGAGGAGTTCCTGCAGGAGTTTTAGGAGGAGCCGGAGGCGGCCCGAACATTCCCATCATAGGATTTTTCGGAGCGCCCAGAAATTCTTCTACATCATTGCTCATTAATTCAATTGAACTAATCCCGGTTTCTGAACAATACTTGATTATATTTTCAACACCACCCGGCTTATCGCGCCAACTGTAGGTAATAGTGCCCATCTGAACTCCCCCAAAATTTGAGTTTGGTGTTGTTCCGGGAACATCCCTGGCAACCGCTGTATTCTTGCCGAATATGTTTATCGGCATCATCGAAAAAGCAGCTACTGTGGCAGTACTACCCAGGAACTTACGTCTGGAGAGTCCTTTATTCACTGGACTTTTCTTTTTAAGATTTTCCTGACTCATAATAATAGATTTATTAAAACATAGAAAAAAATAAGAGAATATAAAGGTATAAAAGAAAACCCGGACTTATTCAATCCGGGTTAAGCTATAAATAGAAACTCTGTTAATATTTAAATTGCTGTTCCCCCCCTCTCGCCTGTTCTGATTCTTATACATTCTTCGAGTGGTGTAATAAATATTTTACCGTCACCGACATTTCCGGCGCCATCTGTTCGGGCAGCTTTAAGTATTGCATTGACTGTTATATCAACAAAAGCATCATTTACACCAATTTCAATTCTGATTTTTGGGATCAGATCGGGAATAATGATCTGCCCCCTGTACATCTCTTCAATTCTCTGCTGTCCATGACCTGAAACACGGCTGACTGTAATTCTTTTTATATCAGCTTCAATTAATGCCTCACGTACTTTGTCAAGCTGAACTTCCCTGATGATTGCTGTTATTAGTTTCATTTTATGAAATTTACAAGATTAGTTGATTAACTGGGATTTAACATTCCATATCCTCTTTCACCATGATATGACCTGTCAAGTCCTGCCATTTCATCATCCTCTGTTGATTTAAACCTAATAAACTTATTCAATATAAAGATTATTATAAAAGTCATTACAGCAGCATAAACAATTGCAATGGTCACTGCCAGGGCCTGAACTCCAAATTGGTTCCAGATTGTCCATTTCCCACCTGCAATTTTCGCAGCGTCATGCATCCACGACGGGCGAATGAAGAAAGTAAGAAGTAAAGCGCCTACGATTCCTCCTATCCCATGGATACCAAATGCATCCAGACTATCATCATATCCAAGTTTGTTTTTCAGCTGTATGCCCATGTAGCAGATGGTTGAAGCCAGAATTCCCAGAATCATTGCTCCATAAGGTTGAACCACACCGGCAGCGGGAGTGACTGCAACTAATCCTGCCAGAATTCCGGAGGCAAAACCCAGAGCNNGCTGCTTCCTGCATTAAATCCGAACCAACCAACCCAAAGAAGACCTGCACCAAGCATAGTGATCACCATGTTATTCGGACGGATCACCTGGTATGGATAACCTCTGCGGGAACCCAGATATAATGCAGCTACCAAACCGCTGACCCCTGCCGAAATATGAACTACTGTTCCTCCTGCAAAGTCTATTGCTCCTTTAGCTCCAAGATGAAAAAGGAAACCATCGGAGCTCCAAACCCAATGACAAATAGGATTATAAACCAAAAGACTCCAGATGGCGATAAAGAAGCAATAGGCCTTAAAATTAACCCTTTCAGCAAATGCTCCGGCTATAAGCGCCGGAGTAATAATTGCAAACTTGCCCTGGAACATTGTAAAAACATATTCAGGAATACCTGCATCTAAAATATTTGTATCGATGCCTTTCAGAAAAAAATAGTTGGAATTCCATCCGAACCATCCACCCAGAACATTCTTCCCGAAACTCATGCTGTAACCAACGATCACCCACAAAACACTTATAATGCCCATGGCCACAAAACTGTGCATAATGGTCCCAAGCACATTCTTTGAACGAACCAATCCCCCATAAAACATAGCCAGACCCGGAATCATAAGCAGGACAAGGGCAGTGGAAGTAAGCATCCACGCCGTAGCTCCTGAATCAATTGGGGTATTATCGGCAGCAAATAAACCTGCACTACTTATAAAAAGCAGAAGTAGCATTAACAGAGTTCTTTTCCCGGAAATTTTCATCAGCTAAAAAATTAACATAAATTCAAAAACATAGATTTTTTGCAAACATATACCTTTTTAGAGGGTATTTCAAACTATTTATGTATATTTTTGATACTTATATCAATTTTTTAAGGGTATTTTTCAACATTTATATCAGTTTTTAGCTTTGCATCTGTTTTTTAAGGCATCTGATTTGTTGTTTCTACTATTTTAATCATAGTCAGCCTTTAATTTCCTTTATAAACTGATTTATCTTATCAAAGTTATTTCCATCCTGTTCCAGAATATTAACAAACGCGCTTCCGATGATCCCTCCTCTTGCAAATTTTCCTGCATTTATGAAAGTCTCATGATTCGAAATTCCAAAACCAATAAGAACCGGATTTCTAAGTTTCAGTTCACTTACCCGCTTGAAATAAGAAATCTGATCATCCGAGAAGTTTCCTTTTGAACCAGTAGTTGATGAGGAAGAAACCACGTAAATAAAACCACGGCTGATCTTATCTATAGTTGTAATTCTTTCAAGGGAAGATTGGGGTGAAATTAGCAAAATATTGTAAAGATTATATTCATTAAATATTGAGAAATACTCCTCTTTGTAGACGATCGGTGGCAGGTCGGGAAGAATAACTCCGTCAATACCTATTTCCATACATTGCCTGCAGAAGTTCTCTATGCCGAACTGCATAACCGGGTTTAAATATCCCATAAGAAGAAGCGGGATTTTCACTTCATCCCGGATATCGGACATCTGGTCGAAAAGCAGTTTAAGGTTCATCCCATTCTGAAGTGCTTTTTCACTGCTGTGCTGAATAACAGGTCCGTCAGCAACAGGATCGGAAAATGGCATACCTATCTCAATCATATCAGTTCCGGCGTCTGCAAGCGCTCTGATAATACCTGCAGCCGAATCCAATCTGGGATAACCTGCTGTAAAATAGATTGAAAGTATATTGCCCTTTTTCTCTCTGAAAAGTTTGTCGATACGATTCATATTCAATGATTTAAATTGATTAATCTACGTTTATATTTTTCAATTTCTTTCCCCCGCTGATCTCGCAGATTTCCGCAGATAACTATTATTTGATCTGCGCTGATCAGCGTAATCTGCGGGAAACAATCTCTTCCACATATTTTATGTAAGTATCCATATCTTTATCTCCTCTTCCTGAGATTGTTACTATAACAACATCATTTTTACGGAATTGATGTTTTCCTAACCAGGCAAGGGCATGAGCCGATTCAAGAGCCGGTACAATTCCTTCAAGCCGGGTAAGTCTGAANNTTGTCGAAAACAACTCTTTTTATCTTATGAAGATATGAATGAACCGGTCCGATACCGGGATAATCAAGTCCGGCTGAAATAGAATAGGGCTCAGTGATCTGACCGTCTTCTGTCTGCATAAGCATTGTTCTGCTTCCGTGTATTACTCCCGGACTACCAGTCGCCATAGTAGCCGCAGTTTCTCCGCTCTCAACACCCTTCCCCCCGGCTTCCACGGCAATCAGCTTTACATGTTCATTGTTAAGATAATGGTAGAAGGAGCCAATTGCATTGCTTCCACCACCAACACATGCAATTATATAATCAGGGTCTTCCTTACCTGATACCTCTTTGACCTGGAATTTCATCTCTTCACTTATGACTGACTGCAGCCGGGCGACAAGGTCGGGGTATGGATGTGGTCCGACTACCGAACCTATTATATAATGCGTATCGATGGGATTACTGATCCAATCTCGTATAGCCTCATTTGTAGCATCTTTCAGTGTTTTATTACCGCTGGTAACCGGAACAACCTCTGCTCCCAACATTTTCATACGCAAGACATTCGGAGATTGTCGTTTAATGTCTGTCTGTCCCATATAAACAAGGCACTTCATTCCCATCAGCGCACACACGGTTGCCGTTGCAACTCCATGCTGACCGGCTCCTGTTTCGGCAATGATCCTTGATTTGTTCAGACGTTTTGCAATGAGTATCTGGCCGACAGTGTTGTTTATTTTATGTGCCCCGGTATGATTAAGATCCTCCCTTTTAAGATAAATCTTTGTATTATAAAAACCTGACAGCCGTGAGGCAAAGTACAAAGGCGAAGGTCTTCCTACATAATGTTTTAACAATGAATGGAATTCATCTTTGAATTTCTTATCATTAAGTATCTTAAGGTAATTGTCTGCTAATTCCTTTACATTATGGTACATCATTTCAGGAATAAAAGCTCCTCCAAATTCCCCATAGTAGCCCCTTTCATCTACATTATATGTCATATCTGATCATTTTTAATTTCATTAATAAATGTACTAACCCTGTCAGCATCCTTAATCCCGGGAGAAATTTCGAACCGGCTGTTTATATCCACAGCAAAGAATCCTTTGTTGCTTAAGGATTTAATTACACCTGTATCTTCCGGACATATTCCTCCGCTCAGGAAAAATGGTTTATCCAGTGAATATGCTTTCAGTTTTTCCCAGTTAAACTTCCGGCCGCTGCCACCGCGCTTTTCACTTTTTGTATCGAATAAGAAATAATCACAACACGGTAAATAGCGCTTCAGAATTTCAAAACAAAAGTTGTGATCAATATTAAAAGACTTGATTATTGAGAGTCCCGAAGATTGCAACTGAAAACATGATTCTGGCGATTCCTCACCATGCAACTGTATCATATCAAGACCTATATTAAGTGATATTTCAAGAATCTTATAATTAACTTCATTTAAAAAAACGCCTATCCTTTTGATACCCGAAGGAACATTATGAAAAAGTGCCACATCAGGTGCTGCACCCACATATCTTGGAGATCCGTAAAAGAATATAAATCCCATGAAGTCGGGCTTTGCTTTAGCTATTGCCTTAACGTTCAGAGGATCATTCATTCCACATACCTTAACTTGTATCATGCCGTCAGATTAAATCCTTTACAAATTCAGAAAAAGCCTTTACCGGATCAGGGGTACTTATAAACTTCTCTCCAATAAGAAATCCATCGTATCCCAAAACTCTGAGTTTTTTCACTACCTGAGAGGAATTGATACCGCTTTCAGAAATTTTTAAAAATCCATCGGGAATTTTCTGAACGATATTCTCCGATATATCAGTGTTTACCTCAAATGTTTTCAGGTTACGGTTATTAACCCCTATTATATTAATGTGCCTGTTTACCTTTTCGAGTTCTTCCGGTTCATGTATTTCGAGAAGAACCTCCATTCCAAGTGACCTTGATAATTTTGAAAGGTTCTCTATCTGCAGGGTGCCGAGAGCCGCCGCGATGAGCAGGATTGCATCAGCGCCGGCAGATTTTGATTCTATCACCTGATATTCAGAAATTATAAAATCCTTCCGCAATATTGGGAAAATGCTTTTCTCCCGGATAAGCATAAGGTCGGTGATCGACCCGCCAAAAAACTGTGTATCAGTAAGAACTGAAATACCTGAAGCTCCTTCCCTGAAATACCCCGATGTGACTTCATCAACCGATGATGATGAATTAATTATGCCCTTTGACGGGGATTTTCTTTTGAACTCAGCTATAATTCCTGTTTTATTACTGTCGGACAGGAATCCTGAAAGAGATATTGTATCTCGTTTGAAAAAACTACTTCTTTCCAGATCTCTGACAGCAGTCACTCCGGCAAGAAAGGTTACCTCTTTCTGCTTATTTGCAATTATTTTATCAAGAATGGTCACTGCTGTAATTCAATGAGTTTGATAAATGATTTATAAGCATTTCTATTAAACAGGGATTCGCTTGCAATTTCGCGGCATTCTTCAAAAGATTTCGAAGGGTAATAGCATTTCAGAGCCATCTGGGCATTTACTGTTACAACATTATTCTGAGCTGTCGTACCTTCACCTTTCAGTACTTTCATAAAAAGATCAGCTGCCTCCTGAATGCTCTTTCCGCCGCTCAACTCTGATTGCAGAACTCTGTTGTAGTTCATCATTTCAGGTGAAACGATCTGTTCAACCCCGTTAAGAATATATTTAAAATCAGAGGTAAGGGAAACCTCGTCATATCCGTCAAGACTAAAAATAATCATGTACTTTGTTGCAGATTGCTGGTAAAGATAATTGTACAAACGTGCAAGCTCGAGGCTATAGACTCCTATGAGTTGTTTTGCAGGAAATGAAGGATTAACCATTGGGCCCAGCATATTAAAAAAGGTCTTTATTTTAAGAGCCCGGCGGACAGGCACCATATTTTTCATTGCCGGATTAAAAAGTGGAGCATGTAAAAAACAGACACCCGATTTATCTATTTCATTTTTTAATTTATCATTGTCGGTCGAAAATTTATATCCAAAATGCTCCAGTATATTAGAAGAGCCGCATATTGAACTAACACCATAATTACCATGTTTAGCAACTTTGATTCCCGCCCCTGCAAGTATAAAAGCAGAGAGAGTTGATATATTGAAAGTATCTTTCCCATCGCCACCTGTGCCACATACATCCATAGGTTCAAATTCTGACAGATCTATCCTGATGCAGAGATTCAGAAGAGCATCGCGGAACCCGGTGAGCTCATCCACAGTTATGCTTCTCATAAGGTAAACTGTAAGAAAAGCTGCAATTTCCGATTCTGAATAAATACCTTTTGCAATGCTGGTAAGCACCCTTTCTGCTTCCATCCGGTTAAGGGTTTTGTGTTCGAACAGATGATTCAGTATTTCACGCATGTTTAATAATTATTTACTTTGTCATTAGAACTCCATATAATTAACTGACTATCTTTAAATTACGCTTAATTATCTATCCAGTTAGCTATTATGTCCAGACCATGCTCGGTCAGAACCGATTCAGGGTGAAACTGTAATCCATGCACATTATAAACTTTATGGCTTATTCCCATAATTATTCCGTTCTCATCCTTGCAGGTGATACGAAAACAATCAGGCAGACCATCACCCGACACCACCCATGAGTGATACCTGCCACCGATAATCGGGGAAGGTATATTCATGAAAAGAGGATCATTAATTTCCGTAATCAGTACTTGTGATGCAATACCATGATAAACATGACTGAGATTAAGGATTTTGCCTCCGAAAGCCTCTCCTATAGCCTGGTGTCCAAGACATATCCCGAGAATGTTTTTCGTTGATGCATAGCGTTTTATCAGGTCAATACAAATCCCTGCATTAACCGGAACACCTGGTCCGGGTGAAAGAAGTATATTATCATAACCACCCACTTCGTCGAGCGAGATCTCATCATTCCTGAAGACTGAAGGGCAGGTGCCTGTCACCTTTTCAATATAATATACGAGGTTATAAGTGAAGGAATCATAATTATCAAT
>PMNJ01000081.1:4104-5435 GCA_003162595.1 Bacteroidales bacterium | reverse complement strand
CTGAATATGGCTTTGAACTCAACACTGAGCAGAACTATTAATACAACTTTTGCTGTGGTTCTGACAATTGTTGCAATGTTCATCTTTGGTGGCGCAGTTATCCGTGGATTTATGTTTGCTCTTCTGATTGGAATCAGTACAGGAGTATACTCATCAGTATTCGTTGCAACAGCGCTGATGTACGATACTACCCGAAAAGGACATGAGACGGTAGAAGAATCTTTGACAAAAATCAAGGCTAAGATTTGAAAATCATATTATAACAGGGGGCGTCTCAAAAAGGCGCCCCCTTTTTTTTGTGATGCGAATAGAACCTGCATAAATATCATTAAACTTTTCTAACTTTGCCTCTTCATAAGGGAGGGATATTTATTATTAATAGTTATGAGCGGACCGGAAATATTTGTTATCATCATTGTTGCACTTCTTCTTTTTGGCGCCGAGAAGTTACCTGACATAGCAAAAACCATTGGGAAGGGGATGCGCGATTTTAGAAAGGCAACTGATGAGATAAGGAGAGAGATTGAGACAAGCACGAGTGATTTCCGAAAGGATATGACAGATGTTTCTGATACTATAAAAAAAGATGTAACTACTTATTCAGAGAAACTTAAGAGTGATATGAACGAAGTTTCTGATTCCATCAAGAATGATATGAATGATGTCACGTCTGAAGCCCGCCAGAGCATGAATGAAATGAGCTCCAGCATTCGTAATGATGCGAATGAGATAAAGGAAAATATTCAGAAAGATGCAGTGGAATCAAACGATAATGTCAGGAAAGAGACAGATGTGTCAAAAGATAATGTGGGGAAAGAGACAAAGGATGTATCTGATGGATATTATAAAGAGGTGAAGGACTAACTGCAAAACCTACCTTCAGAGAATATAATGATCAGAACAACCGGAATAACTAAAGCATTTGGAAACCTTAAGGTTCTTAAAGGGATTGATATCCAGATTCAGGATAAAGAGGTAGTCTCAATAGTCGGAGCCAGTGGTGCCGGCAAAACAACTCTGTTACAGATAATTGGAACACTCGATCACCCCGATGGAGGTACAATTTATTATAACGATTCAGATGTAAGCCGTCTCAAAGGAAGAGCTCTTGCTGCTTTTCGAAATAACAATATAGGATTTGTTTTTCAGTTTCATCAACTGCTTCCTGAATTCACGGCGCTCGAAAATGTTTGTATCCCTGCTTATATTGCCGGTAAAAGTAAAACTGAGGCAGAAAACAGAGCCTCCGAGCTTCTGGGATTCCTTAACCTTGCTGAACGACTCGATCATAAACCTTCGGAGTTAAGCGGGGGTGAACAACAACGTGTCGC
>PMNJ01000081.1:0-4034 GCA_003162595.1 Bacteroidales bacterium | reverse complement strand
TATCTTCAGTATAATAATCCTTCTTTTATTGAATGTGACCCGATCTCTATTCCGCACAGTTTCCAGGAAACTCACGACAGGGAGATCTCGGGTTTTCTTACGGCTGCTATTGCCTGGGGCAGGAGAGATCTTATTCTTAGGAGCAGCCGGTTAATGCTGGAATTAATGGATAACTCTCCTTATGAGTTTATAATGTCAGCAAATGAAACTGAACTTTTAAGATTCACACGATATGTTCACAGGACATTTAATGGCTCGGACTGTATTTACTTTATCAGAGGTCTCAGACATATATATTCAAACTTTGGAAGCATGGAGGATGTTCTGCTTCAGGGGATGAAAAGTTCCGGTTCGGTAAGAGATGGTTTATCACAACTCCGCCAGATCTTTTTCTCTCTTCCTCATGCAAACAGAAATGAAAAACATTTTGCCGATGTGACGGGCGGAGCTGCCGGAAAAAGGTTGAACATGTTTCTCAGATGGATGGTTCGCAAAGATAACTTTGGAGTGGATTTCGGTATCTGGAAAAAGATCGATCCTGCAATGCTTTATATTCCACTGGATCTTCATACCGGTAATACTGCCAGGAGACTGGGACTTTTAACCCGAAAAATAAACGACTGGAAGGCGGTTGAGGAATTGACAGAAATCCTCCGTAAATTTGATCCAACAGACCCTGTGAAATACGATTTTGCTCTTTTTGGTCTCGGGGTAAATGAAAAGTTCTGATAATGGCCAATAATTATTTCAGTTTTAAACAGTTTATAATTTACCAGGACAAATCAGCCTTTAAAGTTGGTACTGATAGTGTACTCCTTGGTGCCAGTTCAGATATTTCCGGGGTCAAAAGTATCCTCGATATCGGTTCAGGTACGGGACTTATCTCAATAATGCTAGCTCAAAGATGTTATGCTGCGATAACGGCCATTGAACCAGATTATGAGTCCTTCGTTCAGACTTGTGAAAATGCCAGCCGTTGTGATTGGCGCAGCCGGATAAAAGTTGTTAATATTGACCTTCAAAACTTTAATTCTGACAAGGGTAAATTTGACCTGATTGTGACTAATCCACCTTATTTTAATGGTTCCCTTAAAAGTCCGGATCCGCGAAAATCAGCTGCCCGTCACAATGATTCATTAACTACAAATGAGTTATTGGAAGGTGTTATTATGTTCCTGAATGAGAATGGCTGTCTGCACTTAGTAATGCCATATGTTGAAGGTAACGTATTTATTGCTGAAGCTCATAAATATGGATTATATTGCAATAGTATACTGAAAATAAGGCCATTGCCTACTGCTGAAATCAGGAGATTAATATTAACCTTCAGCCGGCTTCAGAAAAAACCTGTCGAAAAATTCCTAACAATCGAACATGGTAAAAGGCATGAATTCACGGAAGAGTATATTAACCTGACGAAGGATTTTTATCTGAAGTTCTGAGATCCCGGATTAAATGTGTAGGGACGTTGCATGCAACGTCCCTACACATTTACAATTAATGGATTTTGCTGATCATAAATCTATCAGATTATCATCTCACTCTCCGGTAATCCGAACTCTTCCTTCATCTCAATACCAAGTGTTTTAAGTTCATCAAGGACAGGGGTATATATCTGAGGGATTACAGGTCTGTGAACCCCCTTTAAATCAATCTTCTTTTCGAGTATCATTTTAACTGCAATTGCTGCCGGCAGAGCAACTGTACGGGAAATGGATGTATTTGTGGCTGGAGAGCCGAAATCAAGCATCGATGACTTTATAACTTCCCTGGTTCCGTCAGGATAAGATGCAAGAAATATATGCTGCAAGATAACCATATCGCGTTCATTAACAGATAACAACATCTTTTTTATCATTCTGTCTGAAGTGACATCAAATGGGGTTGTCTCGTGATACTGAAGTTTTTCATCACTGAAAAAGCCAAGAAAATCAAGTGATTTAATAGCTATAGAATTCATAGAAACTCGGAGTTTTTTTGCCAGGTTTTCCTTAAGATCTTTAATCTCTAAACCACCTCTTTCTGCAAGGAATCCTGAATAGGTCATCCTACAATAATCCTTTATTGAATCATCGAGCATCTTAAGACTCTTCATTGCATCCAGCGCTTCACACCACCCTTTATATCTGAATGTGCCGCGATACATGGTTTGTGTTTCGGGGATCCCATAAATATCCATGTAACTTATTGAGTCCCTGTTCGGATAAACCTCAAGTTCACCTATCCCGGGGAAACTATAACTGAATCTGTCCTTAAAGAGATCAGCAGATTCAATGCAGACTNNAACTTGTATTTCAAAGGGTTATCAGCAGACTCGGGAGCCGGAAGGGCTCCGCAGAGTGAATAGAACTCCAGCACCTTCCCATTTTTATTATGGATATGATCAATAACTTTCATAGCCGTCATATGATCAATTCCGGGATCAAGGCCAATCTCATTAAGGAACAATAAACCGGCTTGTTTAGCAGATTCATCAAGATCCTTTATACCAGGTTGTATATAGGATGTGGTAACAAGTGATTTTAAATGTCTCAGGCAAACCTTTGCAACATCAGAATGATACTTATATGGAAGGAGACTTACAGTAATATCATGGTTTGAAACAAGCTTCTCAAGCATGGCCGGGTCATCCATTGACCAGTCGAGCGATGATCCATGTGGATTTCCCTTTATCATCTCATCGGCCCTCTCTTTCATAGGAGAAGCAACCATCAATTCAAAATTATTTTTAAGCAGGTATTCCACCATCGGTTTGACCACCAGTCCTGCTCCGAGAATTAAGACCTTTTTCATTTTATGCTATTTCTATTAAAGTTCTAAGGTAATAAAAATCATATTGGGAATTTATGACTTTTATAAGCCAGGAACTGAACCAAGAATGAAGAACAGGAGAACAGCGAATGAAGAATTTATTAATACTTCAACATTCTGATTTCGAATGTTCTTTATTCTTACTTTTCTTTTGGATCTGAAAAATAATATCAGAGTATCTTAATAAATTTTAGAAACTATTTCATTAATATTACCAGCGATGTATCTTTGTCGGGAACAAGCTGACAAGGGAGAAATATTTATAAATCGCTACATTCCAGATGTCTGATCCCCAGAANNGAAGATGCCATCAGAACTTCTGAAATACTCGGCATAACTCTGACTCGTCGTGCGAACGGTTCTGCTTCGTTCGTAGAACTTGCCGGGTTTCCTTATCATGCCCTCGACACTTATCTTCCGCGTCTCGTAAGAGCAGGGCAAAGGGTAGCTATATGTGAACAGCTCGAAGATCCGAAACTTACCAAAAAAATCGTAAAAAGAGGTATAATCGAGATGGTGACTCCGGGAGTCTTGCTTAATGAGAATGTCTTAAATCATAAGGAGAATAACTTCCTTGCTGCAGTCCATATTGATAAGAAAATTGCCGGAGTTGCATTCCTTGATATATCCACAGGTGAGTTTCTTACTTCGGAAGGTACTATTGAATACATCGATCAGATGCTTAATAACTTCCAGCCGAAGGAAGTCTTGTTTGAAAAAGGGAAGAAAGACCTGTTCCTGGATTATTTTGGTCCGAAGTTTTATACTTTTAAACTTGATGACTGGATCTTTACACAGGAGGCAGCAAATGACAGATTGCTTAAACAGTTTGAAACCAGCTCTTTAAAGGGATTTGGTGTTCAGAATCTCAACTTCGGTATTATCGCAGCAGGCGCAATTCTATATTATCTTGATATCACTCAGCACGAACAGCTTGGACATATTACGAGTCTGGCAAGGATTGAAGAGAACAGGTATGTTTGGCTCGACAAATTTACTATCAAAAACCTCGAGTTGTTCCACTCTCCTTATGAAGGAGCAAGAACACTTATCGATGTAATGGACAAAACCATATCTCCTATGGGAGGAAGGCTGTTAAAAAGATGGATTTCGCTGCCCCTGAAGGATATTCAGCCTGTCAATGAGCGGCTCGATGTTGTGCAGTATTTTGTTGAAAACATTCCAATTAAAGATGAAATTGCAGGATTAATCCGGCAGATAGG
>PMNJ01000089.1:24407-24571 GCA_003162595.1 Bacteroidales bacterium | reverse complement strand
AATGCGATCAAACCTACAATATACAGGATGGGTTTTAGTTCAGTCAGAAAGCTTTCTCGTTTATTGAATCTTTCAGATATTCTTTGAAGCAGGACGCTTGAGATAGAAGAAGCAATAAAAGCTAATGGTATGGAGAGCAATAATTTAGAAAGATCAAAAAATCC
>PMNJ01000089.1:0-24379 GCA_003162595.1 Bacteroidales bacterium | reverse complement strand
AACCCATTAAAAGATTTAATGAGCGCAAAACTTATCTGAGCAACACCTTCTGAACTACGACGTGCAAGTTTATTTACTGAAATAGATAAATACTTGCGTCTCCTGATCAACCATGAGTTTAATGACTGGCAGGTGCTAAAAAGGAAAGCTCCTAACGGAATAAAATAAAGAATACTTACAGGAAAATTTTTGGGAAGATTAAGAAAAGAAATAATTCTTCTGCCTAGTATTATTACAATAAGGAGAATAGACAAGTTGAAAAAAAAGTTTATAATCAAAGAGAGAGCCAAAAGGTTAGTAGATTCTTTATCTGATCTTGGCAGAACTATTGTGTCATCATACCGTAAAGAACACAGAATTAAAATCATACCCACAAGGCTCAGATAAACCGAATAGATACCAAATGATTCAGGTGTAAAGAGCCTTCTCAAAACAGGCTGAAGAAGAATGGATATAAGTTGAGCAACTATTGTTCCTGAAATCAGTACTGATGCACTTCTGAGCAGCTCTGATCTGAGAAGGTGAAAAGGAAAGTATTTAGTTTTAATATTCACTTTTGAAAAAGATGTAGGCGACACTGTTTGAAAGGAAGGAAAATTTTAAAAGGGCTTTCTTTTATCGGCATAAAGTGCAATAAGATATACTATCAGTATTGATAACAATAAAAATGGTATCTGTAACATGTTGAACTTTATACTAATAAATACCAAAAGAATGAAAATCAGGTTTACAAACGATAATAAGATGTCAGTTTTAAGGTGCGAAAAACCCGATTGTACGAGACGTTGATAAATATGTTTTTTATGTGCCTGGCTTAGTTTCTCTTTATTTCTCCATCGCCTGATTAATGTCAGAGTAGCATCGAACCAGAATGGGGCTGACAGAATTATCAAGTATATAAATGAAAGCTTATGTTCATTATGAAAATAAATACCAAGTACGACAATAATAAAACCTAATTGTGTGCTTCCGACATCACCCATAAAAATTCTGGCTTTAGGCCAGTTCCATATCAGAAAACCAACAACTGAAGCACATAAAACAAGGGAGATAATCTGACCCGTAAATAGGTAAAATGCTAAGCCTAATGTAATTGCCTCAAATGAAGCGTATCCGTCAATTCCGTCAAGAAAATTATACAAATTTATAAACCATACCATTCCAACAACTGTAAATGTATAAATTATAAACATTGGGAATATATCTTTTCCNNAACAGTATTCCGCTTAGTAATGCAAAATACAAGTTATGGTCTAAAGTGCCTGTACAAAACAAAAAAGTAATCCCGATATACCATGAGATTACTATTGCCAGTCCTCCACCCACTGGTGTCGGAAATGAATGCGAACTTCTGTCATTTGGTATATCAAGAATATTGTTTTTCGTGGAGTAGTTCTTAATAATCCATGTAAGTAGATAGGAGACAACTATCAGGAATGCAATCAGAAATAATATTGTCTTCATAAGCTGAATAATGAATCAATCGGTTCTCCGGGAGATATCATATTGAAGATTCCGGAGATATATTTTTCTTTTCAAATGATTTGACCATTTTTTTTATGCCTTCGCTCGTTGGAATGGGAGGTTTGAAATCAAGGATTTCAAGCGTTCTGCTATTATCCATTTCGAAAGAGCCATAAAGGCGATCAAAAATACCTGGGAAAACGGTCATCCCGATTTTTATCATAAAATCAGGTATTTTGAATAAAATGATTTTTTTGCTAAGGTTTTCAGATATCATTTTAACCAATTCCGATGTAGATATTGCTTTCTCGTCCATTGCGATAAAAATGCCTGAAGCTCTCTTTTCTATTATCCGGTCAATAAAACTGACAAGATTTTCTGCACCTGTAAAATTCCTCCTGTTCTCAACATTTTTGAAGGGTAAAATATGGGTACGGTTAATCAGTTTCAGAATGCTCAGCATATTAGCACGAACATATTCTCCATAAACCAATGGTGTTCTGATAATTGAAACAGTAAAACTATTATCTTCCAGCTTCCTTAGAGCCAGTTCTGCCTCATATTTACTTTTCCCATAAGCATCATCAGGCAAACACAATGATTTTTCGTTCCATGGCTCAGATCCGGCAACGAATTTTCCATAGACTTTTACAGTGCTAAGGAAGACAAATTGCTTTACTCCGGCCTGTTTAGCCAGTTCGGCTACCTTAAGGCAAAGGTCACGATTAATAATAAAATATTGATCGTCAGGGATTGTTGTTTTCTGATGAACAATGGCAACAAGATGAATTACAACATCATACTTACTATAATCAATATCTTCAGGCTTATTATCAAAAAGTGAAATCTCATCAGTATACCTGAATCCTGAATATTTAATAAAATTTCTTCCGACAAAACTATTAGTCCCTGTGATCAGTATCTTCGTCATTCGTTAACTTTTCTATAATAGGTTGATTATCAGTTTTATGAAAGGAATGTATGAAAAAAGGCAGCAGAATAAAAAAACCCATTATCGGAGGGTCAAAAGGACTGTCACCACTGAAGAAGGAGAAAATGAAAGTAATGAGAAAGCCAATAAAGGCAACACCGTACTCATTCCTGTATTTGACATAAAGCCATACAACCCTGATTAATAATATGATATAGAGTATTAAACCAACAATTCCAGAATATAGCAATATCGATATGAATGGATTATGTGGCCAATCATAATTCTTTGAGTTACCCATGAATTTTTCTCCATACCATTCTAAATAATTAAATCCGTGGCCAAATATTTTATCACTGGTATTGAATTTGGTTTTCCAGATCTCTATGGCATAGATCCAGCGGGATGATCTGTCTGTAAAAAATGATTCTTCCTTTATGTTATCTATCTTGACGCTTTTTATATCGGTCTGATACTGTATTTGAGTTAAATTTATTAAACTTATATCTGTAATGTAGAACTGCGAATAACTTTCTTGTGAATTTATCAGAAACAAAAGATCAGTTTGATTATTCTTAAAAATATAGCTTGTTTTGGCTTCTAACCATCCATCTTTGAGTGAGTCAATCTTTAACTTTAAATTACTTTGAACTCCTTCTCCCTCATCGATCCAAAAACCAACCTTGAAAGGAATTGTTTTAGGTATTACTGGCAAAACCTTAAATGCAAT
Organism: Bacteroidales bacterium; assembly: GCA_003162595.1. Classification (GTDB taxonomy): domain Bacteria; phylum Bacteroidota; class Bacteroidia; order Bacteroidales; family VadinHA17; genus LD21. The sequence goes on along the minus strand of PMNJ01000089.1, from coordinate 21,254 downwards.
CTGATATTCATTATTTGCGAAATATCTGACTGGCCGTCCAATATTAAACAGCGACCAATCACCGCCATTCCCTGCTCCCCTGGAAATTAATGCACATTTGACATTTTTTATATTCTCGATCTTAAAGCTTATTGATGAATCTAATGTACATCGCCAGAAATTCTTTCCGGATTCAAAACGTCCATTGTTTATTAGATTATTACCGGAATACGGAATATTGTGTTTACCCAGCCAGTCATCAACATTATCATTTCCTCTGATTTCAAATTCATATCTTGGAAGTGAGGGATCACAATTCAGATCAAGCAGCTCAAAATCCGACATAACAAAGGATGTCCTGGATGATACAGAATTAAAAAAACCCGCAATCTCATAATGATTATCAATAAATGTATATTCAGATGAGCATGCAAACCATCCATCATCAAGAGGAGTTATTTTCTTTTGCAAGGCAGCACAATTTGCAAATCCCTTATTGCCGTCATTTACCCACCATCCAACATTAAAAGAACTGAAATTACCTTCAAAGAATTTGATTTTAAAAGTTATCCTGTAAGTATGGTTAGCATAATACAAGATTTCAGGACCAACATATTGCAAGGAATATCCATCATTTCCACCACCAATTCTTGTCACCTTGATACTTTTCCCATATTTAGTATTAATGTACATGATAGATGTTCCGGGTGCAGATATACATCTCCAAAATTTTTCCTCTCCTTCAAGTGATGCTTTGTCAATAAGATATCTTCTATCCAAAGGCAACATTGATTCTCTATTCCATAAAAATTTTTCAGTGAATCTGCTCTCATTCACTCCGGTTATAGAAGAATATTTCGATGCCAGATTCTTTAGATTCTGTTTTGGGAAAGAATGTATAACAAAAATCAATGCGGCTAAAGAGAGAATACCCAAACATAGAATTTTTATTAATTTTTTTAAATATTGAGCATTTGTATTCGGTTTTCCACCACGGAAAACACTTGAAATAACTTTAAAAATCAATAAAATAATCAATACACCTATTGCTCGCCTCGATCCTGAAATGATAATATTTAAAATAAAAATCAAACTGAGGAAAACAACTTGGGTTTTAGGCAATTGATAGTATAGAAAATCATTTTTGCTTTTATTATTAACTATTAAAAGGCCAAAAAACAAAAATAAGCAGAAGAAATTATAATCATTGGCTATAGAAAATCCTTCTGAAATATTGATTTTCAACAATAAACCCGATGGAATTAAGAGATGAAAAAACTGATAAAACAGATTTAATATTGAAATGAAACTGATAGTGACAATCGTCAAATTAATAAAAAATGATTTGACTGTTTCTCCAATCAATATCGATCTTTTCCAATAGAGAAAGTAAAAAAGTGAAAAGAGGACCAGTATCAATAATATGTCTTTCTGAACAATTTTTATCGAGAATTGACGCCTGACCAAAAATTCCAGAATAAATACTACCGCAAGAAGAATAGGAAGCTTGAAATTATTGAAAAAACTTGGAAACTTAAAATTCCAATCAAATCTGATAATGAAAAGTGTAATAGTTAATCCGTAGCTTAAAATAAATAAATAAGTTAGTGGCCAAAAGGCAACTTTAAGAAAATAGAAAGTTGCAGAGGATATTATTCCTATTGAAAAATAATTGTTTAATCTGTTTTCAGTCTTAATAGGTATCACAAAAAAATATTTTAATAAATAAAATTTTATTGACCGTATGGAGTTACACTTTCAATATCGTAGCACATCTTATTTATAAGTAATTCTGGAGAAAAATATTTATAAGCAAATTCTTGATTTTTTTTACCTATTGCTTCAACCTTGGAAAAATCGTCACATAGATTTAGCAATTTTTCTTTTAATTCTTTTATTTCTGAATGGTTAACCAAAATATTGCCAGAGAGTTTTAATAATATTTCACTAATATGGCTTTTAGAAGGCCCTATATAAATTATAGGTTTGCCAATAAAAAGAGCCCCGTATATTTTATTGGGATGCGTAAATCCTACAAGACCATCACCTAATATAACAACTTGAATATCTGATGATCCAAGAGATAAATGAATTTTTTCTCGTGGCTGATATGAAAGTTGTACGATATTCTCCAAACAAAATTTATTTTTGAATTCCGTAACTTCCTTTTTTCGTACTCCTCCTCCAATAAAAACGAAAATGAATCTCTTATCCTCTTTTAGAGTTCTCGAAAGATTAAGCAATGTATCTAGCTGATGGACAAAAGAGTGATTCCCAGAATACATTATAACAATTTTATCACCAAAATTATTTTCGACACGAAATGGATTTTCCAATCTATTTTGTAAATATATATTGTCAATGACAGGCCATACAGGTGCAATTTCAATCTTATCTTCGGACACACAAAGTGACTCTACGAGATATTTTTTCATAAAACGATCCAAAACAATAATTTTATCGGAATTATTGAGTGTCGATCTCCCTAATTTTGTAAGAATCTTAGCAAGAAAAGAATTCTTTTTTATAAACCCTGAATGAATAGCTAACTCAGGCTGCATATCCATGATCCAATAGCAAAATTTTATCATTTTTTTCTTTGCAAGTAGAGCACCAATAAAAGAAATTAATGGTGGTGCAGTTAAACCAATTATCAAGTCGTAGGATCTTTTTTTTATCAAAGCAAGATTTATGAAGATGGAAAAATTAAAAGAAATGAAATCTAACAGACGTGATACAATAATTTTTTTCCCAAATCCTGTGCTCCAAATTCGTTTGATTATCACATTATTTACCTTTTCATATGAAGAATATTTAATATTCTTTTCCTCATAAGGATATCGACTGGTAATCACATTAACTTCATGTCCTTTTTTTGCCAAGTTAAAGCATAAGTCAGCCAAATGCTGTGCGACCGAGACATTATCCGGGTAAAATACTTGAGAGAGAACTAAAATCTTCATAAATATTAAGGTCCTTTAGATATTACTTTCCAATTTTGTTTTCAAAATGCCTTGCGATCTATAGATCCGTTTTCTCAATTCTTTTAAATAACTTATATAGAGATCCTATGATACATTTTATATTTTTCTAGAAAACATCCACAACCAATTTTTGTCATCCAAAAACAATAACCATTTCTCTGATCCAATTTTTACTGATAGTATAAAATCAGAATCTATAAGTGTATTTAAACCCTCGGCAGTCTCAAAAACTAAAGATTAGTGTTTTTTTTTTTGTAACTAGTAATCAGACCAATTTTACCTGGTATTTTTAAGCCAGAATAGTGTTCTTTTTATTCCATCAATTCTTGAAAATGGCAAATTTGGAGCAATTGTCAGAGTATTTGTAAGATCAATAGGATTGTCTGTTGTCATATTTTTAAGTCGAAACGAGGACATAGGGAAATAAATGTTTAAAAATTTCAGTACATCTCCTCCTAAAGCAGCTAACTTAACCAAAGGATATGGGATTGTTTTGATTATAATTCCCAGCTCTGAAGCAATTTCATTTGCCCAATTATTGATATTTGTTGAGTTATAGTCTCCTAAATAGAATACTTTTCCCTGAAATTGGTCCACAGGTGCATTCAAAATAGAATCAATCTGGTATAAAAGATTTTCAACATAACCATAAGTTCTTGTACAAGATTTACCGCCAATGTGGAAATATCTATTTCTGATTATCATTTCAAAGAAATTACGATAAGGTTCTCCAAACCACGGACCCCAGATTGAGGTTGGGCGCACTATTGTCCATTCATATGAGTGTTGTGATTGATGAATGATTTTTTCCATCAATACTTTGCTTTCACCATATGCAGTGGAAGGAGCATAATCTGAAGCGTTTTTGGGGATATAGCCCAGTTTGCAGACTAGCATTGAAGAAGTAAAAATCACTCTTTTTACAGATTCACCTTTAGTTAATATCTTAATCAGATTTTGGGTACCTATAGTATTTGAATCATAATCAACCAGCTTTTTCCCATTTAAGTCTGTACGTGCAGCCAAATGAATAACAATTTCGGGTTGAAAGGATGTTATCTCTGCTTCTAAAGCGTTGTAATCTAATATATTTATTTTTCTCCAGTTTTTGGAATATTCTTTCCTTCTGGGCTGTGCTTTATCAATATTGGCAACATAAAATCCTTTATCCTCATAGTATTGCAGTAAATTTGAACCAATGAAGCCGGAAGCTCCTGTGATTAATATTTTATTCATTTTACTTTTGATTAAATAATTCTCTTTAACTAACCTGATATTTTAATAAATCTAATCCAAGCGGACAAAAGAAGGTTTTTTTGCTTTTCCCAATGACCAATCATATAATTCAACCATTTTAAGGGTGACCAATTCAATAGAGTAATTCTCTGCAATCAATTGGCGACCATTTTGGCCCATTTGTTTCCTTTTAGCATTATCCATCTGTATAGCTTGAAGCATGGTTGAAGCAAGGGAATCTGCACCAATCTCAATCCACCAACCGGCGTTATATGTATTGAGTTCTTCCCATGGAGTTGCTTTAGTTGTGATTACTGGAATGCAGCAAGCTAATGCTTCAGCGACGACAATACCAAAATTTTCGCTATACGAGGGTAAAACAAACAAATCAGCCTCGTGATATAATTTTAATTTATCCATGTTAAATTGTGGACCAACGATATATATTTCGTTTTCCAGTCTCTTACTATTAATGATTTGCTGTAATGACGCGATATATTCAGTCTCCCCATTGCCTGCAATCTTGATTTGCCAGTCATTTCTTAAACTTACAGGTAAAAATTCCCAAGCTTTTATCAACAATTCAATACCCTTACTCGGATGAATGCGAGAAAGAAATAATACAGTACTTTTCGCTTTTTCTTGCTTTTTTTCCGGGAATGGAAATTCAGATAAATCAATGCCATTAGGGATAACTGCAATAGGGTTTTTAAATCCCAAACTACGAATATTGTCTGCTTCCTTTGGAGCGGTAGCATGAATGCAGGTGGCAAATGCTAAATCTTTGTTCTGGTAAAACCACAGTGCCATTTTTTTTTTCCATTTGCCTGCATTCAATGCCCAGGGTTCTAGCATTCCATGTGGTGAAATTATATAAGAGACATTTTTCTTTCGCGCAACCTGTGCCATAAAATGCACAGGAAATTGCCATAATCCATTGCCATGAAATAAATCGGTTTCAATACAATTTAAAATTGATTTTAATTCATCAGAATAACCTTGCAGTATTCGAAATGATGTGGATGCCGTAAAAATCTGCACACTGTTATTTATATCTAATGGACAATTACTTTTATTTGTTACAATACTTACTTTTTTATATTTAACCAGCTCATTTGATATCAACTGAACAAACGCTGCACTTCCTCCATAATTTTTATCAATTGAGGAAATCACATGGCAGATTTGAATGTTTCTCATAAGATTATAAATAATTTAATAATTATTTATTTCTTTTTCTCAAGATAAACCAGATTAAAGGGGTGAAAAAACTTGTGGTGAGGCCTGGTCCATCCTGTAATGGATTATTAAATGCAAAATGGAATATAAAATAAAAGAGCGTGCAAAAAACAGTTACAGAAAGTGGATTTGAGTAATATAGAGAGTCCTTCATAGCCAATGAAAAAAAATACCCTATAAAGAATACCACTATAATAGTCCCTGGAAAAGTAAAATCTGAAGCAATCCATGTATAAAAAGTAGACCAATACAAACCATAATTGCTTCCAATTTCTTTATCTAATCTTACTCCATATGAAATCTCTTTAAGCTCAGACCAGCCTGTTAATTGCTCAATATTATCCATTACAAAATATGAATTCGTAAGACCAAAACCCAGTCCTTTAAAAGGGAGGTTCATCGCTTTATTTAAGCGATAATAAGAATGTGACGTATAAAAAGAGATATTATTAATAAGAGGATGAAATTTAGGTGATGTTAACTTAGTCAAGAAAAAATCTTTTCTGGGAAGTTCATGTGTTAATGGATTAATAATAATTTTGCTGCCCCTTGTATTGGTTAATAAGGCAGAATATATAAGAAACCCAATAACAAAACCAGCTGCGAGAAAGATTATTAGAACTTTATGATAATATCTAAGAATGATATTTTTTTTATAGATACCCAAAGAAAACGCTGCCAGAGAAATAATTGCAATCTGTACAATTCCGCTGCGTGTAGCCGAACCAATTGAAGAAGCAATTGAAAATAAAATTAAAATGTATACACTGTATCTAAATTGTTTTCGTAAATTCTTATAGTTAAAGATTGTATTTGTAATAGCAATTAATGAGATTGGAGCAAAAAATATATCTAAATATGAAAACAGATTTGAATGTTTAAGAGTACTGCTAATATAAGATTTAGATGCATTTCTAAAAGTATCACTGAAATGACGTACATCACCACCAAAAGTCAGAATTAATTTTGCGATAAAATAAAATAGAGAAATTATGACAGTAATTTCAACGAATTTATAATAGTCAAATTTGACTCGCATCTCCCTGCCAAATGATCTCTGACCCCTTACATATCCAAGATAGAGAGAAATATGTATGAGAAACAAATAGGTATAAAAAATAAATGAATTAGTAATTTTATATCTATATGGGCCAAAAATAAATATAAAGATAGTCAGCCCTAACCAACTTAAAAGAAAGATAATGGGAAAATAGAATTTACGTGCCCTTTGATTAATCATTCAAAAATTAAGCTAAAGATTTATCTATTTAGATTTGATTTTTTAAGTGCTTATTAATAATATAATATGATTGCCATGTCAAAAAACACGTTAGAACAAACCAAATAATAGAAGTTGAAATTGCAATACCTTCAATATTAAATCTTTTCATAAATAATTTGCTTAATGGAAAGATCAAGAAACAGGCCGTCATTGTTGAAAAGAGTAAAAGATTAATTTTATTTGTAGCATTTTGGAAAATAGTGGCAGTCGAAAACAGAATAAAAAACAATGACGTTGACCCTAAAAGTAAAAATAATATTTGTTCTGAAATATAACCCTTACCGGCAAAGAATAACAGAAAATAATTTCCAAAGAAAAAGAGGACTATAATGATTATAGTAAATACAATTATTGAGGCCAGAAATGAAATGTTTAAAGTCTTTTTACACCATTTCCAGTCACTTTTCGCAGATGCTTCAGCATATCCTCCCCATATAGGATTAAATATACTTTGATATATTCCTATAAAAAAAGCGTAAATTTTTNNATTAAACTCAGCTGCAATACTTAATCCGAGGAAAGAACTTGCTAGTATTGTACCGGCGTTCTGCAAAAAACTATTTGATAATTGAACCCCCATAAATTTAATTCCGGTAGTTATAAGTTCTTTTAGCTGAGAAACAAATTCTTTATATACAAAAGTGTAACTATACCATCGTCGTCGCTTCAGAAAATACAAAGTCCCTGCAAAACTTATCAGGTTACTTGAAACAAAATATCCTATGGATATGGCAACAATTGAAAAATTTAATATTGAAAAGGTAATTACAATTACAAATGATGTAATAGTCTGAATTGTAGTAAATAAAGCATAATATTTTGACTCATGAAAGGAAAAAAATGATGCTACCCCCATTGAAAGAGGGATACCTATAAAAAAGAAAAACTGAACCCATAAAATTATTAAGACTCCCTCATGTTTTAGATATACATTATCAGTTTTAAATAGTACATCAAAAGAAAATATTCTGCTTAGAATTAGTACGAAAAAAGATAAGAACAGACTTAAAAAAATAAAAAAAATAAATGATGAATAAAAATATTTCTTTGCTTCATTCAATCCATTCTCTCCAAGCACTATAAGCTGACTTAATTTATTTCTGAGAGCATTAATAATTCCAAAATCTCCATACGCAATTACAGAAGCAGTTGATGTAATTGTTGCCCAAATTCCAAATTCTTCTTTTGAATAGTACCGTGACAGAATCATTATTGTACCTACCCGGGTCAAGTTCCCTATCATGGATGAGAGCAACATAATAAAGGAGCCTTTCATAACATTCTTTGTTCTTGTCCCTTTAATGTTGAAACTCGAAAGAAATGATTGTTTAATATTGATAATCCTTTCGGTGAAAGTTAAGTTAATCCATTTCATCATTTAAAGTTCATTTGTATCTTGAATGACATCTTTTAATGAATGCAAAATGTCTTTCTGCCAACTAGTTAGATAATATTTCTCGTATGAGAACGAATTTACGAAATCGTAAGCGGCATCAAGATAACTTTTAGATTCTTCAACAGTCATGGAAACCAGAAACTGCTCCAATTCATCGAAGGTTTTAAATTTTTTAAAATCTATGAAAATATCCCGGGGGACAAACTCATCAATATCTGGTGCTCCAAAATATATTGGTATGGCGCCACAAAGAATACAATCAAATATTTTTTCCGTAACATATCCGGGAAATATTGTATTTTCAAAACAAAGAGCAAATTTGTAGTTTTTTAATATCTCATGTTTATTTGCATTTCCACGTGGAAATTTGCCGCGATAAGAATTACGAATCATTTGTTGCTCTTTTTTCGATAAACCCAAGATATTATCATTCCATCCCTGGCCATATAAATGGAAATTCTCATTTCGAGAAAAATACAACAATGCTTTTATCCTGATATTATATAGATCAGGTAAATCTCCCGGAAAAGAGTGAAATGCTTTCCAATTTAGACAATATTTTAATATAATTTTTACCCAGGTTTTTAAATCAGATATTTTCTTTACGGAAGTTGGCTTTGCAGAATGTCTGTTACCATTTATAAGGGTTAAAAACTTCCTTTGTCCCCATGGTATGTCAGTATTAATACTGTTTTTTGCATTTGTCCAGAAGTATGTATGTTTTTTGTTAGTTCCCGAAGAGAAACTGTCGTTTGCCCCCCTGTATAAATAACTGTGTTTGAATTTCCCTGCTTTAGTAATTAGTCTATTATAATATTTAGGGATAACTAAAGGAGATTCTGCGCAATAGCATATAGCCGGAATGCATCCACGCGATATAAGTAACCGAGTATATCGTGTTTCAGCTTCGGTAACAAGAAAGTTTAGTCCTCCATAATCGCCTGATTTCAGGAAAACATCTGCAGTCATAACCTTATATCCAAGACTTTTTAACTCTTCAGCCAATAGATATAAAGGAATGGCATCTGTCATACAGGCTACGTCATAATTAAAAACATGATTATCCCACAAATCAATACCTGAGGAGTCATAGATAATCTTTATATCCTGCATACAATTTCTATTCTTAATGTTGCAATTGAAGAACCTAATTAATTTATAGACAATTGGAAAAACTGGATTGAGAGCTTTATTCCTAATTATTTAGTTGATTCCTACAGGTCAAGAATCAAACGGAAAATTGCCCGGGGGAAAAAATCCATTGGAGAAACCTTAAAAATCAGTTTTAAAATTTTCAAACGTCTTTTACCAGAAATTTGACGATTAGTTTTCCTATCCTGGATTAATTCATAATATAGATTGACAATTCTGAATCTTTTAATCAAGTATGAATTATTTTTATAATCTGTTGTCTTTGTTATAAAGTTTATGAGCTTTATCCTATGTAAAAACTCATTTGTCTTGCTGTCTTGACCAGGGTTGATGCAATAATCCATCAGAGGTTCAATTAACATAAGAACCTTTCTCATTGAAGCAATGTCCATCAAAAATGCCACATCACTATGCTTACCACCATGATCAGGATTAAATCTTAGTTTCTTTGCTACTTCAGTACTGTAAAGATAAGAGGGAAAAGGTGCAATTCCTCTTTTAATTAAATATTGATGCGCCATTTGATCTCGGCTGCCTACTATTAAATTTTTATTTTTATTTTTTAACATCACTCTGTTCGGAAAAATGTTTGGCGTTATAATTTTAGCATTCGCACCTACCGCAATGATGTCTTTATTTGAAATAATATTTTCATATAATTTCGAAAGCATATTGGAATACATAATGTCATCATCGTGGAAAATCATGAAATAGTCAGAAGTAACATCGTTAAGTATTGCATTAAAATGATCTGCAGGTGAAAGTATTGGTATTCGACGCCTATAAATTAATCTATCGTCAACAAGAGGCTTAATGATTTCTTCTGTTTCTTCATTTGAGGAATTATCAGATACAATCACTTCAAATGAATCAAAATCTTGATTCAAAGCTGACTGTATTGCATTCATTACTACTCGAGGTCTATTGTGCGTTGCGATAAATAGCTGAACTGCTGGCATTTAATAAAACAGAATTGGTGATTGAAAGTTGAATGAAAAAAGATGAGTATTTATTAGTATGGAAAATCAGGAACATATTTCTGCTCAAACTGAAAACATCACATTCGATATTGTTTTAAACATCAAAGTAAAGAAACAAACTCATCATAGGTTTTAGTAATCATTTCTGCCTTCAAATCTTTTTTGCTATTGAACTTAAAGTTTTCGCTTAGAAGGATTATGGCAAGATCGTCACCTACTCTTTTTTTATCTTTTTTCATAGCAGAAATGATAGAGCCGGAATCAAACGAAATTAATTTTTCAGAAATAGTATGATTGTTTTTTAAAAATGTATTGTAAATCATTTCCTTTTTTTCATTTGAAAGCATTTGACTGCTTTCTGAAATAATATTCGCCCAGATCATCCCTAAGGTAACTGCCTGACCATGAGGAATTGCGTAATTTGTAACGCTTTCAATCGCATGTCCGATGCAATGTCCGAAGTTCAAAATATTTCTGATCCCTTTATCAAACTCATCTTCTTCAATATAACGTTTTTTTATAAGTAAAGATCGCATCAATAATTCATCAATGTTATTTCTAAGATCGATTTCATTACGAGATAGCTGACTTTTGAAATAGTTTAATGAGTTTTCACCGTCAATTAGAAATAATTTTACTATCTCTCCCATACCGCTATAAAAATCCTTTCGAGAAAGTGTAGTCAAAAACTTTGTCGAAAGGAGAACCCTCTCGGGAGGGTAAAAAGTACCAATTAAATTTTTATACTTACCAAAATTCAACGAAGTTTTTGCTCCAATACAGCTATCTGACTGAGCCAACAAAGTGGTAGGACAGTATATCCATTTAATTCCCCTGTATAAGGTTGAGGCAATGAATCCGGAGATGTCCTGAATAATTCCACCTCCAATGCCAACAAGGGTAAGATTACGCTTTGCCTGGAAAGAAGTAAGTATCTCATAGATCTTAACCATTGAAAGGTAGCTTTTGTTCCTTTCATTCGCTTTGATTAAAATTAACCTCTGAGGTGAGATGGTATTAAACAACTGTGTGTACAATTTAAAAACTTTCTCATCAATAATAAACACTACAGTAGAGTCTTCCAAAAAGGATGAGAGTGAGCTGAGTTGCTCATCAAAGACAACCTTATAATCACCAAAAATCGAATGAATTGTGATATCTTTCATTGACATATATATCCTCCGTCAATATGTATTGTTTGTCCTGTAATAAATGAATTCTGAGTACCTAGAAAAAAGGCCAATTTAGCCACTTCAAGAGGTTCAGCCAGTCTTTTCAAAGGAATTTGTTGTTTGATCTTTTCAAGTTCAGCAAATGAATTATTTAATCTTGTAAGTTCTGTATTTATGAAACCGGGAGCTATTGCGTTGACCAGCACATTGTATTCCCCAAGTTCTAAAGCAAGGTTCTTTGTTATGTTGTTCAAAGCACTTTTTGTGGCGCCATAAAGCAATCTTTTTGGCTTTGAAATGCTTCCCCAAATTGAACTGATATTTATAACATGACCATTCAGTTTCTTCTGCCAAAAAGGGACACACCACTTAATTAACTCAAGTACTGAAAATAAATTGGTTTGAAACACTTCCATATAGTCTTCATATGTTATATCCAGTATTCCTTGCAAAGGATTTATCCCAGCATTATTTATTAATATGCTGATGTCATTTGTATGAAGACTGACATAATTTCTGACTGAGCCAACATCCGAAAGGTCAAGCTCAGAACGAGTCGGAGTAATGACTGAATATCCATATTCTTTAAATAGAGTTGCTATGGATAATCCTATACCTCGGCTAGCTCCGGTAATAAGAACTTTAATATCGTGATTATTTAGCACTTCCGCCTGCATCTTGGATTAGTTTTTCATACCGTTTTTCTAACATTTCAATTCTTATAAGATCTTCTTCAAAAATCAGTTTATAGAAATCTCTTTTATTTTTCAGCCACATTAATTCAAACCCGACTGCTTTCAGAATTCCACCCTCAGCTTTTTCTGATAATGCTTCAGGGCATTTGAAAATCACCTTTCTTGTTTCATAAGAATCAAGTGTTGCATATGAAGGAAGTTTTCGGAAAAATGGTAGCGAAAAGGCAGACACTCCTCCTCCTATAACACATTCCATATTTTTCCTTCTTGCTTTAGTAAAAACCTCTTGTGCAATGCTGAAAACCGGCTCATCATTAATATTGTCACGCGATAATCCCATGGAACCCGTCATATCAACCCGGCCTAAAACGACTCCTTTTAATTCACCAACTTCGGGAAGTTGAAGCATCTTGTCAAAAACGGCGACAGCAGAAATAGTTTCAACATTGATTAAAAAATTTACACAATCCCATTCAACTGAAGGGAAAACCAGATGTGTCGCCTGAAGATACTTTTTCAATGCATACTGAGATTCGATCATGGGAGCAACAATCCTTGTTACCCCAATTGACCTGGCATCAAACATATCCTTTATTGCTTCACAGCCACCGATTTTAATCGTCATATCAAGACCGGCTTTAGTTATTACTTCTTTTAAACGGAGCGCTTCCTCCATACGGGTACCTTCAGCCTCAAATTCTGCCTTAATACCAACAACATGATGATTCTCTTTAAGATCCTTTAAGGTATCTACCATTCTTTTTTCTCGTGGATTCATAATTAAAGTTGTATGTCAAACTAAATTTGAATTATACTCATCCCTGTCAAGAAATGGGAACATATCTTCCAACGGTTTGGAAATCATTCTGCCATCCGGTAATTTTTCAGAAGAGACCTTGGGACTGAAAATGTAATTATGCTTAAGGACTACTTCGCACAGAACCGGACCTGACTGACATAGTATTTTTTTTAATTTGTTTACAATATCATCGGTTGCGGACATTGAAGCAGATGGTAAGTTATATGCTTTTGCAAGTTCAATAATATTCGGAAAACTTACGCCACTCGATTTATCACAAGCGACCCTCCTCCCTTCGAAAAAGTTATCCTGTGTTTGCTTTATTGAGATATATCCTGCATTATTCAGATAGAAAATCTTTATTGGAAGATTATACTGTACTAAAGTCTGTAACTCCTGAATGTTCATCTGTATACTTCCATCACCAGCCAGACAGATAACTTCCTTTCCACCCATTGCAATGCTGGCTCCAATAGCAGCCGGTAAATCATATCCCATAGCTGCACACCCTGAATTCCAAAACATTCGTTGTCCTTCTTTCACAATGGCCGCTTGAAAAGCAGCAACGCATGCTGTACCGTTACCCGCTACCAGAATACTATCCGAATCTAATAATTCCGTAAGTCGTTCGACGAAATAATAGGGGTGAATAGATTTGGAGTCTTTATATTCAGGCAGAACTGATGGATATTTCTGAAGTCTCTCTTTTGTCCATTTCATCCATTTCGAAAAATCAGGGAGGCTCTCCTTACTCATGCGAACTAATAGGTTTTCACAAAAACTTTTTATATCAGCCAGAATAGGAATATCTGGTTTTACTGTTGGTTTAAGCAATTCAGCCTGATCAATATCTACAATTATCTTTATCGCTTTATGAGCAAAGTTCTGCCAATTATAGCTAGCCTGTCTTATATTATTTCTCGAGCCAAGACATAATATCAAATCAGCGTTCTGAAGTGTAAAATTACCAGAGCGATTTCCAAGTGTTCCAATCCTTCCGGCATAATTAGGATGATCTGTAGAAATCAGATCAATCCCATTAAATGTTGTTACAACCGGAATCGCCATATTTTCAAGAAGTTGTCTGAAAGCATACAAACTTCCTGATAAGCGAATTCCATGTCCTGCAATTATTACAGGCCGTTTTGAGTTTAAAAGCTGTTTAATAACTTCATTAACTTTTTCAATAAGTTCCGCATTATTTGCAGAAGGACTATCTTCTGCAGAATCGTATTCTTTTAGTATTGTTTCATCGATCGTTGCCGCTTGAACATTTAATGGAATATCGATCCATACTGGTCCTTTTCTTCCATTATTAGCAATGAAGATCGCTTTGTCGATCACCCTTTTAACATCATAAGGATCATCAAGCAATACCGAATATTTGGTTAATGATTTCACGACACTAATAATATCTATCTCCTGATCACCGAGTTGTCTTAATCCTATTCCCTTACATGAATAGGTAGTAGTTTCGTATTTTACTTGTCCGGAAATATATAATACTGGTATAGAATCGGTCCATTGACCCATAACGCCAGTCAGGCAATTAAGCCCTCCGGGACCAGAGGTGACATTTACCACTGCCATTCTGCCAAGAACCCTATAATAACCCTCTGCGGCAATTGCGCATGCCTGTTCATGATGGTTAGTCCAGTATTTTAATTTCGGATGATTTCCTAATGAATCATTAAGATGCATGGCTCCACCCCCGGAAATCATAAAAACATCACTAATTCCGTGCTCGGTCAACCTTTTAGCTATATAATCTGATACCTTGATCATCCTTCTTTATTGTTTTTATAATACTCAATCGTTCTTTGAATAGCTATTTCCAAACCAATATTTTGATTAAGTTCAAACTTATTTTTGAATTTTGAAACATCCGGAACATAATTTTGATTTCGGTCAGTCGCACGATTCTGATTTAATATATTGACAGAAATCCCAGGAAATAATTCAGCAATTTTTAAAGCTAATTCAGCTATTGATATTGGAATATCCGATCCCACATTATATGCTTCACCTATCTTTCCTTTAAGAAGAAGTGTCAAAAGCCATACGACGAGGTCGGCTGCATACATATAAGATCGAAGTGGCTTTCCATCTCCTGATATTGCGATATTTCGCCCGTTTAGCCCATCATTAATAAAATTCCCGATAGCATAATGCTTCTCCAAAGGTAAATGTGGACCGACAAATGCAAAACATCTCGCTATTATTACAGGAACATTATAATGTTTTGCATAAATTGAACAATATAATTCTGCCAATCTTTTTCCTTCGGCATAAGCAGAGCCAGGATTGTTCAGATCTACATAGAAACTATCACTCTCTTTCATGAACCTCACTTTTTCTGGTGGTTGACCATAAACGGCCCCTGAACTCGTGAAGAGCAAAGCTTTTAATCCTGATTGATTTTTTGCGAATTCCAAGACTCTTCTGGTACCCTCATTAATTGTATCCAACATAATTAAGGGGCTTTCAGAATTGAGTTTTGCATCAGAGTCGGTGGCAGCATGAATAATATAATCGAACTTTTCTTCCGGAAACTCAAATGATTTGATATCCCCTATCAACCAGATTATGCATTCTTTTTTATATAAAGGAAATTTGGCCATAAATTTCTCAGGATCTCTTGACAATGCGTAAATTTTCGTATTTAAATCCAGTTCCCTGTTAAAATATAATAAAGACTCAAGCATCCATTTTCCAAAAAAACCTGTAGCTCCGGTTATAAAAATATTAGCATTCTTCAGAGGAAGCAGGTTAGCACCAAATTTGCCTGAAATATATTCTTTATCAACTAATGAGATCATCTAAAATTTCTTTTTTGGAACACAGTATAATACAGTATCTAATTTCCCATATTTTTGCGATGCATCAATCACTGTCAGCCTCTGAAGCATTTTTTTAAGTCAAAAAAGAAACCACCTTTTTGCTATTTTTTTCAATAACCGACCTTACCAGTTTCGCCGACCTTCCTGCATCAAAAATGTAGAATCTATCAGAGTTTAAATTATTCATGTTAATTTTTTTTAAAAGGATCAAATCCAAAAACAATAATTCCAAATCCTGATAAGCTTTGTAATGAGATCTTTAATTCCATTCATCCGTTAATATCTTATTCGGAGATACTCCTTTGGTAATTAAATCGTGTTTAAAACTCTTTATCATTTCCGGCGGGCCTGAGATAAAATAATCATTTGCTGTACCGTTTTCATTAAAAATAGAATTGATATTAATGAATCCATCAACATCTTCATAGTAAATTTTCAATTCCTCAGATTTCAAATTAGTAAGGGCTTCAGTGTAAATGTTATAAGCTTGTGATTTGAATCCCAAGTAGATTCGTGGATTTATATAATCTTTAAATGAATCATGAGAAAATAATGAAAGGAAGGGTGTGATCCCTGTACCTCCTGCAATAAATACAGTACATATTTTGTTATGATTCTGCGAGAACAGATCACCATAAGGAAGTTTAAGCCACACCTCAGAGCCAACTTTAATTGTATTCACCATGTTCCTGGTAAACTTGCCTTTGACCGAATATGTAATTTTAATCGTTGGTTCGAGCGGATTGCTTTGCATAGAAAAGCATCTTGACTCCGGCCACTGATCAGAACCATCATATTGAGAATCTATAGCCAGATGAAGAAATTGCCCAGGATGGTACTTAAATTTCCCGTTTAGCGATTCGAATTCCAAAGTATATATACCTTCAAAATGATTTTTAATTGATACTACCCTTGACAGATACTTTTTAGCCAGCATAGTTAAAAATATCCTTTGATTGATAAACGCGCAATAGATTCTTCTATTTGATTTTATCATGAATAAAATCACTTAAGACTTTTTCCGTATAATCAAACATTTCCTTGGTCAATCCAGGATATGTTCCAAGAAAAAAAGTATTGTTCATTATTATATCTGTGTTTTCAAGATTGTCAGCAATCCTCCACTCATGGTTTATAAAACCGGGTTGTTTGGTAATATTTCCGGCAAACAAGTTTCGGGTTTCAATCAGATTGTTACTAAAATACAATGTGATTTCATCACGTGTAAATGGCACATTTATTTTGAGTGTCACAATAAAGGCGAACCAAGCCGGATTTGAACCTTCAGTTGCTTGAGGTATTAAGAAATATTCAGGGTATCTCGAAAATATCCTTACCCATTCATTGAAGTTCTCTTTCCGCCGTTTACAGAAATCAGGAAGTTTGCCAATCTGAGCTGAGCCAATCGCAGCCTGAATATCTGTCATTTTCAGATTATATCCTATTTCGGAATAGACATATTTATGATCAAATCCGGCAGGAAGATTACCAAACTGTTGAGAAAATCGTTTACCGCACGTATTATTTTCACCTCCGGTGCAATAACAATCACGCCCCCAGTCGCGAAAAGCGCGGACGAGCTGAGCTAACAGATGGTCGTTAGTGCAGATAGCACCTCCTTCTCCTGTTGTGATGTGGTGTGCAGGATAAAAAGAGATTGTTGAAAGGTGTCCAAATGTACCTGTTTTTCTGCCATTATATTCACTTCCGAATGCATCGCAATTGTCTTCAATTACCCACAAATTGTATTCATCAGCAAGCTTCATAACTGATGAAATGTCGAAAGGATTTCCGAGAGTATGAGCAATAAATATACATTTTGTCTTATGAGTAATTGCTTTTCGCATCATAGCAATATCAATGTTGTAGGTTGGCATTGTTACGTCAACGAAAACAGGGACCAAGCCCAGCTGAATAATTGGTGTTACTGTTGCCGGGAAGCCAGCCGCAACAGAAATTACTTCGTCTCCCGGTCTCAATCTTTTTTCTCCAAGTTTCTCTGAAGTTAATGCTGAGAGGGCAAGAAGATTTGCAGAAGAACCTGAGTTCGTGAGAAGAACATGTTCAATGCCTAAGAACTCTGCTATTTTCTCGGCAAATGATTCGGAAAACCTGCCTTCAGTCAGCCAAAAATCGAGCGAAGCTTCAACTGCATTTACCAGTTCGTCCTGATCAAATACTCTCCCGGCATAATTAATCCTCGATTTACCCGGTACAAAACCAGCTTTTATAAATCTTGCTTTATAATATTCGATTGTTTTTAATACAATATCTTTTCTAATTGACTTAAAATCACTCATAAAAATTAGGTATGTAAAATATTGTTACTTGTTATTCATGAAATATTGTTCAATCTGATGGACACACGCATTTCTCATATCAGCATTATTATGGTAAAGCTTATACCAATCGACAACCATTTCTAATGTGGTTTCAACATTCCATTTTGGATTCCAGCTCAAAAGAGTTCTTGCTTTGGTGCAATCTAATTTCAGGTAATTTGCCTCATGAGGCCGAATCGCATTATCTACTTCGTATACAGCATCATTACTCCATAACTCACAAATTCTGCTGACAATCCATTCTACATTTCTGGCATCATTGATATCAGCCCCGAAATTCCATCCCCCGGTGTACTCAGGACCGTTAGAACAGAGTTTTTCACAGAGCATAAGATAACCTGATAATGGATCAACAACATGCTGCCAAGGTCGGATAGCATAAGGGCTTCTTATTTTCAATTTCTCACCGCGTATTATTGCCCTGAAAAAGTCGGGAATAAGCCTGTCCTGAGCCCAATCCCCTCCTCCGAGGACATTTCCGGCACGGGCAGAGGCTAAGGCTACGCCATGTTTAGAATAATCATTGGGATTAAAAAATGAAGTCCTAAAAGAAGATGTTACTAACTCAGAACAACCTTTGCTATTGGAATAAGGATCATATCCGCCCATTGGTTCATTTTCCCGGTATCCCCAAAGCCATTCCTTGTTTTCATAACATTTATCTGAAGTTACATTAAGAATTGCCTTTATGCCATGTTCCAGTCTGATTGCATCAAGCAGATTCACAGTACCCATAACATTTATTTCATAGGTTTCCCGGGGGTTTCTGTAAGATTCCATGACAAGAGGCTGAGCAGCCAAATGTATAACTACCTCAGGTTTAACTTTTTTTATTGTTTTTTGAAGCAATTTAAAATCCCTGATATCGCCTATTGTAGAATCCAATAGTTTATCAACTTTAGCCAGTTCATATAAACTGGGACTCGTCGGAGGATCTAAAGAATATCCATGCACATCAGCTTCCAGCCAATTAAGCAGGATAGAGAGCCAGCTTCCTTTAAAACCGGTATGTCCGGTAATCAGAACTTTCTTGCTTTTCCAGAATGCTTTATTTACCATAGTTTCCATTTTGCGTCTCCTGAATTCCACATTTCTTCAAGGTCAGTTTTGTCACGAAGAGTGTCCATTGGCCTCCAGAACCCATAATGACGGTATGCGACAAGTTCACCTTTTGCAGCCAGATTCTCAAGGGGTTTCCGCTCCCAAATGGTCTTATCGTCATCTATCTCGTCGAAAACTTCAGGTTCACACACAAAAAAACCTCCATTTATCCAGGCTCCGTCACCTTTGGGTTTTTCCTGAAATGCAAAAACTTTTACTTCGTCATTATTATCGAACTGTATGGATCCGAATCGGCCAGAGGGCTGAACAACAGTAACAGTAGCTTTTTTGTTATTCTTTCTGTGAAAATCAATCAGAGCCTTAATGTCGACATTACCTACACCATCCCCGTAGGTAAGCAAAAAAGTTCCATCAATATATTTCTTTATCTGTTTAATCCTTCCCCCTGTCATTGTATTTATACCAGTATCCACCATTGTTATTTTCCACGGTTCGGCTTTGGATTGATGCACTTCCAGAGAGTTTTTCTGAAGATCAAGAGTCACATCTGCCTGATGTAAAAAATAGTTAGCAAAATATTCTTTAATAAAATATCCCTTGTAGCCGCAACAGATTATAAAATCATTATAACCAAAAGATGAGTAAATTTTCATAATGTGCCACAGGATAGGCTTTCCTCCTATTTCAATCATAGGTTTTGGTCTTAAATCAGTTTCTTCGCTAATTCGTGTCCCGAGTCCGCCAGCTAAAATGACTACTTTCATTTTAAAACATATTATTACTTATTTACCAAAAATATCAAATGATCATTATGAATTTCTATCAAAGTTACCAAAACAAAAGATAAAAATTATTTATTAAAATTTAGGTGATAGTTATTTAATATACATATAGTAGATCATTTTTATGCCGTCTTCCAGTCTGATTTTTTCTTTCCATCCTAACCGGTTAATTTTGGAAACNNTTTAGAAGTTGTCCCTTCTGAGGCTTTAAATCATTAAAGTCAATATTTTCCATCAGAAATACGCAAGCGTCTGCAAGGTCATCAACGTATAAAAACTCACGGTAAGGGTTTCCGGTTCCCCATAGTGAAATCGAAACTGGGTATGCGGTTTGCGGTCTGTGGTTCGCGGTAGAATCTAAAATTTGAATTCCATATTTCGCCAGCTTTGCCATTATATCTGAATCGGGAAATTTATCATCCACACCTTCAACAGGGTATTTTTTGAAATCTTTCCTTATCGACTCCCAATCGTTATTTTCGAGACATTTGCCAAGATGCATTTTTCTGATCAGAGCCGGAAGCACATGAGAAGTTTCCAGGTTATAGTTGTCATTCGGGCCATAGAGGTTTGTTGGCATCACTGAAATAAAATTAGTGCCATACTGAATGTTGTACGATTCGCACATNNTGAATCATTAGATTTTCATATATAAATTGTGCCCTGTATTTGTTATTTGACAATATTCCACCCACTTTTGCTGCTGCCAGAATAACATAATCAGGTTTCTCCTTACTAAAAAAATCTGCTACGGTTTTTTGATCTGTCAGGTCATAGAGAGGAAATGGTGTGAAAACAAAATTATTATAACCATTCTCAACCAAATTCCTATGAATGGCACTGCCTACCAATCCATTGTGACCTGCGATATAAATCTTTGAGTTTTTATTCATCATTCTTACTTTGAAAATTCAATAAATATAATGAAGTTCAATCGTTTAGAGTGTAAGTTTTAGAGTTTGCAGGATATTCTCTGTGGCACTCTGTGTCTTCTCTTTGTAACTCACCCGCCTAAGCGGGACAAGTTGTGTAAGTTCTTAATTTCCTTTCCCCGCTGATTTCGCAGATCAACGCAGATTAATTCTCCCATTCTCCCTCTCACCCAGTCTCCCCTTCATTACGAAATTGCCATTATCTACAATAAATAAGGTATTTCTATTCAATACGTTTTTTGGCCTTCTCAAAATCTGAATTAACCATAATTTTGACCAGCTCTTTAAATGTTACTTTAGGTTTCCAGCCAAGTTTCTCATTGGCTTTTGCCGGATTGCCAATAAGAATATCAACTTCGGTAGGTCTGAAATAGCGGGGATC
>PMNJ01000351.1:3030-3479 GCA_003162595.1 Bacteroidales bacterium | reverse complement strand
ATGCGGATTGTGCTTCCTGAAGGCTACGAAGAAAGAACAATTAAGGCTGCTGATATTGTTCTGCAGGAAGAATTGGCTCAGATAATACTTATAGGGGATCCCACGGAGATAAATTTGCATGCTACAAAACTTGGATTGAAGAATATCTCAAAAGCCACCATTATCAATCCCAAAGCGCATGAAAAGAAAGATCATTATATAAATATGATGGTTGAGCTAAGGAAAAGCAAAGGAATGACCATCGAGGAAGCTTCCAGGCTTATTGAGGATCCGCTTTATCTTGGCGTTCTGATGATTAAAAATGGTGATGCGGATGGTGAAGTTTCCGGAGCAGATCATTCAACCGGTGATGTATTGCGTCCTGCTTTCCATTATGTTAAAACAGCTCCCGGAATATCAGTTGTTTCCGGAGCATTCATTATGATACTACCGGATAAAACATTTGGAGC
>PMNJ01000351.1:0-3015 GCA_003162595.1 Bacteroidales bacterium | reverse complement strand
CTGCAAATTGATGGGGAACTTCAGGCCGATGCAGCGCTGATTGAAGCCATTGGTAAAAGCAAAGCTCCCGGCAGCCCGATTGCCGGAAAAGCTAACGTACTCATATTTCCTGACCTGAATTCCGGAAATATCGCATATAAGCTAGTGCAAAGACTTGCTCATGCAGAAGCCATTGGACCTATCTTACAAGGCATGGCCGCACCTATAAACGACCTTTCGAGAGGCTGCTCGGTAAACGATATTGTAAGCATNNTAATACAGGTATGGCAGAAAATATTGAACGGTTGGAGGATTACGGGTTATCGAAAGACAATAAGCCAAAAACATTGTTCTCACGGGTTGGGATAATAGGTGCAGGTTCCGTTGGACAGAATATAGCCAGGATGGTAAGTTCCAAGGGACTTGATGTGATTATTCTTGATCTTACTCAGGAGAAAATAGATCAGGCATTTGCCGATATGGCTAAAGATCTGGATCGTATGATTGAACGCTGGGGTATGACTAATTCCGAAAAACTTGGAATTTTATCGCGTATAAAGGGCACCATAAACTATGATAGTTTAAAGGGATGCGATATTGTAATTGAAGCCATCAAATCTTCCAGCAGGGACCGTACACATGATGAACGCTCTGAAATATTGAAAAAAATTGAAATGAGTGTCGACAGGAATACGATAATTGCTACAAATTCATCGACTCATGTTATTACAGAACTTACTGCAGACCTGATCCATAAAGACCGTTGTCTGAGTTTTCATTTTCTTACTCCAGAAGCAGATGCCCGGGTTGTGGAAATTGTAAAGGGTCTTTATACCTCACAGGAAGCTTATGAGAATTCAATCAAATTTGCCAACTTAATCGGCAAGAAGGTAGTTCCTGTAAAAGAATCTCCCGGAATTATAAGCACAAGACTTATTGTTCC
The DNA here is from genome assembly GCA_003162595.1 of Bacteroidales bacterium. Classification (GTDB taxonomy): domain Bacteria; phylum Bacteroidota; class Bacteroidia; order Bacteroidales; family VadinHA17; genus LD21. The sequence continues at coordinate 2,093 of PMNJ01000351.1, read as the reverse complement.
TTTTATAAATGAAGCTTGTGAAATTTTAATGGAAGGTGTGGGAACAATGGAAGATATCGATCTCACAATGAAAGTTGGATTTGGTCTTCCTCTGGGTCCCTTCGAAATGGCTGACAAGATTGGACTTGATAAAATATTGAGATGGTGTGAAAACCTGTACGATGAATTCGGCGATTTGAAATACAAAGCTTCACCTATCCTTAAAAAGCTGGTAAGGGCGAACCAGTGGGGAAGACGCACTGGAAGGGGGTTTTATGAATATAATAAAGAAGGGGTTAAGATTACTAATAATAGCTCCATTGTGGAGTAATTACAACTCCGTTGAAACAATAATTTTTTAAAACTTTTCTAGAATGAAAATATTAGTTCTTAATTGTGGTAGTTCATCAATTAAATATCAGCTTTTCGATATGGCCTCGGGTGTGGTTCTTGCAAAGGGGATTGTTGAAAAAATAGGGTTGAAAGGATCGTTTCTGAAAAATGAAAGATTCGATGGAGATAAAGTAAAGCTTGAAGGAGAAATTTTAGATCATCAGACCGGTATTGAATATCTCCTTGGCATGATGGTAAGCGAAAAAAGAGGAGTCATAAAAGAACTGACAGAAATAGACGCAGTTGGTCATCGTCTGGTTCATGGCGGAGAGCGTTTTAAAGGAAGTTGTTATCTCGATGATGTTACAATTAAAGGTGTTGAAGATTGCTCCGACCTGGCACCCCTTCATAATCCAGCCAATCTCAAAGGCATTTATGCAATGAAAACAGTACTACCCAATGTGCCCCAGGTTGGTGTTTTTGATACCTCATTTCATCAGACAATGCCTGATTATACTTTCATGTATGCCTTGCCTTATTCGCTTTATAAAAAGTATGGAATAAGACGTTACGGCTTCCATGGGACAAGCCATAGTTATGTCTCCAAACGGGCCTGTGAAATTCTGAATCTTGATTATAGCTCTCAAAAGATCATTACATGTCATCTTGGGAACGGCGCTTCCATAACAGCAATAAAAGACGGCAAATCACTCGATACTTCAATGGGACTTACTCCTGTCGAAGGACTAATTATGGGTACCAGATCGGGAGATGTCGATGCCGGGGCTCTGACTTTAATTATGGAAAAGGAAGAAATAGACTATTCCTCTCTCAATACCCTGCTTAATAAACACAGTGGTGTTCTGGGAATATCAGGAATCTCATCTGATATGAGGGAGGTTGAATCGGCTGCCGAAGAAGGAGACGAGCGTGCTGTGCTGGCTCTTAAAATGTATGAATATCGGGTCAAAAAGTATATCGGAGCATATGCCGCTTCAATGGGTGGTGTCGATCTTCTTATTTTTACCGGCGGGATAGGTGAGAATGCTTTTGAAACAAGGGAAAATATTTGCAAGGATCTTGAGTATATGGGGCTTGAATTTGATCGAAACATAAATCATGGTGTTCATGGCAAAGAGTTGGTTATAAGCAAGAAAGAGTCAAGAGTGACTGTTATGATTGTACCTACAAATGAAGAATTTGTTATTGCATCGGAGACTAAAGAGATTGCTGAGCAGCATAAAGTATAAACACTAACCTAAAAACCCTGATTCAATGGTATTAAAAAATATGAATGACCTGAAACGTCTCGTTGAAGGAGGTCCAAGGAAGAAGCTCGTTCTGGCAGCTGCAAACGATCAACACTCACTGGGAGCAGTCATCAGAGCCTGGAAAGAAAATATTATTGATCCAATCCTAGTAGGGGATGAAGAGGAAATTCATAAGATTTGTGCCTCAAATAATTATGATATTACCGGTATTAAAATAACTAATGAACCCAATATTGAAAAGTCAGTCGAAACTGCCGTAAAGATAGCTAGTAGCAAACAGGCTGACATACTCATGAAAGGTAAGATCGGTTCAGCAACTTTACTTAGATGTGTTCTCAACAAGGAATGGGGATTGAGAACCGGGAACCTATTATCACATTTTGCACTTTTTGAAGTTGAAACTTATAAAAAAGTTATTGCAGTTACCGATGTAGCAATGAATATTGCTCCGACTCTTCACGACAAAATAGCCATAGTTAACAATTCCGTTGCATGTCTTAACCGTCTCGG
>PMNJ01000105.1 GCA_003162595.1 Bacteroidales bacterium | reverse complement strand
TTGGCTTTAATATCAATTATTATAGGAATTGATCCGGGTATATCAATAATTGCAAAGAGTACCATAAAAGCAGCAAGGATCTCTATCAGGCTAAAATGCATGTTTTAAAATTTTGGTGCAAAGATAATGAAAATCGACTTACTCCGAATCCATCCTCTTTTATCACTATACTATTTCTTTACGCCCCCACCCCTCCTGAAGGAGGGCTTGTTTCTACACACAGGTGTAATTCTTCTTTACTTCGCAATTAAATCCCCCTTTAGGGGGATGGACGCGAAGCGGCCAGGGGGCATTATTCACGCAATAGGAACTACATTGGCGGCAAAAAAAACCCTTCTCTTCATGAGAAAGGGTTTTAGGATGAAGTAAAAATTCTTCTACTGAACGATTGTCATCTCATCTACAAGATGTTTGGCACCGGAATATACATCCATTATCCAGAGTACATATCGGATATCTACAACTATGGTCCTTTGAAGTTCGGGTTCATATGCGATGTCGCCGCTCATTGATTCCCAGTTACCATCAAATGCCAAACCAATTAATTCACCGTTCCCGTTCATCACGGGGCTGCCTGAGTTACCACCGGTAATATCATTTGTGGTAAGAAAGCAAACCGGCATATAACCTTTTGAAGATCCATATCTGCCAAATTCTTTCTTATTGTTCAGATCAATAAGCCTTTTAGGAACATCAAATTCATAATCGCCTGGTTTATATTTATCTACAACTCCCTGTAGAGTAGTATAATATTTATAGGTAACAGCATCCCTCGGGTCATAATCCTGGACTGTACCGTATGAAAGACGCATTGAAAAATTTGCATCAGGATACTGGGTTTTTTCGGGAACCATCTCCATTAAAGCTGCAATCCAGAGCCTCCTTCCTGTATTCAATCCTGCATCGAACTGGCTTAATCCGTTTGATGCTTCTCCTGCAACTTTGTTAAATGAGGCAGAAGTAAGGCAAACCGGGTCACTTTCAAGTGTTTTAAGAACAGGCTTACTGAGGAAAGCGCTCAGTTTTGCTTCACTTGCAAACAGAGATTTGGCAAACATATCATCAACGAACTTATCAATGTTCCCTTTAAACTTTTTATCAACAACATTTAAATAAAAATCCGGAATGAATTTAGCAGGTACGTCTGCCCTGTAAAGCTTCAGCATTGCTTTCATTGACTTATTATCTGTGGGAGGATTATAATCCTTAAAAAAGTCATTGCCGTTTTTCTTAATCTGATCAACCGCATCAGATATCTTTTGATTATCTTTTGCTTTAAGCGCTGTAACCAAACCGGCAACCCCGCGATTAAGGCTTAAAAGTTCGCATCCCTGCAGGCATTCATTGAGATATTGAAGTGCATTGTAATATTCTGCCCTACCTTCAATTGCCGTTTTTATCATATTAAGAGCTTCCCCGTATTTTGCTTTTCGTTCAGGAGTGACGACCACCCATTTATTGAACTGGTTTTCAAGNNTCTTCTTTCTTTGCTTTTACATTTAATTTTTCAAGACTACCTTTCTGTCCAATGGAATATTTCCAGTAGTTCGAAGAACCGGAATATTTTGCTGAATACTGAATATTTACCTTCTGGTCCGCCATCATATCTTTCATCCAGATCTCCTGCTTAATGCCACGTATTTTAATCCTGTCGGGATGTACGATCTGCAGTTGTTCGTTTATCTCGTAAGAGGTCATGTATCTGCTGGTCCTTCCCGGATAACCAAGTATCATTGCAAAATCGCCTTTATTACGGTCTTTAATTGAAACCGGCAGAAAGTGTTTAGGCTTGAGGGGAATATTATCTTTTGCATATGGAGCAGGTTTCCCATCTGGTCCTGAATAGACACGGAAAACACTGAAATCACCAGTATGACGCGGCCATTCCCAGTTGTCTGTATCGAAACCGAATTTGCCTATTGATGATGGCGGAGTTCCGACCAAACGGACATCAGTATATCTCTCATAAACAAGAAGATAAAAATAATTACCACCATAAAAACTTCCAACCTGTACCCTGTAACCATTTCCTTCAGAGGCTTTCTTCTCAATTGCCTGTCGTGCATCATTTATTGCTGCGGTGCGATCTGTTTCACTCATGCCCTGTTTAACATTTGCAAGGACCTGACCTGTCACATCTTCAATCCGGATGAGGAATGTCACCGAAAGATTTGGGTTTGGCAGCTCTTCTTCTTTCGACATTGCCCAGAACCCGTCACTGAGGTAGTCGTGGTCAACACTGCTGTGTGCCTGGATGGAACCATAACCGCAGTGGTGATTTGTAAGGACAAGACCCTGAGAGGAAACTATTTCTGCTGTACATCCCCCGCCAAAAATAACAACGGCATCTTTAACGCAGACTTTGTTGAGGCTGTAGATATCTTCAGCAGAGAGCTTCAGACCCAGTTCGGTCATTTTACCAATGTTTAATTTTTCGATGAGAGGCAACAGCCACATACCCTCATCAGCTTTAGCTTTGAATCCAAAACTGAGGAAGAGGATCAATAATATTGCAAACAACTTTTTCATAAATTATAACTTATTTAGATTGATTTTAAATTGCCGGACAAAGATAGTCTTTAAAATTAGTAATGGAATAATTGGAGTCACTACAAAATGTCTTTAAAATGCAAAAAAGTTTTTGGGAGTATATACAATATTTAAAATTCAAGTTTTAACTGGTTATCGAAAAGATTAAATGATTTTCTATGGTAGTGAGTTATTCCATATTTCATTATGGCAGCCCTGTGAAAAGATGTGGGATATCCTTTATTCTTATTCCAGCCATATTCAGGGAATTCATTATGAATTTTTTCCATGAACTCATCGCGGAATGTTTTTGCAAGAACTGAAGCGGCAGCAATTGAGAAATAAAGTCCATCGCCTTTGATGATTGTTTTGTAATCAATGTCTTTATAAGCATAAAATCTGTTTCCGTCAATAAGCAGGAATTGCGGAACCTTTTCAAGACCCTCAATCGCAATATGCATGGCTTTTATAGAAGCTCTTAGAATGTTCATTTCATCAATTTCAGTATTATCAACAAATGCGACCTTCCAGTCAATTGCAGAGTTGATAATCTCATCTTTTAAAAAAGCTCTCTGTCTGGCTGAAAGTTTTTTGGAATCGTTGAGAACCGGATGTTTGTAGTTTTTTGGAAGTATAACTGCCGCCGCCACCACAGGTCCTGCCAGGCAACCTCTTCCGGCTTCATCGCAACCCGCTTCAGTAAGATTATGATAAAAGAATGATTTTAACATTTCACGATAAATTAATCCCCCAAAGTCTTAAAATAGCATTTAAATCAGAGTTTAAGTCAGGAAAGCCCATCCTCTAAGATTAATTATAAAGCTGGCCTAAAGGTTTTTAAACAAGTTATTAACATATTTATCAACAAAAATTATTGCTTTTTCAAAAATACGTTTATATTTGATCTTCCAGAAGAAATATAACATGATTAAAGGAACTAAGGTTTTATTACTAATATTACTATTATCCTGGACGAAGGGTTTTCCCCAGCAGTTATCGCACCAGGTATTAGTTCCTGCCGCCGGATTAGCTACTTCAGGAATAATAAGTTACTCACAGACCATAGGTGAGACAGCGGTTGAATTAATCGGTAGCGGTGGTTTTCAGTTAACACAGGGATTTCAGCAACCCGGGATACAGATTACCCCGGATATCATACCTGAAGGTACCGGGGTGGATGTCTACCCGAATCCTGCAACCGACTATATTAATGTTAAATTATTTGGGGATGTTGCCCGAAAATTAAGAATTGAGGTGATTAATATTACGGGAATGGTAGTTAAATCGATAACAATGGATTTTACTGATAAGTATTATTATATAGAACAGATTGAGGTTGCCTCATTTAAGTATGGTTTTTATTTTATAAGGGTGACAAGTACTGATGGAAGAATTAACAGGATATTTAAAATTGAGAAAATGTAATCCGGAAAACTATGGCTTTAAAAGGTTTTAAGAGGTATTTTGCGTTGTTGATATTATTACTGTCAGGTACAATATCTTTTGGACAGAATGTTCCACTGGGTATCTTTTACCAGGCTGTGGCAAGAGACAATACCGGTAAAGAACTTGCCAATAAAAACATCGATGTGAAATTTTCAATTATCTCGGGGAATCCGCTTGGAACAGTCGTTTATCAGGAGCTTTATTCCGATGTTACTACTTCAAAATTTGGCGTATTTTCATTGATTATAGGTAAAGGGACACCAACAGGCGGTCTTTATACCGATCTGTCACAGATTCAATGGAACACAGCATTTCATTATCTCAAAGTAGAAGTAAAATTCGATAATGATTTTATAGATATGGGAACCATGCAGTTCCTTGCGGTACCATATGCACTTTATGCACAGAAATCTCTTGAGCCCGGGCCCCAGGGACCAAAAGGCGATCCGGGTGATCCGGCATCTGATAAACAGACACTTTCATTTGACGGTAATAACCTTTCAATTTTAAATGGGAATACAGTAAACCTTTCATCGCTAAATGTTCCTCACCAGCTCACACTTATCGGAGATACCCTTTCTATTCTGGGTGGCAATAAGGTAGGATTAACCAATCAGATACAGGATCTGCAACTTGATATTAACAATAAACTTAAAATAACAAAGAACGCTTCTGCAACTCTGATTGATCTGAGTCCGTTTAAACAAAATTTGTCATATGATAATGCGACCGGAAGTTTGAGTATATCTAATGGAACAGCGGCTGATCTTTCAACTCTTAAAACAGCAGGGATTCAGGATATCCATTTATCAGGGAATCAGCTTACAATAGATAAAAATGCTTCCTCAACCGGTGTTGATCTGAGTAAATATATGGATAATACGGATAATCAGCAATTAACATATTCAGAATCAAGTAAATCTCTTTCAATATCAGGAGGTAATAGCGTGACACTTGGCACAATGATAGATTTCAGAGCTAAGAAACAAACTTCTGAAACAGGGTTACTCTTTATGACTGATTATGATTTCAAAGCAGGGGATATTGATTATATGGATGGCACAGGTTATGATGTAACCTCAGGTGTATTTACTGCATCTACTTCAGGAATTTATACTTTTATTGTAAGTTTTAATGCCACAGGAACAGGAGATTCGAGGGCACTGAAAATATTTCTTAATGGCGGATTATTTGAAATACTAAATAGTGGTATCACTGCGACTACATCAATGACGAGATCAATTACCATGAAACTTATTCAAGGAGATAAAGTCAAAGTAATCATAAATACAGGTGGATCTACTGAAACTGGCACTGGAACGTTTGCAGGTTTCAGGGTTAATTGATGGAACACCCCGACAAGTCGGGGCAGGCTCTCCGGTGTTGAATACAATCCATAAGATTAAATATTTAGAACTTACACTGAGAGTCACAGAGGGTTCACAGAGAGCCACAGAGCAATATTTTATAAATTCTTTCTTTGTGCAACTCTGTGCTTCTCAGTGTAACTCTGTGTAACTAAAATTAATAATAAAGGATTTTTAATCAGACTTTTTTAATCTGATTCCGATCGATCTGAATATTATTAGAGTGAATATAATTGCCGCAAGAACTCCTGTCACATCACTTGCAACATCATTTATACTGCATGTCCTTCCCGGAATAAGCTTTTGATGTAACTCATCAAGAGCAGCAAACAATATCAGCAACACAGTTATTATGATGAACTTTCTGAATCTGATTTTAAACTCTTCTCCTGCAAATGAAAGAAAAGTCACGAAAGTCAAAACCCCATATTCACAAAAATGCATAAGATAATCCAGCCTGAACTCAGCTCTTGCTGTATGGATCTTTAATGTTGGAATATTAGGAAGAGATGATAAAATAATTATCGTTACTACCCAGGCAATTAGCAAATACCTGGCAATGGGACGGAGAAATATAATGAGTTTCAGCATACTTGTTCAATCGAATGCTAAAAGTAAAGTTTTATGCCATATAATTATCCGTGAATAATATGTAAGTACGATTATTTACGTATTTATACGGTAAAAGACTAAATTTGTCCAAAAATTCAGAAATGATAACTAACGAACAGATAAAAGCTTTATCGGGACGCCGCGACGCGTTAAGGAGGTACCTTTGACATCGAAGGCAAACTTGAACTCATAGCTGAAAAAGAAAACCTGTCACAACAACCCGGTTTATGGAATGATCCGAAAAAGGCTGAAGACCTTCTGAAAGGTATAGCTCAATTAAAGAGCTGGACAACAGCTTTTGACAAAATTAATTCTGCCATTGATGATATTAATGTAATAAATGACTTCTACAGGGAAGGAGAAGCAACTGAAGAAGAAGTTGATACCCAGTATAAGAACTGCCTTTCCCTGATCGAAGACCTGGAGGTCAGGAACATGTTACAGAAAGAAGAAGATCAGCTTGGCGCTATTCTGAAAATAAATTCCGGAGCCGGCGGTACTGAAAGCAACGATTGGGCCGCAATGTTGATGAGGATGTATCTGCGTTGGGCTGAAAGAAACAACTACAAAGTTAAAGAGCTTGATTATCAGCCTGGTGATGAGGTTGGTATCAAAACTGTGACTTTAGAGGTAGAAGGTGAACGGGCCTATGGTTATCTTAAAAGCGAAAACGGTGTACACCGGCTTGTAAGAATATCACCCTTCAATGCACAGGGAAAACGTCAAACAACTTTTGCGTCGGTCTTCATATCACCACTCGTCGATAACAATATTGAAATTGAAATTAATCCGGCCGATATTACCTGGGACACATTCCGGTCGAGTGGCGCCGGGGGTCAGAATGTCAATAAGGTTGAGACAGCAGTAAGGTTGAGACATAAACCTTCAGGACTGGTAATCGAAAACCAGGAAACACGATCACAGCTCAATAATAAGGAGAATGCGATGAGGATTCTTAAATCGCAGCTTTATGAGCTCGAGCTCAGAAAGCAAAGAGAGGAGCAGGCAAAGATTGAAGGCGAGAAGAAAAAGATTGAATGGGGTTCACAGATAAGATCTTATGTGCTTCATCCATATAAAATGGTTAAGGATTTACGTACAAACCATGAGACCGGAAACGTACAGGCAGTTCTCGATGGTGATCTGAATCCATTCATAAAATCTTTTCTTATGGAGTTTGCGGGTAAATAATCAAAAATTCCATAATCATCTCAATATGATAAATTTCATAAAAACTTTGATTACTGATTCATTTAATTTGCGTTTCAAATATCAAGACTGATAACAATGGTGCAAAAGGAAAATTTATTTGATCAGTTTCCCCCGGTAACCACAAAAGAGTGGATGGATAGGATTAATACTGACCTGAAGGGCGCTGACTTTAATGAAAAACTTGTCTGGAAAACGAATGAAGGGTTTGAGGTTCAGCCTTTTTACAGAATGGAGGATGTTGAAAACCTTATGTATATCAACACGCTGCCGGGCCAATTTCCATACATCAGAGGTACAAAGATTAAAAACAACAATTGGTTGATCAGGCAGAATATAGAAGTAAATAACTATTCTGAAGCGAACCGTAAAGCCTTGACAATCCTTACGAAAGGGATTGATTCACTTGGTTTTATTATTGCTGACCCGGAATCTGTTAATGAAAAGAATTTTGATTTTCTCCTCGAAAGAATCTTCCTGGGTGGAATCGAAATAAATTTTCTCTCTAATGGCAAGGCAAAGGAGATAATTGATCTGATAATAAATTATGTAAAAAAATCTTATTCGGACCCAAATGAAATCAGAGGAGCCATTGAAGTTGATCCATTAAGCAGACTAATGGTTAATGGGACATTATGTATACCTCCTGAACAGGGATTTGATTACCTGGCTTCAGTCGTAAAAGCTTCAGAATCTCTTCCTCACTTCAGGACAATCAATATAAATGCGTCAAATTTTACTAATGCAGGGGCCGATATAGTTCAGGAACTGGCATTCGGAATTTCTATGGGAAGCGAATACCTGTCACAACTTACTGAGAGGGGAATAAGTGCCGATGTCGCAGCCTCAAAGATAAGGTTCAGTTTCGGAACGGGATCAAACTATTTCCCGGAGATTGCGAAGCTGAGAGCTGCCCGCTTTCTCTGGTCAGTTGTCACCAATGGGTTCCATCCAGACCATGGTGAAAATATTAAAATGGAAATGCATTGTATTACAAGTGAATGGAATAAAACAATGTACGATCCTTATGTTAATATGCTGAGAACACAGAGTGAAGCAATGTCGGCTATTCTCGGTGGAACAGATTCGCTTACGGTAGAACCCTTTGACATTGTTTTCAGGCATCCTGATGAATTTTCTGAAAGAATTGCAAGGAACCAGCAACTGATACTTAAGGAAGAAGCTTATTTCGATAAGGTTGCAGATCCTTCAGCAGGTTCATATTATATTGAGAACCTCACAAATCTGATTGCAGAAAACGCATGGAAGTTATTTCTTGAAATTGAAGATCAGGGCGGTTTTCTTACCTGTCTTAAAACAGGATTGATTCAGAAAAAACTGTCCGAATCGGCATCCCAAAGAAAGTCAGATATTGCAGCTGGTAAAGAGATACTTCTTGGAACAAACAGATTTCCTGACCTCGATGAAAAAGCTCCTTCAGAAATTGATCTGACCAGAGTATTTAAATCACCTGTAGTCGGCAGTGATCTTCAGGTTGAACCAATAAAAATTTTCAGAGGATCTGAGGAATATGAGAGGTTGAGATCAGGAGCTGATAAAGGAACAAAAATGTAGAGCATGAGACCAAAATTCAGATATAGCGACCTAAAAACTCTCCCCGTTACCGGGAAAGATTACCCTGAGTGGGAGAGTGAAAATGGTTTAAAAAAAGATTGGATAACTCCTGAACGGATTCCCATCAGTAGCGTTTATACGAAAGAGGATCTGGCAGGGTTGGAGCATCTTAATTATGCTGCCGGATTACCGCCATTTTTAAGAGGACCATATTCCGGCATGTATGCAATGTTTCCATGGACAATAAGGCAATATGCGGGATTTTCAACAGCTGAAGAGTCAAATGCATTTTACAGACGTAATTTGGCTGCCGGGCAAAAAGGATTGTCTGTGGCTTTTGATCTTGCCACGCACAGGGGATATGATTCGGATCATGAAAGAGTCGCTGGGGATGTTGGAAAAGCTGGTGTTGCAGTTGATTCAATTCTTGATATGAAATTACTTTTTGACCAGATTCCTCTTAATAAGATGTCTGTGTCGATGACTATGAATGGAGCCGTTCTTCCGATAATGGCTTTTTACATAGTTGCTGCACTTGAACAGGGAGCAAGGCTCGATGAACTATCAGGAACAATCCAGAATGATATTCTGAAAGAATTCATGGTAAGGAACACTTACATTTATCCTCCTGAGTTTTCGATGAAGATAATCGCTGATATTTTCAGGTATACGTCAGAAAAAATGCCCAGGTTTAATTCTATAAGCATCTCAGGCTATCACATGCAGGAGGCAGGCGCAACGTGCGATATAGAACTTGCTTATACGCTCGCCGACGGACTGGAATATCTGAGAACCGGGATTAAAGCAGGGCTTGATATCGATGCTTTTGCACCCCGGCTCTCATTCTTCTGGGCAATCGGTATGAACCATTTTATGGAAATTGCCAAGATGAGGGCAGCAAGAATGTTATGGGCGAAAATTGTCAGTGAATTCAATCCAAAGAATCCCAAATCACTTGCTCTCAGAACTCATTGTCAGACATCAGGGTGGAGCCTGACCGAACAGGATCCTTACAATAATGTTGGACGTACCTGCATCGAAGCTATGGCAGCTGTATTAGGTCATACACAGAGTCTTCATACAAATGCGCTCGATGAGGCTATAGCCCTGCCTACTGATTTTTCAGCACGGATTGCAAGAAACACCCAGATATATATCCAGGAGGAGACAAGGGTTTGCAAAGCAATTGACCCATGGGCCGGGTCATACTATGTTGAGACACTCACAGATGAAATTGTTCAGAGGGCATGGGAGCATATTAAGGAAGTTGAAAGTCTGGGAGGTATGGCAAAAGCAGTTGAATCGGGAGTTCCAAAGATGAGGATTGAAGAGGCAGCTGCCAGGGCCCAGGCCAAGATAGATTCGGGAGTGCAGACAATAGTTGGTACAAACAGTTACAGGCTTGAAAAGGAAGATCCTATTGAAACACTCGAGGTTGATAATTCAGCTGTGCGTGAATCGCAGATTGTGAGGCTGGCTAAACTCCGTGCCGAAAGGAACAAAACTGAATGTCAGGCTGCACTTGATGCAATAACCAAATGTGTTCAGACCGGTGAAGGCAACCTTCTTGAATTAGCTGTAGTTGCAGCTGCAAAAAGAGCAAGTCTGGGCGA
>PMNJ01000180.1:11332-11547 GCA_003162595.1 Bacteroidales bacterium | reverse complement strand
ATAAAACCCGATTTTGAGTACCTGATAAAAGGATTTATGGAGAATTATCTTCATATTATTCTTGCAAACCTGCTGGTATTTGCTCTGGTTGTCCTTGGATTATTTGCGCTCATTATTCCTGGGATAATAATCGGATGCCGGCTGGCATTTGTTTCTTATATTATAATGGACAAAAAGCTCGATCCGATTGAGGCTGTGGAATTAAGCTGGAAGCT
>PMNJ01000180.1:0-11308 GCA_003162595.1 Bacteroidales bacterium | reverse complement strand
TAGGAGGTTACATGCAAGTGTAGCCTCTTTTCTTTTATTCACACGGGATAAATCCTCGTTATAGGACAGAATTTGTAAAATGTTTATTATTTTTAAAGTTGCCCTAGGTAATATTTACCATAGTTTCGTAACTTTATACTAAAATCAATAAATACTCTTAAACATGAAAACAAGATCAATAATTCTGTTAGTTGTAATGTCGATGATGTTATCTGCCACCTCAAATGCCCAAACCTGGCTTTTAAGAAGGGCAGTTGACAGAAAGCTTGAACATAAAGTTGATTCGGCAGTTGATAAAAGTGACAGGGATGAAGCCAAAGCAAAACAGCAAGCTGATAAGAAGCAATCGGACACTACTTCTGCTCAGAGTAAAGGCGGTACCAAAGCCACAGGTCGTGGATTGTTTGGCGCGAAAATCGACATCAAATATGATGATGAATATAAATTTACCGGCCGCATATATATGCAGATGGAGACCTATGATAAAAAAGATGTATTGAAGTCAGACTATTACACCTATTATAATAGTAATACTCTTAATGCCGGAATTGAAATGTTACCGGTAGACGCCAAGCAGGGAGATAAAAATGTTCCGACGATATTCCTTTATGATAATGACAACAAATGTTTCATGATGCTTCTGGAGAATGGTAGTTCTAAAACAGGCATGATCTCAACCCTTCCTTCCGATTCGGCAATGGCCGCTCAAACCAAGAACCAGAATGGTAACCCTCAAAAGGCAACAATAACAAAAACAGGAAATTCGCGTGTTATTGCAGGATACAAATGTGATGAGTATAAAATAGTTGATCCTGACAAAGATGGTTATTCAAATGTCTGGATGACCAAAGATGTCAAACTGAAAGCTGATAAAAAGTATTGGGGCAAATCTGGAATGCCAACATACTATAACTATCCCGGATTTGAAGGGTCTATGATGCTGGCTATGGAATCATTCGATAAAAACAATAAGACGACTATGAAAATGGAGACTAAAGAGATCAATGATAAATATAGCCATTCAATATCTACAGTAGGTATAACTTTCATGAAAATGAATTTCGGTCAGTCCGGTAAAAAATAAAGCTTAGCCCCCCTTCCCCCCCTAAAGGGGGGCTAAATCTCTGTTATCTAGGGGAATCCATCTTATACACACAGTATTAGTCCCCCTTTAGGGAGGGCCGAGCGTAAAGAACCAGCCTGGTGGGCTGGTTTAGCGAAGGAGCCAGCTTGCCGCGAAGGACGCGAAGCGGCCAGGGGGCTCTGGCAATGATAGTCATAGCTTCTTCAGTTTTGCAAATCTAAGGAGCAACTTCTTGTTTCCGTCTTTTCCGAAATTAACGGTGGCGGTGGTGTTCGGTGATTGTCCTTCAATGGATATAATTATTCCTTTGCCAAATCTCTCATGTTCTACCATGTCACCTTCAGCAAACAGGGAGGAATCACTTCCGACAAATGGAACGTCGGATGAAGCACCTGATTTGCTGATCTTTTTAAACCTTTCATCCTTTGTATAAGAATGAGGTTCTTCATGAAGAGATGCGGGTTTTTTTGTGGAATGATTATTGTTTTGAAAAGGTTTTCCGCCAGTCTGGGGATAGTGAAGAAACTTCTGATCAATTTCACGAAGGAACCTGCTGGGACTGCATCTCTCAAGATTTCCCCATTTATAGCGGTTAAGTGCATAACTTAAAGTTGCCTGTTTTTCTGCACGGGTAACAGCAACATAGAACAGTCGTCTCTCTTCTTCAAGCTCACGGGCACTTCCCGATGACATAGGAGAGGGAAACAGTGTGTCTTCCATCCCGACAATATATACATGTTTGAATTCCAATCCTTTGGCAGAATGCATCGTCATGAGAGTTACCTTATTCCGGTCTTCTTCGTTTTCGGTGTCCTGATCAGTCAGTAAAGCCACGTTTGCCATGTAGGCTTCTAAAATAGACGGTTCTCCATTTGTTTCAGCAGCCTCTGTAAATACTTTTATGGCATTCAGTAACTCCTCAAGGTTTTCATAGCGACTGACCTCCTCAGGGGATTTTCCATCCTTAAGTTCTCTCATGATTCCTGAACCAAGCGCTATTTCCCTGGCTTTAACAAAAGCATCAGTGGTATCCGAATTCAGTCGAAGATTATTGATAAACTCAACATACATAGTCAGTTTTTTTACTGTCCCTGAATTAAAATGTTCCGGATATTTCCCGGCTTCAGGGAGAATACTCCAGGGTGTTACATTCAGAGTGTCAGCCAATTCAAATATCTTCTGAATCGTAGTATCTCCTATACCTCGTTTGGGATAGTTAATTGATCTTTTAAGTGCTTCTTCATCTTCCGGGTTGATAACCATTCTGAAGTATGACAGAATATCTTTAATCTCCTTCCGCTCATAAAAGGATAAACCTCCATAAATTTTATAAGGTATATTTTTTCGACGGAGAGTCTCTTCAAATATCCTGGACTGGGCATTTGTTCTGTATAAGATTGCAAAATCCGACCAATTTAGCTGCTGAGAGAGTTTTTTATCGAAAATATCAGACGAAACATTAAATCCCTCCTCAGAATCGGTTATCGCCTGCATTACCTGTATCTTCTCACCGGCCTCATTCATTGAATATACGTTTTTCCGGATCTGACCTTCATTATTTGCAATAATTGTATTTGCGGCATTGACTATTGTCTGAGTCGACCTGTAGTTTTGTTCAAGCTTAAAAAGCTGATAATCCGCATAATCATTTTTAAACTCGAGTATATTTTCAATCCTGGCTCCCCGGAATGAATAAATGCTCTGAGCATCATCGCCTACCACACAGATATTCTGATGTGAAGCGGCAAGCTTTTTAACTATGAGATATTGGGAATAGTTGGTATCCTGGTACTCGTCAACAAGTACATAATTAAATCTTTGCTGATATTTATCGAGGACATCGGGAAAATCTCTGAAGAGTATGTTTGTATTCAGAAGCAGATCATCAAAGTCCATCGCATTTGCTTTGAAACAACGGGCGGCATAAGTCCTGTAAACATCGGCGAGCAATGGCATCCGGCTCGATTTGTCATATTCCTGCATTGAGATATCAGCAGCGTACATACTGGATGTCACAAGGTTATTTTTTGCAGTAGATATTCTTGAAGAAATGACGCCTGGTTTATAAATATTATCATCAAGGTTGAGTTCCCGGATAATAGATCTGATAAGGCTTTTAGAATCGGAAGAATCGTAAATTGTGTAATTCGATTTATATCCCAGTCTTTCACCTTCCATCCTTAAAATCTTTGCAAACACAGAATGGAAAGTACCCATCCAGAGATACCTGGCTATCTCGGGACTGACAATTCCGGTGATGCGGTCTTTCATCTCCTTTGCTGCCTTATTTGTAAAAGTCAGCGCAAGGATTTTACCAGCAGGAATACCCTTCTGAAGCAGGTGAACTATCCTGTAAGTCAGCACTCTTGTTTTCCCGGCTCCTGCACCCGCAATCACAAGAGAAGGTCCTTCAGTGTTGATAACTGCTTGTTTCTGAGACTCATTCAGATCGTTCAGATAATCGGTTGTCATGTGTTTGTTTGAATTACAGCACCCAGGGCAGGCAAATTTAGTAATAACAATTTCAGGGCCATATTATATTGAAAATTTAATCAGATTTATTTATTAACAGTAGAGACGCCCGACTTGGGCGTCTCTATTAGGATTTAATTTAATTCATTATAATTGTATATAAATTAAAATTATAACAAAAATGAAAAGATTCGGACAGGTAATTGGTGTAAGACCGGAGAATTTTGAACGATATAAAAAGTATCATTCAGCTGTTTGGCCTGAAGTTCTGGACATGATTAAAAAATGTCATATGCAGAACTATTCTATTTTTCATAAAGACAATTTGTTGTACGCATATTTTGAATATACCGGTAAAGATTTTGCTGCCGATATGGCTAAAATGGCTGCAGATCCCAAGACGCAGGAATGGTGGGCAATTATGGAGCCAATGCAGGATCCGGTTGCTACGCGGAAAAAAGGGGAATGGTGGGCAGATATGGAAGAGGTATTTCATCTTGATTGACCCTGAATATTGCCCTAAATTCATTATAATTGCAAAATAGAATACCAAAAAGATTCAGAAATCGTTTATATTACAAAGATCTGATTGCCTGTGCGTTATTTTTTGTCAATAATAGTTTTATTAATACCTGCTATTGCTGAAGCTCAACTCTCTGCACCTGGAATGAGCGCCATACGATATACCTCCTATCCATCAGCACCTACAGTTAAAGATCCCGTTTTTATCTTCTGTAATGCAACAGGAACGCAAAAAGGTGCACTGAATGCTGCTAGTCCCGGAGGAACAGGTCCTTACAATTTTTCGTGGTACCGATGGAGCGACATCACCAAAAGTTTCAGCACCTTTCTCAAAACCGATTCAGGAGTCTCAACTTCATCTTCAACAGATCTTGATCAGGGCGGATATAAAGTTATTATCAGCGGAGGATTTGATACAAGTCTTGTCGGATGGATTTTTGTTGACAAACCTTTTTCATCTGCAGCGTTACAGAATCGTACATGTGACTATGTTGCCTTAAAAGGCCAGGCCGCGATTGATACTTTCTATTATAACAATATCTCCAACGGAGTTCCTGTTAAATTGCCGAATACCGTCAATTTTTTGTGGTCATCTGATCCGGCATCAACAATACCATCACCCGATTTCTACTTAAACCCTCAGACTTTTGATCCGCCCCTTGTTGATGTTATCTATAATCTTCAGGTAAGCGACAGTTTTGGATGTGTGAGCGACTCATCATTCTCTTACCAGACTATCCGCGTAAAGGCTGATTTTACAGTTGACCCTTTTACAGGGCAGGCTCCTCTCACAGTAACCTTCACAGATAAATCTGTAAGAGCATTAAGGTATCTTTGGGAATTTGGCGATACCACTACCTCGAAACTTAATAATCCCGATCCTCATATATATTATAAACCTGGAGAGTATTCAGTTAAACTGACCGTTGAAAGTGATCTTCATTGTGTCGATTCATTAAGACTCGATCAAAAAATCTCTGTTGATCAATCTGAACTTAATATTCCGAATGTATTTACTCCAAATGGCGATGGGATCAATGACAATTTTTTGGTTGAATCAAAATCGCTCAGGAATTTAAGTGTTGAAGTTTTTAGCCGCAGTGGTCTGAAGGTTTATTCATTCTATGGAGAAGGAGAAATACTCAGACAGTGGAAAGGATGGGACGGAAATGTGAATTTTTCATCAGTCAAAGCTTCTCCCGGAATCTATTTTTATATTATCAGAGCTTATGGTTGGGATGACATTACCTATAATGGTAACCTGTACAGGGGGGCCGTTTACCTATACAGGTAGGCTCAAAGGCTCAACGGCAGGTTTTTCTTCAGAAATCTGATCCAGTTATTACTCAATACATTCTGAATATCTGATTCGGCATAACCAATTTCAGAAAGCAGTCCGGTCACCTTTTGAAGGTCAGCGATAGTATCAAGATCATACGGGCATTGTTCCCTGCCAAAAGCGCCATCGAGATCCGATCCGATACCGGCGTGTAAAGAGTTACCGGCAAGCTGACAAATATGGTCAATATTATTGATCATAAGTTTTAATGACACTCCAATCGCTTTTGGATCTGATTTACCTCTGACCCAGCCGGGAACCATCATCCATGCGTCGAGTGCAACTCCGATCACTGCTTCTCTGTTTACCAGCTCAGTGATTTGAGCATCGGAGAATTGCCTGTTGTGAGGTACAAAAGCACGGCAGTTATTATGACTCGCCCATACAGGTCCATTATATATATTCAACGCTTCCCTAAAGCTCTCGTCACATAAATGGGTAGTATCAAGTATTATGCCGAGTCTTTCCATTTTTTTGAGAAGCTCGCGCCCTTTAATACCTATCCCGCCATTGGAATCAGTTCCCTGTGCATAGGTTCCGGGGCCATAATGAGCAGGGCCTATGGCACGTAACCCATAGTCATATGCTTTTTCCAGATGGTGCATTGAAACGATAGAGTCTGCACCTTCGAGACTTAAAATATAACCAATAGCTGCATTTTCTGGCGGGTTCTCCCATAACTTAAGATGTTTTTCAAGATCATTTGTGGTACGAATCTGTACCATTTCACTGGCATCTTCCATGGCATTGTACCAGGCCAACTGACCCTGAGTCTGAGCCCATGCCTGTTCCGGTGAATTCCAACCAGGCATACTGTTTCCACGTTTTACATACCTGCCAATCTGAGTGGCAACACAAACACCCACATGCCCTTCACGCATCGAAGGTAAACTTACTGTACCATTAGCCCTGTCTGGTTTATCAGTCATTCCTTCCTCATATTTGCGTATATCTTTTACAGGCCATCTTAAGTCACGGTTCCATTCCAGGGCATTCATGGACAGGTCGAGGTGAGCATCAAAAATCAAAGGAATCTTTAACATTGTTCAGAGTTGGATCAGATTGTAATTTTTCTTTTTCTTGCTTCAACATTCCACTGGCCTGTAACCTTATGGTCATTAATTACA
This sequence comes from Bacteroidales bacterium, assembly GCA_003162595.1. GTDB lineage: Bacteria > Bacteroidota > Bacteroidia > Bacteroidales > VadinHA17 > LD21. The sequence goes on along the minus strand of PMNJ01000180.1, from coordinate 4,764 downwards.
TAAACAGTATCGTACCGGTCAACCGTTGGACAAATATGCCATGGAATACCGTAAAGAAGATACCCCGGTTTATATTTATCTGACGAAGCTGTCCTGATCACCATATGTTCTTCGTTATGGCTTATGATAGTATATTTATCAATATCCAGAAATTTTATTCGTGGTTGAGGCATTTCCGAAGCTATTGCTTTATGACCGAGATCGAGACATAACAAATCCTTCCCGGGTTTGCTAATAACTCTTGAGAGCAATACAGCTGCATATGAAAACTCCATATCGGAAAATGACCTGCTGTTTCCGTCCCATAAAATTAGTGTTCCCGGGCTGCATTCTACACCTTTTCGTAGTGAATGAATGGGGAAGGTAGGAGTTCCTCCGGCTATAATTTTAATTGGTGAAATGCCTTCATTTTTTAGCTCTTCTATAAGTCCCATAACAGGGACAAATGCATCATCGCAGATTTTTTGCCGGAATGATATATCCGTTTCATGAATATGACCGTCATAAACATGAAATCCTTCAGCCACGAGCATAGGTGAATCTACTATTCTTTTAAAGAGCCTTGCTGCTTTTTCTCCGGGAATTACACCAGTGCGGTTCATACCATTGTTAATGTCAAGCCAGACGTGAGTTTCGAGTCCGGTTTTCCTGGCCATATCTGACAACTGTATAATAACCTCTTCATTATCAGCTATACAGGAGATCTTTATATTTTTAAATTCTTCTTTTAATTTAAAATACCTTCTAATGTTTGGGCCGACCGGTTGCATCGCAAGTAAAATGTCGGGGGCTCCACATCTTGCCACCAGCTCAGTCTCGGATATTGTAGCACATTTGAACTTGTAAATGCCATATTTCATCTGAAGTTTAATAATCTCAGCCATTTTATGAGTCTTCACATGCGGCCTTAGATTATCAACACTCCCGGCTATTTCAATTGCTTTCTTAATGTTGGCTTCGATACGATCGGGATAAACAAGAAGCGAAGGGGAACTGACTTCATCTGCATTGTCTACCAGATACCAACCATCATTTGAATCAGGGCTGTTTTTCATGAGATGAGAGTCGCTTAAATTTATAAATATCTTAGAGGAATCAGATTAAACCTTCTTGAATTCTATTACCCCCTTCCCAACCTTCCCCCAGGGGGAAGGAGACCATATCAAGAGTGGTAATCATGTCCCCCTTGGGGGAAATAAGAAAGGGGGTAAATGATATTAACAGATAGTTCATATTTTCTAATAAAGTTCAAACATAGCTTCAACTTCAACGACGATATTCATGGGGAGCATTGTCCCGACTGCACTTCTTACTCCGACACCGTTATCTTCGCCAAAAACTTCAGACATTAACTCACTGAATCCGTTTATAACAGCAGGATGACTGTCAAACTCGGGAGTACAGTTGACCATCCCCAGTACCTTCACTATCCGTTTTATTTTTTTTAGTTCACCAAAATGAGCCTTGATTGTTGAAAGCATTGTAAGTCCAACCTGCCTTGCAGCAATTTTTCCCGCAGCTGTGTCCAGATCAGCACCTACTTTCCCTTTCATCATAGTTCCATCGGCTGATATTGGTCCCTGACCTGATATATAGAGAAATTTATCCACTACCAGAACAGGTTTATAAACTCCGACAGGTTTGGGAGCAGGTGGTAAGATAAGCCCTAACTCAATGATGCGCAAATCGGTATCTTGTTTCATATTCAGAATTTTTATGCATGTGAAATATACAAAATATTTATGAAACCGTAATGTTGTTTCAACACTGTATCAGTAGGGACGTTGCATGCAACGTCCCTACAACAATCACGCGGTTAATGGATTTCAATTAAACATACAAAACCGCCTTAAAGATGGTTTTAGCCTGTCCGGAAATTTCAACTCTGTCACCTTTTAGTGACACTTTCAGAACGCCCTCTCTTTTAGATATCTGATGGGAATTAAAATCTTTCTTACCTGTCTTTTCAGCCCAGAATGGAGCAAGAGCACAATGTGCGGAACCTGTTACCGGATCTTCATCAATCCCGACAACTGGAGCAAAGCAACGTACACAAAAATCGAATGCAGAATCTTCAGATCCGGCTGTCACTATCAGATCTCCGTAAGGTGATATTTTCATCAGAGAAAAATGAGGCTTCATTTCTCTTACCTCTTTTTCATTTTTCAATAATGCAAGTGTCCATCCAAAACCTGCTTTATATAACTCTTGAGGAACTACACCAGTGACTCTTTCAAATTCAGGCGTTATCTTAATTTTTTCAAGAGTGTAAACAGGAAAATTCATAATTATCCATGCTCCGTTTTTCTTTATTTTCAGTTCACCTGCTTTAGATGAAAACCTGATCTCTTCACCACTCTTTACCAGTCGTGTCTCATAAAGGATATGTGATGCAGACAGAGTAGCATGACCACAAAGCTTCATTTCTGCTTCGGGAGTGAAATATCTTATTATACGACAATCGTGACCGGGGAAGACGAATGCTGTTTCGGAAAGATTCATTTCCATTGCCATGTTTTGCATCCATACCGTATGAGGTTCACTATCGAGAATGCAGACACCGGCAGGATTACCTTTGAATGGTTCTGTGGTAAATGCATCGACCTGGTAAATAATTTGTTTTGTTTTCATGTCAAAAATTTTGAATAAAACTCATCTATGTAGCCTTTGTGTCCTCAGTATAACTAATAATTAAGAACTTACACAGAGTTCACAGAGAAGGAATAGAGGTACACAGAGGAAACATAAAAACCGCCCCAATTTAAGGCGGTTTTATTATTTATTTTTCTTAATAAACGAATTTTAACTCCCCTTTAGGGGGGTAAATAAACTCTATTCTTCCTCTTCTTCCTCAGAGTAAGCTTTGATAACCTGGTCCTGCACATCTCCCGGAACCTGTGCATATTCCGCAAACTTCATTGAATACATCGCGCGGCCACCGGTTATGGAACTAAGGGCAGTGGAGTATTTATTCATTTCAGCAAGAGGTACTTTTGCTTTAATAACCTCAAAACGTTTTTCACTTGCCATACCAAGAACCATTCCGCGTCTGCCCTGAAGGTCGCTGATAACATCACCCATACGGTCGGAGGGGACCATAATTTCAACATCATATACCGGTTCCAGAATTTTTGGTCCTGCAATTTTGAAAGCCTGGCTGAATGCATTTCTTCCTGCTAAACGGAAAGAAATTTCATTTGAGTCAACAGGGTGCATCTTTCCGTCATATACATATACCCTGATATCACGGGCATATGATCCTGTAAGCGGGCCGATCTCCATTTTTTCCATAATCCCTTTGAGGATTGCAGGCATAAACCTTGCATCAATTGAACCTCCCACGATACTGTTGACATATACAAGTTTTCCACCCCAGGGAAGAGTAATCTCCTCTTTATCACGAACTGAAATCTTTATCTCCTTACCGTTGATCTTTTGCATTGATACTTCTTTTGAGCCCTCTTCGTAAGGTTCAATAATCATATGTACTTCGCCAAACTGGCCAGCGCCACCTGATTGCTTCCGGTGCCTGTAGTCAGCCTGCGCTGTCTTTGTGATTGTTTCGCGATATGGTATTTTGGGAGGGTTAAAGTTTGTAGGTATCTTATAAATATTATCAAGGTGCCACCTCATAATATTAAGGTGATATTCTCCCTGACCGTGTACAATAATCTGTTTTAATTCTTTTGAATATTCAATCACAATTGTCGGATCCTCCAGATGAATTTTATTCAGGGCTTCACCAAGTTTCTCATCATCGCTTTCACTCTGAGCTTTAATAGCAGTTCTGTATTTAGGATCAGGAAATTTGACACCTTCATATTTCCAGTCGTTACCGGGGGCATTGAGAGTATGTCCGGTTTTGGTATTTTTAAGCTTCACAAAGGCACCGATGTCTCCTACATAAAGTTCAGGTACTCTTGTCCTGTTCTTTCCGGCGCTGACATAAAGCTGTGCTAAACGTTCTTTTGTGCCATTGCTGGTATTTATAACATCCAGGTTTTCGGTAACTTTTCCGGAATATACCCTGAAATAGTTTATTTCCCCTATATGCTCTTCAATTGATGATTTAAAAACATAAACTGAAGCAGGGCCTGACGGATTCGGTTTAACTTCATTTCCTTTATTGTTAACCGGGGCAGGCATATCAGAAATCGAAGGCGCTTCAGTTATGATAAATTCCATCAGTCTGTCGACTCCGATATTGAATTTTGAAGAGAGACATAAAACAGGGAACATTCCTCTTGATCTTATTCCTTTGGCAATACCTTTTTTTATTTCTTCTTCGGAAAGAGAATCGTTTGAAAAGAATAATTCCATCAAAGCTTCATCACTTTCGGCAGCTTTTTCGACGAGCGCACTGTGTAATTCTGCAGCTCTTGACGCCTGATCAGCGGGTATCTCAAGTATTTCTGCCTTTCCACCATCTTTAGTGTACCGGAGCATTTTCATTTTAAGCAGGTCAATTATAGAATTGAATCCGATTCCCTCGTTTACGGGATATTGAATAAGTATTACATTGTTGCTTAATCTTTCCTTCAGCATTTCAAGAGACTTCTCAAAGTTGGCTTTTTCGTGATCGAGCCCGTTAATTACAATAATAAGTGGTTTGTTATCTTTTTCTGCATGACGGAAATGGATCTCAGTTCCTACTTCTACACCGTTCTGAACATTGATAGTCATAACCGCAGCATCAGATGCAAAAAGCGAAGATATAACTCCGCCGCTGAAATCATCCAGCCCAGGTGTATCTAAAATATTTAT